>RDZP01000033.1 GCA_004294005.1 Cytophagia bacterium
TGTATCTTTGCATTTCATTGTTGTAATGTTTTTTTGTTTTTTTGAAACTACAAAAATAAACTTTTGCAACAATATATCCAAAAAAATAGTCATAATTTACTGATTTTCAATGAATTGTGGCTATTTTAATAATTACAAATTAAAACGAAAAAAAACACTCAAAAAGTTACAAAATATCTACACTCAATACGCACAAAACTTGCCTATTAACCGCAAAAACAAAATAAAATTATGGAATTATTAGCACTTAAGGAAAATATCAAAAAACTAAGAGAACTCAAAGGCTTTACACAAGAACAAATGGCTGACCAACTCAATGGCATAAAACTAAGAACTTATCAAGATATTGAAAATAGCAGAACAAGAGATATTTCATTTACAGAGTTAGAACAAATCGCCAAAGTTTTAGAAATAAATACAAGTCAATTAGTAGGATTTAACGAAAAATTGATATTCAATAATTGTAAAGCAGAATCACAGAGTACATTTTATAATTGCGGAAATTTTACCATTCATTCTGCGGAAAAATTATACGAAAAACTACTTTCAGAAAAAGATAAACGCACAGAAAGTATGGAAAAACAAATAGAGAACTTATATAAAATGATAGAAAAATTAGCACAATAAAATCGCTTGTTTTTCGTTTAAAAAAATAAAAAATAGACTAAAAATATGCTTCCTAAAACCACTCAAATTACTTATCAACAACAACAAGGTTTTTTTATTTCCTTAGAAGATTGGGACAATTTTTTGAAAGAATATCAAAAAATAGAAAAAATAACCAATCTGCGTGCAGGTTTGAAAGATGTTTTTCAAGAAGTAAAAGATATTCAAACAGAAAAACAATCTTACATCACAATGGAAAAATTTTTAGATAAATATTGAAATTATACCCACCAAAAACACTCACTTTTAGTAAATAATTAATATGGAAACTGCAAAAAACACACCTACTTTTTATTTTTTGGCTTGGATATCATTTTTAGTTTCGTCTCTTGGCGTTGTATTAGGCATCGTTTTTATGGAAGGAATTTGGTTTGCAAAGGCTTTTTTTGCGATGGCTTAATTATTCTCTTTGTCTTCTTGCTTTATGGTAGCAAAAGTTGTCAGAGATAAACAAGAGGAGGAATCATTTACTAAGAAAATTGAAAAAGCAAAAACGCAACATCTTATCAATAAATATATTGATCCTTCAGAGTAAAAATAGGTTAAAATCTTGAAAGGTCTTTTTAGAATGCTTAAAAACAATCAGCAATAATTAATATTTTTAATTACTTCTGATTGTTTTTAAATTATTCCTGATACAAATTTTTTGTATTTTTATTGAAGAATAACCACTATTTTATTATTTTTTCAATTTCTTTTTTCATTGCTAATGGAACATCAGCAAAAGCAAACAAATCTTTCATTTTTTGTTTATCTTCTACCATATTTTGACTATAACCTAAAATAAAAGGGGTATTGATTTGAATAGAATAACGCAAAAAACGTATTTCTATGTTTTCAGGGGCATTATTAACAGCTTTTTGAAAAAGATTCATTGCCTTATCAATATTTGCCCATTTTGTTAGTACATTCCAAGAGTGTTTTGCTTCTAATGCTTCAGAAGCAGCACGATAGGCTAATAAAATAGGAGATTCACCTATTTCATTTTTTAATAATTGATATAATTGTGATGTTTTTGATTGGTTTTCAGAAGCCTCCGAAAATAGTTTACGAATTTCATCTAAATTCATCGTTTTATTTTGAGTGGTTATTTTTTACAAAATATAAAAAGTAAGTTCAACTTTTCGCCCTTCCTCTAAAAAATTTACTTCATCAGAAAGATGTTTCATTAAAAATATGCCACGTCCACCTTCTTCTTCTAAGTTTTCGGGTGAAGTTGGGTCATTTAAATGCTTAAAATCAAAACCATTTCCTTCGTCCTCGATTTTAAAAGTTACTTTTTGTTCTGATGATTCCATCTCTAAATCAACTAATTTTTTTCTGTCTTCTTTGTTGCCATGTTTGATAGCATTATTTACTGCCTCAGTTACAGCAATCAAAATATTTCCGTAAATATCTTCACTGATTTTATTTTCATCACAAGCATTTTCTATAAAACTCTCTACGATGTTAATATTATCTATTAATGAAGGAATTGAAATTTTAAATGATTTTGAAGGACTGTTCATAAATTTTTGTATTTTAAAATGCAAATATATTAAATTATTGTAATATTACAAAAAAAAAGTTTTTTTTAATTGAATTATTAAAAATTTGATATTTTTTATTTTTTTTTAATCTATTCGTTTGGAATTTATTTTTTTGAAAAACACCAAACTACAAAATTGAGCGTTTTAACTATTCCAATTCTTCAAAAATATTTTACTTTATTTACTTTTTACTTTTTCCATACCGATTGTATAAGCAAGTGTAATATCAAAATAAATAGGATATTCTTTTTTTTCTTTATTTTTGACCAAATACACTAAGAAATATTTATTATCTTGTCCATTGATAGATTTTGAAACGATATTTAATTGATTACTCATCAATACTACTTCTGTATCTTTAGGAGAAATAACAACAATTGGATTTTGATAAGAATTTCCAATGCCTGAAGCCATCACTGTTGCTATCAGTTGATTGTATTGATACAAATGTCTTAATGATTCTGGTTTGCGTCCTATTGCGTGAAGAGTATAGGCTGATTCGATATGTGTTGTGAGTGAAACAGGATTTTCCTGTATTATTTTTTCAGCCATTTTTAGTGCTTTAGGTGCGTTTTTTGCCTCTGTGAGCCTTCCTAAACTATCTTCCCAAACGATATGTTTGTAAGGGTGATATTCTTTTTGATAGGCATAACCATAGTATAACATCAAATAATCCATTGCTAATAAGGTTGTATCTGCCTTTTGAAATCTTTTTAGAAGTGTATTGTATTCATAAACTCCATTTTTTTCTGAAGTCATTTTTTGGATAAGTTCATAAGAAACGCCTTGTATTTCTTGTGCTTTTGTTGTATTATTTTGAAAAAAAATCAAAATAAATAGAAAAAAAAAATTGTTTTTCAGTAAATTGTACATTTTTTAGGTCAATCAATGATAAAAATAAATTGAATACTAACTTTAAACGTTCTTTTATGATTTTATTGTATAAAAAAAATAAAAAATATACAACTATTCTCTTTTTTTTAATATCTTTGTGCATTGATTTTTTACTCTGATTTTTTTCAACAAAAATACCTTTTCTACAATGATGAAAAATAATGCTCGAATTTTGAACGCTTGGGCTTCTTTTGATTGGGCAAATTCTGCTTATAATTTAGCCATTACTGTTGCTATTTTTCCTGCTTATTATGATGCAGTAACCAAAGCGGCATTTGGGAAAAAAAATGGCGTAACTTATGTTAATTTATTAGGAGTAGATTGGAATACAGCCACTTTATATTCTTTGGTTTTTACCTTTTCATTTTTATTGACTGCTATTTTATCACCTTTATTAGCAGGAATTGCTGATATGGGTGGCAAAAAGAAAGCATTGATGCGTTTTTTTACATATATGGGTGCAACGGCTTGCATAGGTTTAGCGTTTTTTACGGGAGAAAATATCGTTTGGGGTTTGCTCTGTGCATTCATTGCAAGTATAGGTTTTTCTGCAAGTTTGGTTTTTTATGTATCTTATTTACCTGAAATTGCCACACCTGATAAATGGGATAGAGTAAGTGCAAAGGGATTTTCTGCAGGTTTTTTAGGAAGTGTAGTACATCTTATTATTTGTTTATTGATGATTTTGAATGCAGATAAATTAGGTATTACCGCAGGAATTGCCTCCCAAATTTCAATTGTTTTAGTGGGTTTATGGTGGTTTGGCTTTTCTCAAATTGCTTTTACTTATCTACCAAAACAAACCATTGAAACGAATGAAAGTACTTCAAAGTTACTAAAAAAAGGTTTCCAAGAGCTCAAAAAAGTCTATCAAAACATTCAACAATTACCACAAGTAAAATGGTTTTTATTGAGTTTCTTTTTTTATAGTATGGGTTCTCAAACCATTGTTTTATTGGCAACTTTGTTTGGAAGTCAAGTTTTAAAGATGGATTCTTCGCAGTTGATTCCTGTTATTTTGATGTTGCAAATATTGGCGATTGTTGGGGCGTATAGTTTTGCTTTTTTATCTGAAAAAATAGGCAATAGAAATGCACTGTTAATTAAAATAATGTTTTGGGGAGTTTTAGCAATTTTAGGTGCTTTTATTGAAACCATTACTCATTTTTATTCACTTTCTGTGGGCGTAGGTTTGATTATGGGAGCGATGCACTTATCACGTTCTACTTTCGCAAAGTTAATTCCAAAAGACAACGAAGAAAATACTTCTTATTTTAGTTTTTATGATGTTACAGAAAAATTAGCGATAATGTCAGGCACGTTTGTTTATGGTATGATGACACAATTTTTTAGTATGCAAGTGGCTATTTCGGCTTTGGCTGTATTTTTCGTCATTGGATTTTTATGTTTATTGAAAGTGAGGAATCAAAAATAAAAGAAATATTTCAAAACTTTTTAAAGTAAATTTATTTTTTTAACTTTGTAAAAAATATTATTACTTAAACCATTAACTTTTTCTAATTTTTATGAAAAAAAACGTATATAAAATCTTATTTCTCATGTCTTTCGCTTTTATTTTTAGTAGATGTTCTTCTTTTGCACCTTCTAATATTCAAGTATTGGTTACGGTTGATTGTGGAAAGACATGGAAAGTAATCGAGACTGGTTCATCTATTCCAAATGGTGTAGGTAATTATTGTTATAGGGTGGTAATGATTCCAAACTATCAACTCGTGGGAGATAGTCGTTACAAAGTTACATTTTCTAATAATGTAAGTGCATTTGTAGATATGGACTATACTTACTCAATTGTAGAACCATTAAAATTCATTCCCAATGGACGTGGTATTGGCTCTGCAAAATACAATACAGAAGCAAGTAAAGAATATATAGATGGACAATTTGAAAGTTTAGAAAGTACTTTGTTGGATAAAAAAATCAAAGATATATGTCGTGAATATTTTAGGACACAAGATGTAGTAGATTTTGATGATGCTTTTGAAAAAATTATTTTTGATAAGGCAAATGCAAGCTTTGAAAAATTAGGCATTAGATTAGAAAGTTTAGATGTAATACCTACTTTTAGTGAGCAAACCACTGAAGCCATAGATGCTGCTACTGCTTTACGCATTTATAAAAGTAAAGGTTTAGAAAAGGAGGGTTTAGATATTATCAAATCAAAAGCATCTTCTTCTAAAATAATAATACACGAGAATACCAAAAAAGAGAAAAATAAAGAGTAATTTCAAAAGTTGGTGGTGTTGCAAATGTAATGTTTTGTTCTGCTGAACGAAGTGAAGCAACTTTACCATTGAATAGGGTTTTACGAACAAAAGGCAGATTTTTCGTTTTGCTCAAAAAGACAAAAACATTACAAGTATAGCACTACCGTATTTTTAGAACATAATTTTTTAGGTTTTAAGAAAAATAAAATTTGGGACAATTTAACTACCCACAGATACCATTTTAAATTTATCACACTAAAAATCAATAACCAAGAAATTCCTTTTGATGATGGAGATTATTGTTATGGTGAATTTGATATTCTGTATCAAAAATTAGAAAATATTTTAGAAACAGAATATTATTTTGGAAAAATACTTTTGCCTTTTTTAAAATTCTAATTTTATCTTTCAAAAACAAATCATTTTAATAAAATTATCAGAAGTTAAACTACCACCAAAAATTAGCGTGTTTTTTGTGGTAATTTATAAAAATAGTCAAACCTCCGTAAACTTCGGTGCAGACTATTTTTATAAATCAAGTTTTTATATTTTTTAAAAAATAGCCTGCACCGAGCAAAGCGAAGGTCTGACCGCATTTTTGAAAAATTACCGTTACAAAAAAATAAAAAATATCAACCAATGAAACTAAAATACAAAGACGACATCAACATATTATGGGGGATATTTTATCGTTCATATTCAACTTACAGTTACACTGACGAAAATACAAAAATATTTTTAGACGGGTATTTTGCAGGACAAGAAAAATTTAGGATAAGAAAAATTCGAAATGAACATATAAAATCAAATAAAAACACCAAATATAATGATGAATATGATACTTTTGAATGGTTTTTAAGTAGGTATCTTTTTAAAGAATACAACATCAATAATCGTTATAATAGTATCACAGAGCAAATAGACCATTATGCGTTTTTAAAAGAAAAATTATTTAAAGATGGTTTTATGCTTCTTTTAGATGAAATAAATAATCTTAAAAACACAAAAAAATATAACTATTTATTAGAAGAAAAAGAGGAAGATATAAAATTTTTTACCAATTTTGAAACACATAAAATCGAAGGTGAACATTTAGACAATGTTGTTTTGAAAAATGGAATTGTTTTAAGAATTGGCGATTATTTAGAAGTAGGAGATAAAATTGGAGAAGATTACAAAAAATTAAAATCCTTTGATGTAACCTTGCGAAATCCATCTTGGGAATTATTTTATCCTGCTGATGACAAAGATTTTAAACACATAAGATTTTGTTTTGGAGAAGATGAAAAAAATACAGAAAAATATTTATTAGGAAATGCTTGGAGGATATTCAGTGAAACAATAAGCCAAATTGAATACATTGTTTTGGAAGACAATAAGATTTTTGTTTACACAGATATATTCAAAATAGAAATTCAAAAAGCATTCGATGAACAAGAATGTAAAATCCCAAGCAATGAAATGCTAAAAAACTCAGCATCTTTTCGAAAAACAATAGGAAATTCTTTAGGTAGTTTCATAAGTAATTATGAAATGGGACTTATTACATCAAATGAACTTATAAATCAAATATGGGATTATTTTCCCTCTACAGTGCTTATTTATGACAAATCTTGGAAAAGAGATAAAACTTAGATTGAACTAAATAATAACCAAAAAAAATAATTGAGTAAATTTTAATTTTTTAAGAGATTTTTTAGCTGTTTGCGATAGTGATAGAAGCAGACTTGCAGAGACAAAAAGAGAGAAAAAACAAGGTTTCCGAAGTTTTTTCTCTCTTTTTTGGCTCTGTGCTTTGCACGATAGCACATCATCGCCCAAAATATATTTATTCTTATACACTATGGTTTGAAATAATGTTCAACCCTTTGCGTACTTCCTTGTGGTCGTACTAAGTCAATCATTCCATAACCTTCTTCTGAAAAAGTACCTAAGCCACAATTTAATACAAATTGTTGCACTTTTTCAGGTGCATAAAGCGTAAAAGGCAATGTATATCCTCTTACTTCTTGCTTTTTTTCATCAGACAAGGTATAAATACGCGCAAATTTTTTCTGGTCTTCTTTTATTTTTTTCAAATAAAATTCATCAGGTACTAATTGAAATTTGCTAAAAGAAATCAATTCTTCTTCAGAATATTCATTGGTTTGTGCCATTCTTTCGATAGTAGCCTCATATAATAAATCAGAAAACACATCTAAATCAGGGGCGATAAACTTTTTTGCCTGATAAGTCGTATCGTCTTGTGGTTTGCACAAAACCAAAGGAGAAATACACATATATTTTACATTATCTTCTAAATGATGATGTATTTCTTGCTCGACTAATTCAGGTGTAAGCAATAAATTTCCAATTTTAATTTCTTTTTGTTGAAATATTTTTTGGATAATAAAATCTATCCAAGTTTGACTTCTGCTTGCTAATACTAAGGTAACTTTTGAAGAATAAAAATGAAGTCCATTTCTACTGACTTTTGTTTGTCCTTTGATACCCGAAAAATTATAAAAGGGACAATTTTCACTGTATTCGTGACTACTTTGTACAAGGCTACGAATATATTGCGCCAATAAATATTGGTGGTGGAAAGGAACGGTTGCTCCTTTATTTTGCACCACAAAAACAACTCTAATCCTCATAATATTTACTAACTAAAAGTGAGTACATACAAATTATATGCTCTGTAAACAAATAGCTACTACAATTGTTTAAAAAAAAGTATTTTTTTTTATTATTATTTTGCTTGCATTTTATCTACAACGGCTTTTATTTCTTTTTCTAAAAAAATAATAAGATTTTCAGGTGTAAAATTAGCAGGTTCGATTGGTGTTAAAACCTCAAACCCATACTTAACATTGAAAGGAACTGGTAAATAATTATCTTTGCCTAACAACCAAGTATTACCAATAGCAACAGGAACAACTAAAGCATTTGGCATCATTTCTAATAATTTTGTAAGACCCGCGGTTTTGAACGGTTTGCCCTTACCATCTTTAGAACGGGTACCTTCAGGGAAAATAGCGGCTGACCAATTATTTTCGATAATTGCTGGTATACCTCTTTCAATGGCTGTTAAGGCTTGATCTTTATCTTTTCGGTCAATAATCATGTGTTTTCCGTTATGTAAAAAATAAGAAATAGAAGGAATACCTTTGCCTACCTCCTTTTTTGCGACAAATTTGGGGCTTTTTTTTCTAAAATACCACAAAATTAAAGGAATGTCAAACATACTTTGATGATTGCCAACAATAATTAATGGTCTTTTCGTATCTTTTAACATTTTTTTGTACGGATTAGTAACCTTGAACCAAGAAAATGTCAATACAAACATATTGAGTAATAAAATTTGGAGTTGAGAGGTTACGTTTTCTAAGGCTTTTAACCCAAATAATCGATGACTTATCCACATCAAAGGGTGAAAAATAAGTAATAACAAACCAAAAACGATTAAAAACAAAGGAGTGAATAGCCAAGAAATAATTTTTTTCATATTAAAACAAAAGGTTATTGAGAATACATAAAACAAAGGTCTTTTAAAAAACATTCAAAAAAAAAGATTATTTATCAAAAAAACAAAAAAATGAGTATATTTTTACTATTTTTCTCAAAACTATTTTTTTCAGCATTTTTATTTTTTTCACAATAAAGTTTTCTAAGAAGTGGAATGATTTTTTGTTTTTTCATTTATTTATTTTAATTTTGTAGTAAAATTTAAAGTGAAACTAAAATGTCTGCACAAAATGAAGTACAATGGGAAACAATTAAGGAGTACCAAGAGATAAAATTTAGTTATTTTCAACCTGAAGGAAAACATATTGGCATAGGGAAAATTAGTATCAATCGCCCTGAAAAACGAAATGCTTTTACACCACAAACGATTATTGAAATGCGTGAAGCAATGGATGCTTGCCGTTATGATGATAGAATTGGCGTAATTATCCTCACAGGCGAAGGTGGTGAAGCTTTCTGTAGTGGAGGTGACCAAAGTGTAAGAGGGGTAGGTGGTTATGTAGGTGGTGATGGAATCCCAAGATTAAATGTATTGGATTTACAAAAACAAATTCGTTCTATTCCAAAACCTGTCATTGCAATGGTCGCAGGTTGGGCAGTAGGTGGTGGACATGTTTTACATGTGATTTGTGATTTATCTATTGCTGCTGATAATGCAAAATTTGGACAAACAGGTCCTAATGTTGGTAGTTTTGATGGTGGATTTGGTGCATCTTATTTAGCACGAGTTGTAGGACAAAAAAAAGCCAGAGAAATTTGGTATTTATGTGATTTTTATGATGCAAAGGAAGCATTAGACATGGGATTAGTGAATAAAGTTGTACCTTTGGCTGATTTAGAAACAACCACTATCGAATGGTGTGGAAAAATTTTGGATAAATCTCCTATTGCTTTGAGAATGTTGAAATCTTCTTTTAATGCTGACCTTGACGGGCAAGCAGGTATTCAAGAATTGGCAGGGAATGCCACTTTATTGTTTTATTTATCAGAAGAAGCACAAGAAGGGAGAAATGCGTTCTTAGAAAAAAGAAAACCTGATTTTAGTAAATTCCCCAAATTTCCTTAAAATCATTGGAAGATAGTTATTGTAAATATAACCTTTGAGCCTTTATCCACCATAAAAATTTCTTTTTTTTGGATAAAGGCTCAATTTTTATTTTTTTACGTTTTCCGCTAACTTTTTTATATTTTCAGCCTCATTTTCTGCCGCCTTGAGTGCCAAAATTTCTTTGTCCAAACTTGTAATGATTGTTTCAAGATTTTTGACTCTTTCGTTCATATTTTTATTTTCTATCAAAGACTCTCTTAACAAATTCAAATCTTCAGGTGCCAAACCTAACTTATTTTCAACTTTTAATTTTTGAAGTTTGTAATAAAAACTCCCAAGAATGGCTGAAATTGGAATAGAAAAAATCATAATAGGAGCAATTACATCTGGTGTAAAAATAGCTCTCACAATTTCGAGAACATCGCATAAAATTATACAAAAAGAAACCATATATTTATTTATTTATTTTTTATGAATGAATATAATACCTTGTAATACATACTACTAACATAATGTAAAGTTATCTAAAAAAGTTCAAAAATTGATAAAAAAAATTTAAAATTGTTGAAAATAAGATAAACTTAATACATATTCTCTTGATAAACCTGAGGGTGAAATATCGTTATTTCTTAGTTTTTGTCCGTAAACAAATCTTACACCATTCGAAACAGAGAATTTATATTCCAATGTATTTAATAAATTGACTACCAAGCCCGCACTTCCTGTTGCTCTGATGCGTGAACCATTAGGAGCAGTAAAAACATCTTCTGCTGTATGTATAATATTCAATAGACCTGTATGCCATGAAAATCTTGAAAACCTAAAACTTCTCTCGATTCTAAACATAATATCAGGCATACGCATTAATGCTTTGCCACGAGGATAATTACTAAAATAAGAAAATTTATCTGTATCTTTCCACACACCCCACAAAAATTGATTTTGATTAGGATTTTGGAACAATGGATATTGTAAACCTGTTGCAAAAAGCCAATTTTTAGTAATGGCAGAAACGCCCAAAACAGCATCATAAGTACCTAATGACGTTTGATAATACATTGGAAGTGCCTTTCCATCATCACTTCTTTGGTCGTTTCCATCACCTGTGGGTATTTTTGCACCCAAAGTGGCATTGATTTGCCAATCATCACTTTGAAATACTTGTCTGGTATAACTCAATGACAAATCACTTATACCTTGTGTAGATTTGAGATGACCTACTACATAATAATAAGGAATTTTAACTTGAATAATTTGATTGTTTTTTTTTCCAATACTAAAATTTGTTTCAAAATTAATGGCAAATACATTCAAACCAAACTTTGTATTACCCATATATTGAGAAATTTCTATACCTCTCACTCGCAATAATTTTTCTTTTTGAAAACTTTGAGCTGGTTTCATTGCGCCCATCGTACAAAAACCTGCATCACTGCAACCTTGTGCATATAAATTTACAATGCTGAATGGACTAAAAATTATAAATAATAATAATAGTAATTTAAAAAAATATGTTTTCATTTCAATACAACGTTTTTTTTGATGAATTATTTGAATTGATGATATAAAAAAGAAATAGAAAGAGAATTTATCTATCAAAACAAAATAATATTGTGTAAAAACATATTATTTTCTTTTTATCAAAATAATATTATATTTTTTTATGATTTTATCATTGTTTTATATAAAAACGAGGTTTTCAACAAAATAGATATTAGTCTTAACCTCATTTTTCAAATCATCTATCTTTATCGATTCATTAAATCTTCAATTTCTTCCACTTCTAAGGGGATATTACGCATCAAATCAAAATTACCATCAGAAGTAATTAAAATATTATTTTCTAATCGAATACCAAGTTTTTCTTCACGAATATAAATACCCGGTTCACAAGTGAAAACCATTCCTGCTTCAAATTTTCGGTATCTATTACCTACATCATGCACATCTAAACCTAAATGATGAGAAGTACCGTGCATAAAGTATTTTTTATAGGCAGGATTTTCTTTGTCCTGATTTTCTACTTCTTTCATCGTCAAAAGCCCTAAATCTACCAATTCTTTTGTCATTATTTCCCCTGCATTTTCTTGGTATTCATTCCAAATATTACCAACTTTGAGCATAGATGTTGCTTGTTTCATTACACTTAAAACTGCATTATAAACTTGTTTCTGACGAGGAGTAAAACGACCATTGACAGGAATACAACGTGTCATATCAGCATTATAATTTGAATATTCTGCTCCAACATCTATCAAAATCATTTCTCCATCTTTACAAACTTCGCTATTTTGGATATAATGCAACACACAAGCATTGTAACCGCTGGCGATAATAGGCGTATAAGCAAACCCACGTGAGCGATTACGAATAAATTCGTGGATAAATTCAGCCTCGATTTCAAATTCGGTTACATTAGGTTGAACAAAATCTAAAACTCTACGAAATCCTTTTTCAGTGATGTTACAAGCTTCCTGCAAAATATTGATTTCTGTACTTGATTTGATAGGTCTTAGATGTACCATCAAAGGGCTTAATCTTTCATATTGATGCAATGGATAATCATTTTTTATTTTCTTGATAAATCTTGCATCTCTAGTTTCAACCTCTACCACTGCTCTACTATGTTCATTCGAATTGAGATAAACCCCTTCACACAAACCCATCAATGTATGTAAAAAAGTAGGAAATTCGTGTAACCAATGAATATTTTGAACACCTGAAAGATGAGTTGCTTGTTCTTTTGAATGTTTTTGACCTTCCCAAATTTCAATATTTTCGTTGGTTTCTTTTAAAAATAACATTTCACGAAATTTATGCTCAGGCGCATCAGGAAATAAAACTAAGATAGATTCTTCTTGGT
This sequence comes from Cytophagia bacterium, assembly GCA_004294005.1. Classification (GTDB taxonomy): domain Bacteria; phylum Bacteroidota; class Bacteroidia; order Cytophagales; family Microscillaceae; genus RDXZ01. The sequence goes on from RDZP01000033.1 coordinate 12,733, forward strand.
CTATTCCTGATAGATAAAAAATATCATTATTTTGTCTAAAAGGCATTGTTCCGTCTGCATTTGTAGGCATAATATCATTAGAATTAAGAATAGCAATATGATTTGGGAACATCAAAGCATATAATTTTTGTCTATTTTGAATAAACAAAGAACGTGGAATTTCTGAATATTTCATTTTTATTATTGGATACAAAATACAATATTTTTTATTTTTTGATAATTATCGCCCTTGCTTGTGTCCCCACAAGCAATAATTTGTTACAATATTCGCTTGTGGGGACACAAGCGAAGGCAAAAATTGAAAATATTGTATTGATTTTGATAAATTGTTTTTTTTATTTACGCAAAAATAAAAGAAAATCTTAAATAATACAAAATTTTGTAGCTCTTACAACTATATTTATGTAGTTTTATTGATTTTCAAGGTTGATTGCTTTGCTTTTAAATGATTAAGTTTTTATTTTTCTCTCAAATCATTTTATTGTAAGACAAATAATTCAAAATTTTCTTTACTAAACTTGGTCCCTGATAAATCAATCCTGAATATACTTGTATCAAATCTGCTCCTGCGCTTATTTTTTGTTGTGCATCTTCACCAGAAGAAATACCACCAACACCAATGATTGTAAATTTATTTTGTGATTTTTCTTTCAAAAATTGCACTACTTTTGTGGAGACATCTTTGACAGGCAAACCACTCAAACCACCTGCTCCTATTTTATCAATTTCTTCTTTTGAGGTCAATAAATCATTGCGTTGAATAGTTGTATTGGTAGCAATAATACCCGCTAATTTGCTTTCTATCACCACCTCCACAATTTCCTCTAATTGTGTTTCAGACAAATCAGGAGCAATTTTTAGGAAAATTGGTTTTTTGATATTTTGATGATTCACTTCATTTTGTAATGTATTCAATAATCGTAACAATGGTTCTTTTTCTTGTAAATCACGTAGGTTTGGCGTATTGGGCGAACTCACATTCACCGTAAAATAATCCACGTATTGATACAAAGCTTTTAGACAAATCAAATAATCATCAATTGCTTTTTCATTGGGTGTATCTTTATTTTTACCAATATTTCCACCAACAATGATTGTTGATTTTCTTTTTTTTAATCTTTCAACTACTTTCTCGACACCATCATTATTAAAACCCATTCGATTGATAATTCCTGTATCTTTTGGCAAACGGAATAATCTTGGCGTTGGATTTCCCGCTTGTGGACGTGGTGTAACTGTACCAATTTCAATAAATCCAAAACCTAATAAAGCCAATTCGTCTATTGCTTCTGCATTTTTATCAAAACCAGCTGCCAAGCCAACTAAATTTGGAAATGTAATGCCTGCGACTATTGCCTTTTTTTGATGAGAAGAAGAAAAACAATAACGAATAAAAGGCTTTAAGAAAAATAAATAATGCAATATTTTTAGAGCAAAAAATGCTAAATGATGTGCTTTTTCTGCTGAATAAAAACGAAAAAGCAACGGTTTGATAATCGTACGGTACATAATTTTTTCTTTTGGTTGATACTTTACTCTATTTTTTTATTATCTAAATCAAGTGAAAAATACCTTATCAATTATTGATAAGTTATTGATAATCAATAAGATATTTCACTTCAATCATTGATTTGATTACTAACAACCTCTGCGTTTCTTTTTTACAGGTGATTGATTACTACCTGTTATAGTTGCTGAATTGTTATTTGAGTTTGCATTCGGATTATTCGGGTCATAATAAGTATTGTTATTATTATTCGAATTATTGTTATTTGGGTTATTGTTTGGATTTGTGTTCGGATTTGTATTCGGATTATTCGGGTCATAGTAACCACTATTATTACTGTTGTTATTATTGTTACTATTTGAATTATTATTACCTGAATTATTTGAGTTATTATTATTCGAAGAGGAAGAACTACTACTTCTATCAGAATCACAGCAACTACTACCGCCGCCGCCATTTCTATTGCTTCTACACATACAATCTATACATGATTGAAAACAAACTTGACAAGCCATCGAAGCACAAATACTTATACAAACATCTCCACAACCACCATTACAACAATCAGAAGCGGTTTGAGAAGTAGCGCCAACGCTCATAAAATCACTCTCAGCAATATTCATACGAGTTGCCACTTCAATTGTTTGAGGCTCTTGCATAAACGGAGGTGTGTATTTTCTAACTTGTTGATTTAGATTTGCTAAACTTTGGTAGATCATTTCAGCAAAATATTGATTAGTTTTTGGTAATATTTCACGCATAGCATACTGCAAACGATTATATTCCATTCTTAATTTGATATATTCTTCTGCTAATGGTGTATTATTTTTTTCGGCTGCGAATAAAATTGGATTGTATTGTTTGCCATATCTATCCGCTTCAATGTCTATCAAATGGTCAGCTACTGCAATAATTTCGCCTGCTTTTCCAAACAAATCTTTGATGATACTAATATAATCTGTGTTGGCTTTGGTAAGTTGTGCTACTTCTTGCACCAATGCTTGTGATAAATCATTAGATTGTTTTCTGATAATTTCAAAATCACTTTCATCATTTTTCGTCAATTCAACGTATTGATTGATAATGTTTTGCGTATCAAAAGTGAGTTGTGGAATAATTTTGCTTACTTTTTTTTGAATTTTATGCAAAATAATTTTTTTATAAAATCGAGGTTTGTCTGTTTGCCAATCTACTACTTTTATCCAACCCAAAACCACTGATAATTTTCCTGCCATTTCGATAGATTGATGCGTAATTGCATCATTTTTGGCTAAAAATGCTTTTGCGGGACAGGCAGTTTTGATTGCTTTTGCTTCTTGTTCAATTTCAGTTTGAAAAGCAGCCAACACCAAAGTAAGTTCATTATTGAGTAAGGCAGAATACGCTAAACTATTTTGTGAACGCAAAGAAGCACAAACAGAACAGTAATATTGCCAATATTGTGATTTTCCCGTTTCCGATAAGCCACAAAGAATAGGTTTGAGATGACCAAGCATAAATGTAGTAATTTTTTTTTCGACAAATACTCTAATTTTGGGCTAAAATTACAATTTATTTTTTAAAAAACAAAAAATATGTGTATTTATAATCTTAAATTAAAAAAATCCTCATTTTTTTAAAACCCTGCAAACGTTATAAATACCTACGCATTACCTCACTTTTTGCCTGCGGTGTTTGCTTGATGATGTTTTTGTTGGCTGAAATTTTTTGCTCTAAAATCTCTATCTCTTTTACTAATTCCGCTTGGATAGAAAGAGGAGGAACGGGGATATAAATACCTTCTATTCTGTCAATAGAAGCCCTAAAATTACGAGAAAAACGCATTTCTATTCCTGCTTTATTCAATGCCCAAACCACATATTTATAGTGTAATTCATTCGTTTTTATTCTCAAAACGCCACAATGGTCTGTAGGATAAAATGGCGTATTTGCAGGCATTGAATTTACCATCCAATCGCCATCTATGCCCCATAGGACAGAGCCTTGTGCAAAATCTTTAATTAATTCTTTATCAATATAACCAAAAGGCTCAAAAACGTTCGCACTATAAACAGGAATACCATTTTTAGGATTAATTTCGGTTGATAAAACTCTTTTGCCAATAAATATGTCAAATAAATTTTTATCGTTTAATCTAAATTGTTTGTTTCCACTATTATAAAGGGTATTAAGTTTTTCCTCTATCTCTTTTTTAGCCTTTTCTACTTCGGTTTTTGCTTGTGTGGTGGCTTGGTCTATTGCCTCACACTCCGCTACTATTTTTTCTTGAATGTCAAGCGGGGGAAGGGGGATTTTGAGTTCTTTGAGATATGCAGTATTTACACTTGCCTGATTTATTGCTTTTTGGGCTTGTGTTTGTATTTCACGTATAAAATTTGGGTGCTTAAAAATTTCATACGCATACGCAGGTATCAAAATAGCAGGATTTGGTCTAAATTTCAACAAATTTATTCCGTGAACTATTTTTTCATCAAGATTAAAAACTGCAGTTTTTGCTAAATGTTGAACACTATTAATGTGGCTAAATAAAATATCTCCCTTTTGCAGAAAATCTTCTTCTTTTACATTATCATTTGTATATTTTACTGCATTTGGGTCAAATGAAGCAGTTGCTATTGTTTCAATTCTTGAAACTTTATAATTTCCAATTTCATCAAATTGTGTTACACTTTTACCATTTTTTATTTCTAAAAATGCTTTTTCTATCTTAATATATTCCCATTTTGTGTCAATAGGTTTCATATTTTTCGCATTCAAAGAAATTGCCTTATTAAAATCCTTTCTGGTGAAATCGAGCATATCCACGAGGGGCGTGTAGGTGCATAAATTGGCGTTTTCTCCCAAACTTTCGGAAAGTTTAAAACTTTCGGAAAATTGAAAATTCTGCTGGATAAGATAACTAATTTTACTTTGGTCATCTCTATCGTTGGGGTTAAAAAGCGGTGTTTCTATGTCATACACCGTTTCCCCGCCATTGTATTTAATGCCTTCGTTGCCTTTGGAAGTACTCCACTCGTAGCCCAAGAACTGTTTTTGTTCTTTGTTGTCTTGTGGGCTTTTTACGATAAGCACCTTTTGCGGGTTGTGGTAGGCAAGCATAAAGAAATAGAGTTTTTGCATTTCTATTTTATGCAAATACCTTATAAATCGCTGATGTAGTTCGGTTTGTTGTTCGGTTTCGGTTTTTTTTCTGAAAACGGTTGCTTTTTGGAGGTTAATAATATCTGTGCTTTTATCAAAATCTTGTTTATAGTCTTTAAACATTTCATATTGATATAACAGACTTTCTAAGTTTTGAAAACTTGAAAAGTCTAAGCCTACACACAAAAATTGCTTATATACCTCAAAAGGAATTTCTATATGCTCGCAATATTTTTTCAGCACTTGGAGGTCTTGATATACGCCACCATTGCTTTCTATTTCTTCGTTAGGATTTTCAAAATAATCTTGCGTTCTATTCCAAAAATGCTCTGCCTGTTCGGGATTTTGGGCTTTTCTTTTCAAAAATAAAACAACGGTATTCGTGCCTGTTTTACCAAAAGTACCGCTCCCGAGTTCTACAAGGCTAATAAAATCAAAATATTTGAGTAGAATTTCCCTTGTTTGCAAGTGCATTGCGTCTGTATTGGAAAGAATAGAAGTAGGCACAATCACGCCCGTAACTGCATCAGGAGCAAGCAAATGTTTGGCACGTTCCAAGAAAAAGCATTGAATATTATTTGTATTTCTGCTTTCCTCGCTAAAAAGTTCAAATTTTGTACTTTCCTTTTCGTCCAATTCATTCAAAGTAATGAGAAAATCCGACACCGCAAAAGGCGGATTAGCAATCAACACATCAAAAGTTTGTTCTTTTATTTTGGGGTTCGTGGCGAGGGCATCATCATCTATAATTTGAATTTCGTCTTGCCCGTACATATAGGCGGAAACTTTCGCCACTTTTGCAAGTCTGTCCTCTTTTTCTATGCCAAATATTTGCTTGTGATAATCGTTTAGATTGGTTTGTTTGTGTTTTTCTACGAGTGGTTTTATTGCCAAAGCGTATTCATTCAAAAAATGCCCTGCACCACAGGCATAATCAATCACTTTGAGCGGTTCGGATTTATCTTTTATTTTTTGTTCCAAAGGCAGAGAAGCGACAATAAATTTACAAATGGGAATGGGCGTAAAAAACTGTCCTTCGGTTTGTTTGATGCCATTATCCAAAAAATATTCAAACATATCGCCCAAAAATTGATTTTGGTTTTGGGTCGTGATGCGGATATGTTGCCACATTTGTATAATTTTGATAAGAATTTTAGCATTTTTATCAAACCCTTTTTTGTTATGGACTTTTATAAACTCAAAATCAAGTCCTTTAAAAAATTTCAGTTCTCTAAAAATCTCTTTGATGCGGGTTTTGGTGGCATTTCTGTTGCCTTTTGTTGTCCAAAACGCTTTATCAATTTGTTCATTGCTCACGTATAAAATATCTTCCTCCAAAAATCTTTTCATTCCTTCTTGGTACAAGCCTTGCAACCTATCTACGAGGTCATAATAATTATCATAAGCAATTCCTTTCCAAAAGAATTTCAAATCGTTTTTATTTTCCTTTTCATCTATGATTTTACACATAAAAAGGTTGACCAACACATCAAAAGCATTTTCACGCCTTGACACGTTGTACGTCCTCAAAATGGTTCTAAATTCGTGGTAAAGTCCTTTTTTATCAATAGAAGAAAGCGGTTTTGTGTCAAATTCAAGGGTATATTTATCTTTCCCAATTTGGTAAGCCTGTATATTTTCCTCAAAAATTCCGCTTTCGGTATTTTCTAATTTGTAGGTATTTTTCCAAATTTCGTATCTTTCTTTTACGTTTTGGGCTTTGGCAAAAGATTTGAGATTTTTATCTTCTTCCAATACATCTTTGTTGTCTTTATGGGAAATAATGCGTTGGGAAATGGTGAGCGTGTTGGTTTTTGCCTCAAAATCCGAAGCATACAAGCACAAAAATTGTGTTTCTTGTATTTGTTGGGCATAACTAAAAAGTTGTCCGCCATCTTGTTGGGTTTCTTTCCACGCTTTTTCAAACTCTTTGCCTGCGGTTTTGCACTCAATCAAAAGCAGGGGATTATTTTCTTGGTCTTTTACCAAAATATCCGCTCTGCCACCGCTTGCTCCGCGCCCAAGTTTCCATTTGGGTTCAAGTTCTATGTGCTGGGGTTTATAGCCTTTTTCTAAGAGGCGATGGACACATTCAAAGACCACAAAATTTTCATTGGCAGAGAAATTACAAGTTTGCCTTTCGTTGATTGTCAAGCCCAATATTTCGGGATAGATGAGTTCTTTTTTTGTAAAATCAACTTTTAGAAAGGCATTTTGTGGAAAACTTTTAGTAAAAACTTGGTTTTTTTCTTCTGTAAATTGAAGATGAATAAGCAGGTTTTTAAAAGTATCTTGTGTAAGCATTTTTAGAAAATTTTGTATTTAGATACAAAGGTAGTGAATTTATGTTAAATAAAAAAACAGGTACAAATATTTGATTATTGTCTATTTTTATTTTTTCATATCAAGAAACAAATCTCTAATAGCGTTACAACTATTAAAAAAACAAAAAGATAAATACTATTTTCTTAAAAATAATTACTTTGCACATCTAAATCCAATCAAAGAATTGCATTGATAAGGAGAAGCATCTTCACGCAGAGAAGGACGAACAATTGCACTTTCATTATTTTTTGCATTTATTTTTCCACCTTTTAAAGATTTTGAAGGATTTAATTTTTTTGAATAATAATCATTTTCATCATACAATAAATACCAAGTATCTGTCCATTCCCATTGTGAACCGTCCAATCCTTGAAAATTATATTTTTTATTGTTTCTTTGTTGCATTGTATATTCCAATTCAAATTCGGTAGGTAGTCGTTTATTAAGCCAATTAGCATACGCTTTTGCATCATTAAAACTTATTTGTCTCACAAAATCCGTACTTTTTGCTTTTTCTTTGTTTTTTCCTTGTGGATATTCCCAATTTGCCCCTTTTATTTCTTCAAATTGTTCTTTTTCGATATTATAAACTCTACCATAGCCTTGTCTATCTGCATCAGTAGTATAATAATTAACCTTTACAAAAAGTTTGAATTGTGCCACTGTAACAGGGCTTTCATCTAACCAAAAAGTATTGATTTCTGTTCTAAAAGTAGGTTTTTCATTTTTTTCACCATCTTTATTGCCAATCATTGGTTTCCCACCAATTATTTTTATCATTCCTTCCATTTCAGATTCAGTTTGGGCATCAAGCACAAAAAAAATCATCATAAAGTATATCAGCAATAGCCATCTTTGATTTGTTAATATATTCATCTTTTTTTTAATTAAATCAGACCATAAAACTAAAAAACAGATTAAAAAGTTTCTTTTTTTACATTTTTTAGAAAAATAAAATTGCATTTATCTAATATTTTTTTGTAATATTTTAATTTTTAGCCATTTTGTAAAATAATATTTGATATTTTGAATAAAATAAGTATATAATTCTTTAATTTTTGTTAATACCAAAATATATTCTTTATTTTAGTATTTTTTGATAAAAAAACAAAATAAATTTTGGTTTTTTAAAAATTATTACTACCTTTGCACGTTAATTATATGTAATTACAAACGATTGTAAACAATTATTTAATTTAATTTACTTAAAACAAAAAATCTTAATATAAGATGGAATTAGAATTGCAGGAAAAAATCGGTACTTATTCAATTTTTACACAAGTTGGACAAACAGAACATGAACAAATTGTTTTTTGTGCTGATAAAGCCACAGGTTTGAAAGCAATTATTGCTATTCATAACACAACCTTAGGACCAGCAGCAGGCGGGACACGTATGTGGTCTTATCAAAATGAAGCAGACGCTGTGAATGATGTTTTACGTCTTTCACGCGGTATGAGTTTTAAAAACTCGATTGCAGGTTTGAATTTAGGTGGTGGAAAAGCAGTAATTATTGGTGATGCCCGCAAAGATAAATCCGAAGCAATGATGAGAAGATTTGGTAAATTTGTAGATAGTTTAGCAGGAAAATACATTACCGCTGAAGATGTAGGTATTTCTACTACTGATATTGAGTATATTGCAATGCACACAAAACACGTAGCAGGAAAACCTGAATATATGGGTGGAAGTGGTGACCCCTCGCCTGTAACCGCTTATGGCGTGTATATGGGTATGAAAGCCTCTGTCAAAAAAGTATATGGTAATGATAGTTTAGAAAATAAAAAAATTGCTTTGCAAGGCATTGGCAATGTAGGGAAAAATTTATTAGAAAGATTAGTAAAAGAAAACGCAAAAGTATATGTATCTGATTTTTATGAAGATAGATTACAAGATATTATCAAACAATATCCTACCGTAACGGCTGTTAATTTAGAGGATATTTATGATTTAGATATTGATATTTATGCTCCTTGTGCTTTGGGTGCTACTATCAATGATGATACTTTAAGTCGTTTGAAATGTAATATTATTGCGGGTGGTGCTAATAATCAATTAGCCAACGAAAAAATACATGGTGATTTGTGCAAAGATAAAGGTATTTTGTATGCTCCTGATTTTTTAATCAATGGTGGTGGTATTATCAATGTTTATTATGAAATTTTAGATAACTATAATCGTGAACGTGCTTTAAGACATTGCGAAAAAATCTATGATAATACATTAAAAATCTATGATTTAGCACAAAAAGATAATACAAATACACAAACTGCTGCTATCAAAATGGCACAAGAACGTATCGATATGATGGCGAAATTAAATGCAGTGAGATAGTTTTTCTATTGATTTTTAAAAGAAAACCTTGCTAATTGTCAAAAATTAGTAAGGTTTTTTTAGTTTTTATAGTGTTTCGGCTCTGACCAAGAGTGAGCAAACCTACAGGGTTTTATGTAGTAGGCAAACTAAATGTAATAGTTGTACCCTTGCCTATTTCGCTAGTGGCTTTTATATATCCACCATTTTTTTCTACCATTTCTTGACATAACATCAAGCCTAAGCCTGTTCCTTTCTCGCCTTCTGTGCCTCTTGTGCTTATATTGGTTTTGTGTTGGAATAGACGTTGAACTTTCTCTTCGGACATACCTATTCCTGTGTCTATGACTGAAATAGCACAAAAACCTGCTGTTTTTTCAGCCGTTATTCGTATATAGCCGTTTGTAGGTGTAAATTTGATAGCATTGCTAATGAGATTATGTATAATGAGTTTAACCTGATTTTCATCAGACCAAATATACAGCATTTCGTTTATTTCATCTGAAATTTGTATTTGTTTTGATGCGAGTAATTCACAATAAAGCCTTATTTTTTCTTGCACAATAGCCTTCAGATGTAGATGGGTAGGGGTATAAATCTCGCCTTCCATTTGACTGTTTGCCCAATACAATAAATTTTCTAAGGTGTTATGTACAACTTCTATATTTTGTTTGAGTCGTGTAGAAAACTTCAAAAATTCCTCTTTTGAAATAGATTCAGCAAGCAATAAATACAATAGCCCTTTGAGCGAACCAATGGGTGCGCGCAGGTCGTGTCCAATGATAGAAAAAAGTTTGTCTTTAGTTTGGTTGAGTTCTGCTAAAGATTCTGTATTTGCCCTTAATTCTTGATTCATAACAGCCAAGTCAATGTTTTTAGACTCTATTTCAGTTTGTTGAGTCAATAAATCCTTGTTGAGTTTGTCTAAATACGTTTTCTCTATAGATATGAGCGTGTTAGACTTTTTTAATATATTGATACGATTGCCCAAAGCTATAGAAAACAAAGACAATTCTATCACACTTCCCAAAATAAGTGCATGTGAGGTCAGTATATTGTAGGGTAAAATTTCTTGTAATAAGAGTATATTTATAATAAGACCCAAAATAGCAAAGCCCCACCCCCAAAGATAATAAAATGAATTGTTTACTTTTTTAAAATATGACCTAATGCCTATTGTCAAACAAACCAAATAAAATAATGTGCTTGCAATAAGCTCAATTCTATTCAAATCTACTACACTAAAAAAGAAAATATTAAGTATGGGCAATAAAAAACAATTCAAAAAAACAAATACAGCGAGGACGTAAAAAAACAAACGGTCACTTTTATATAATTCTAAAAGAAAGGTAACAAACAATGCCGAAAATAAGGTAGTGAATGCAAACCAAACATATTGATGGGTATGCCAAATATGAGATGGTATAAACGTAATAATACCAAAAACAGGGTAATTATTTAGATATGCAATAGATAAAAAATTAGTAAAAATATTTCCAAGATAAATTAAATATACCCAATCACCTACTGTGACATATAAAAATAGATTGTATAAAAACATCATCAAAATCAGACCAGTAAAAATAAAAATAATGATATGTTCATTTATTTTATGCTGTTGTAAGGCATTAATAGAGCCTACATACATAGGCAACTTTAAAATACGCTCACTTTTTATACAAAAATAATAGGTCATTGCTTCAGGCGTACCTGCGGGATTTAGAGGCAACCAAAAAGTATTGGTAGGATAGGCACGCGTGCTATAGGGGGGGCAAAGAACCCGTTTCAACCGTTTTTTGATACTTGCCTGCACTATCCATAGCATACAACTCTAAGTACCAAGGCGTAATACTTTCTATATCTAACCAGATTTTTTCTTTTGTATGGTTGGCAATAACTATTTTGAACCAATAAGAATTGCGTGAGGCAGGTTTTTGGAAAATATTTTTTTTATTCCGCTGAAATTTCGCCTGATAGTTAGGTTGCTGAATTTGTTGAATCGTAAGTTTCCCCGTTGTATCTTCTAAAAACATTATTTGTTTACCTATCAAATGTAAATCCCATTGTCCTTGCACTGTTATCAGAGGAGACTGAGCGAATGATATAGCTTGAAACAGGAAAATTGTTATGATAAGGAATAAAGAACGATACATTATTTATATTTTTATGAGACCTGTAATTGATTAAATTATGGACATAAATAATGTGCTTTTTTGCCATTACCTCTGCACACCACTGATGATAACATTTACTGATACCTACAAATATCAAGTTTCCCATTTGAGTAATCATCCCAAAGTATTCAACAAATAATATTCCTAATGCAAAAGTAGTCTGTTTTTTTGATAAAACCAATAATTGAGATAGTATTTTAGTAAATTTTTATTGGAATTATTTGTATTTTGATTGTTTTAATATTAAACTTATTTAGTTTACATAACCAAAATGACATTTTTTTTTATTTTTTTTGCAATATCAAAAAAAAACTTTATCTTTGTAAACTATTTTATCATTGATAATTTTGAATATGAATTTACAATTAAGTCTTTTTCCTGTTGATGAATTTATT
>RDZP01000170.1 GCA_004294005.1 Cytophagia bacterium
AAAATGACCGAAAATCAAAAAAAACTAATCAAAAAAAATAAAAAAATCATACAAATTATTGTAGGAGTAGAGAGGTGTGTCCAAAGTCTAAAGATTTTATTCTCTAAAAAAAATGTATAAAATATTAGTCATAATACAAAATTTTAGTCTATTTTTGCAGGCGAAATTGACCATAATTATCTAACTATCTCAACACATACCAAAAATGTGTGTTACAAATTAAAAACAAAAAATGTTCGAACAAATAGGAGATTTTATTATAAAAGCCGAAAACTTTATTGGTGGCTATCCATTGCTTATTTTATTGGTAGGTGGTGGTATTTATTTTATGGTCTATTCAAAATTTACCCCGTTGTTTTATTTCAAACATTCTATTCAGGTTTTGAGTGGTAAATATGATACACAAACGCACACACAAGGTGATATAAGTCGTTTTGAGGCTTTGGCAAGTTCTTTGGCTGCAACCGTTGGTATGGGCAATATTAGTGGTGTAGCGATTGCTATCACAACAGGCGGTCCTGGTGCTTTGTTTTGGATGTGGATAAGTGCTATGGTAGGAATGGCAACGCAATTTTTTACTTGTAGTTTGGCGGTGATGTATCGTGGAAAAGATACTTTGGGGCAAGTACAAGGCGGTCCGATGTATGTAATTACAGAAGGTTTGGGAAAAAAGTGGCATTTTTTGGCGGTATTTTTTTGTGTGGCAGGTTTAGGAGGTTCACTTCCACTTTTTCAGGCAAATCAACTCACAGAAATATTAAGAGGAATGATTTTTATTCCTGCGGGTTGGGTAGATGCCAATAATCATTTTCAACCTGATTTAATTGTTGGTATTACTTTGGCATTGATGACTTCATTTATTATTTTTGGTGGTATCAAACGCATTGCAAAAATGGCAACTGCCTTAGTGCCTTTGATGGTAATTTTATATGTTTTTTGTGTTCTATCGATTATCTTAATGAATTTTCAACAAATTCCTGCTTGTGTTGCATTGATATTTCATGATGCTTTTACTGGGCAGGCGGTTGCAGGTGGTGCAATAGGTACTGTTATGATTATTGGAGTGAGACGCGCCGCTTTTTCTAATGAGGCAGGGATTGGCACTACGCCGATGATGTATGGAGCAACCAAAAGCCAAGAGCCTATCAGGGAAGGAATAGCAAGTATGATGAATCCTTTTGTAGATACGATTGTGGTGTGTAGTATGACTGCGTTGGCGATTTTGATAACAAATACTTGGGTAGGTGCGCATAAAAACGAAAGTATTATTATCACTGCCAAAGCATTTAGTTCGTTGCCTTATATAGGTTTACCTATTTTGATTATGTGTGTTTTAATTTTTGCTTTGACTACTTTATTTTCTTATTCTTATTATGGAATGAAGTGTGTTTCGTTTTTATTTGGGGCAAAATATGCCCATTATTATAATTACTTTTATGTTTTTTCTATTGTTGTGGGTGCGGTTGCCTCTGTGCAAGTAGCAGTAAGTACCATTGGTTTGATGTATGCTTTGATGGCAATTCCGACAGTGTTTTCAGCATTTTATTTGTCTCCAAAGGTAATGAAAGAAGCAAAAATATATTTCCAAAAAATAAATCGTATAAAAAATTGAAAATCTTATTTTTACACCCATATCCTGCAGGAGAAGCACCTTCGCAACGTTTTAGGTTTGAACAATATCTTTATTTTTTAGAAAAAAAAGGTCATCAAATTGATAGACAATCTTTTTTGGATACAAAAACGTGGAGAATTTTATATAAACAAGGCTATAAATTCATAAAAATAATAGGCATTATCAAAGGCTTTTTGAGGCGAATAAAATTACTATTTTTCCTAAAAAAATATGATTATGTTTTTATTCATCGTGAAGCAACACCCATTGGTTATCCTTTTATCGAATATTGTATCGCAAAAATTTGTAAGAAAAAAGTAATTTTTGACTTTGATGATGCTATTTGGTTGCCTAATACTTCACAAGAAAATAAATTAGTAGCACGTTTAAAATTTCATCAAAAAACAAATCTTATTTGTAAATGGGCTACAAAAATCAGTGCAGGAAATCAATATTTAGTAGATTATGCAAAACAATTTAATCAAAATGTCGTCTTAAATCCTACAACGATAGATACTAAAAACTTGCATAATGCTGATTTATTTGCTAATCCAAAAAATAATATATTTACTATTGGTTGGACAGGTACGCATTCTACTTTGTTTTATTTAGATTTTTTGTGGGAGGTTTTAGAAGAATTAGAACAAAAATATACTTTTAAAATGATTGTAATTGCTAATCAAAAACCAATTACAACACTTAAATCTTTGGAATTTATCGAATGGAATAAAAATACAGAAATACAAGATTTGTTAAAAATTGATGTTGGATTGATGCCTTTGACTGATGATAAATGGGCAAAAGGAAAATGTGGTTTTAAGGCATTGCAATATATGGCATTAGCAATACCTACGATTGCTTCGCCTGTGGGCGTGAATACAGCAATTATTCAAAACAATGAAAATGGCTTTTTATGTACAACTCAACAAGAATGGAAAGAATGTTTGATTAGTTTTTTTGAAAATAAAATCAATTATCATCAAATTGCAAAAAATACTCGACAAACAATTGTTGATAATTTTTCTGTTATTGCTAACGAAGAAAACTTTAAAAATCTATTTGAAAAAAACTAACCTAAATTTTGATACCCATTAAAGTAATATCATCTCTTTGTGTAGCAGTTTGTTGATGGTCTTGTAATGTTTTTTCTAATTTATTTTTTTGTTCATTCAATGGTAAATCAGCAAAACTTCGTAATAATTCTTTAAGTTGCGTGCTTCCTATTCTTTTCTTTTTTGGGTTGGCTTGGTCAGCATATCCATCACTTGCTAAATAAATATTGCTACCATTTTTTAGATTTAATTCTTGGTTTTGATAATGTTTTTCACGACTTCCTGCAAATCCGATTGCTTCAGAAGTGCCACTGATTTCGAGGAGTTGTAAAACCTGATTTGTATCTGTTTCTACAATCCATAAAGGTCTTTTTGCACCTGCATAAACGAGTTGCACACTTTTTTCTAATGTTTCAAATCTACAAAGTGCAACTTCCATTCCGATAGCAATATTTTCAGTCTGCCTTTCTATGATATTGCCCAAGCCTTCATTTAATAAACTTAAAATTTGAGCGGGAGAATAAATATGTTGTTGATTGATAATTTCATTCAATAAAGTATGCCCAATCATAGTCATCAGTCCACCCGAAACACCATGTCCTGTACAATCTACTACTGCTACAAATTTATATTTATCAATTTTTGCTACCCAATAAAAATCGCCCGAAACGACATCTTTTGGTTTTGATATAATAAAATATTCAGTCAATATTTGTTGAATTTTATCATCAGGAGGCAAAATAGATTGTTGTATTGTTTCAGCATATCGAATGCTATCTGTAATTTTGATGTAAGTTCTTTCTAATTGATTTGATTTTTCTTCTAACAAATTACTTTTTGTTTCTAATTCTGTTTTTTGTTGTTGAATTTGTAGATTTCTATTTCTTAATTCTTCATTTCTCAAACGAATATCTTTTCTACTTTTATAAACTACATACAAAAAACCACCTACTAAAACCAATGATAAAAAAGAAACGATATTAATCAAAAATTGTAGCCTTACATTTCGTTCCAACTCTTGTCTTTGTTTATTTTCTATTTTTTCACGTTCTGCTTTAGCAGCGATAATTTCTTTTTGAATTTTGCTTTCCCTGTCTTTTATATCATAACCTAATCTACTTTGAATATCAGAAAAGGCAAAAACCTCACTTTCATTATACAAAGAATCGTGATAGGCTTTGAATAATTTGAAATTTTGGAAAGCCAATAATTGACTGTTGTTCGCTTCGTGTGCTTGTGCTAATTTTTGATAACTATCTCTAATTAGTTTTTTTGAATTGAGTTCTTTGGCTGTTTTGAGACTTTGTGAATAATGTTCTATTGCTTTTGGAAATGTTTTTATACGCATATATACATCACCTATCCCTAAATAACTGACCGCAATTCCTTCGTTATAATGTGCTTTTTCATACAGTTTTTTTGCTTCTAAATATAAAACCAAAACATCATTTGATGAATAACCTGTGAGATTATAAACATTTGCCTTACCTATCAAAGTGCGGGCTAATTCTCGTGGTGAATTGGCAATTTTTCTAAAATTTTCTTCTGATTTTTTATAATATTCAAGTCCAGAATTTAATAATTTTTTTCCAACATACCACTCTCCTAAATTAGTTTGACAAATGGCAATCAATAATTTATCATCTAAATCGGTCGCTATTTTTAGTGCTTGGTCATAATTATCTTTTGCCAAATTAAAATTTGTAGCGTTAAAATAAGTTTCGCCAATCCAATTCAGACTCAAAGCAATTTCTTGTTTTGCGTTTACTTTCTCGAATAATTTGATACTTTCTTGGTATTGTGTAAGTGCTTGTTGGTAATTGCCAAGATTATTATAAGTTCTTCCAATAAGTCTTAGAGCTATTGCTTCACCTCTGTTGTCATTTTTCTCTTTAAAAAATTGAGCAGAACGGATAAAATATTCTAAGGCTTTTTGGTATCGTTCTAAGGCATAATAGGCTTTAGCAATTTGAATTAGACCTTCTCCTATTCCTGTATTAAAATTACTCTTTTCTGCAATTAGAAGTGCTTGTTGGGCATATAATAACGCTCTTTCAGTTGAATTATCCAAAATGCTTTTGGACATAATTAGTAATCTTCTTGCTTTTTCGTTTTCAGAACGGTTATCTTTATTCAATAACAACTCTAAACTATCTTTGGAAGTTTTTTGGGCTAAAAGATAGTTTTGAATCAAACTAATGAATAAAAATAGAATTAAAAAACGCATTGAAGATAATATTTTGGCTATTGAAACACAAAAATAATGCGAATATGTATGAATTACTAATTTTTGGTATTTTTTTTTGAAAATTTATTTTTGTTTCTCTCTTTCAACACAAGGGAGAAACAAAAGTAAATTTACCATTTAATCAATCGAAAAACTATTAAAAAACTTTTTAACATCAGTTTCATCAAGTTGTGGTGCTGAAACAATTAACATAAAAGTTTTATTTTTAGCAATAATCACCCTCATTATAATTTGTTTTCCTTTTGATGTATTGAGACGCAATTCTTTTGCAGGATAATTATCTACTTTTATGTTTTGGTTGGTAATGATTTTGTCGTTTTCATCGTCAATAAAACCATTAATACTTTCTTTGAGTAAGGTTTGAATTTCGCTGACTTGGTTTTTTTTGACAATCACTTGGTATTTATGTTTTTCTTCTTTTCCAATCAAGACACATGCTTCATTATCAATGGCTTGTTGTGAATTAGAGGGTAATAAAATTTCAAAATTCCAATTATTAACTTTTGATTTCTCCCAACTTTGTGCAAAATTGATAGAGGGAATTATTAAAAATAAAAACAGTGTTACTGGTAAATTTTTGAAGGAAGTAGTTTAGTTTTTTAAATTATTTGGCTTGATTTATCATGCAGTTTTCCATATATTTTGTTGATATATTATTAAGTTTAGCTTCTTTGTGT
>RDZP01000171.1 GCA_004294005.1 Cytophagia bacterium
CAAAAATAAACTTTTGCAACAATATATCCAAAAAAATAGTCATAATTTAGTGATTTTCAATGAATTGTGGCTATTTTAATAATTACAAATTAAAAAAAAACATTATTTCTTAATATTATCATAAATTATTGATTTATCTTTTCATAATTGATATAAAAATATTATTTTTGCAAATATTTCAAACAAAAAATAAAATGCGTAAACCAGTAAAAGGTGCTTTATTAGGATTAAAAGTAATCGATTTTACAAGACTTTTACCAGGTCCATTGGCAACAATGTTGATGGGTGATTTGGGTGCTGAAATTATTAAAATAGAATTGCCGCAATCTCCTGATTATGCCCGTAATTTTCCACCACATAAAGGCGGTGAATCAATGGCTTTCTTAAATTATAATCATTCAAAACAAAGTTTTGCAATAGATTATACAAAAGAAGAAGGAAAAAAAATACTCCTTGACCTTATCAAAACATCTGATGTTTTTATCGAACAATTTAGACCTGATTATCTTTCTAAAATGGGTTTAGGTTATGAAGATTTGAAAAAAATAAATCCAAAACTTATTTATGTTTCTTTGACAGGTTACGGACAAACAGGAAAATATAAAAATTTAGCAGGACACGACCTCAACTATGCAGGTTTGGCAGGAGGTTTGGCAGGCAATCAATTTTCAGCACCACAAATGCCTTCTGTTCAAATGGCTGATATTGCAGGTGGAAGTTATATGGCAGTAATTGGCTGTTTAGCCGCTTTGTATGCCCGCACTCGTACAGGTGAAGGACAATGGGTTGATGTGGCAATGTTAGATGGAACAATGCCTTTGGCTATCAACGCTTTGGCGTGGCATTGGATAACAGGAAAACCTGAACCTCGTGACAATTCTTTTTTATCAGGTGGAATGATTAATTATAATATTTATCCTTGCAAAGATAATAAATACATTGCTTTGGGTGCTTTAGAGTTTAAGTTTTGGCAAAAATTTTGTCAAATTACTCAAAAAAATCAATGGCTTAATAGAATGTTGCCTCAAAATAAAACACAGTTTGAAGAATGGAAAAATGAACTCGCTGATTTCTTTAAGACGGAAGATAGTATTTTTTGGATAAAATTAGGTACTGATAACGATATTCCAATTACACCTATTTATGAAATTGATGAAATAGAAAATGATGAACACATTCGAGAAAGAAAAATGATTGTCGAAGTAGAACATCAAAAAGCCGGAAAAATTAAAAATATTGGTGTACCAATTCAATTCTCAGAAACACCTTCAGAAGTTTTTAGAGCCTCTCCCCTATTAGGACAAGATAATGAGGCTATTTTGAGAGAAATGGGTATCAGCGAAAATGCTATCAGTGAATTAAAAGAAAAAAAAATAATATAAACTATGACACAAACCACAAACAATGTATTGATGATTCGTCCCGTAAGATTTACATACAATACACAAACGGCTGAAAGTAATTCATTTCAAAACGAAGCATTGATAGAAGATGCTGAAAATACACAAAAAAAGGCTTTGAAAGAGTTTGATACAATGGTGCAGGCTTTACGCAAAGAAGGTATTAATGTAAATGTCATCGAAGATACACCTGAACCTCATACTCCTGACTCTATTTTCCCTAATAATTGGATTTCATTTCATCAAAATAATGATATTATTTTATATCCTATGCAAGCAGAAAACAGACGTTTGGAAAGAAGAAATGATATTATAACAACCTTGCAAAAAACATATCAAGTCAATGAAGTGATTGATTTTTCGCATTATGAAAAAGAAAATAAATTTTTAGAAGGTACAGGTAGTCTGATTTTAGATAGAGAAAATAAAATTGCTTATTGTTGTCTTTCACCAAGAGCAAATCAAGATTTATTAAAAGAATTTGGCGAAAAAATGCAATACAAAATGATTGTTTTTGATGCTTTAGATAGACAAAATAAACCTATTTATCATACGAATGTTGTGATGTGTATGGGTGATAAATTTGGGGTAATTTGTTTGGATTGTGTGCCTGATAAAACACAAAAACAAAATATTATTGATATTTTTAAAGAAACAAACAAAGAATTGATTGAAATAAGTTTTGAACAATTAGAGAATTTTGCAGGCAATATGTTACAACTTAAAACCAATCAAAATTCAACTATTTTAGTAATGTCTGAAAGGGCTTTTAAAAGTTTGGAAAATACACAAATTGAAAAAATTTCAAAATACACAAAAATATTTCATTCTCCACTTTATACTATCGAAAACAATGGTGGTGGAAGTGCAAGATGTATGATTGCTGAAATTTTCTTACAAGAAAAATAAAAAAGTATTTTTCTTAGTCTGTTGAGTTGTATCAAAAAAATCTGCGTTTGAAAATCAGCATTATCCGCGTTCCAATGGCATAGAACGCGGATTTAATCAAAAACAAATCTATTTTAAGTTTTTGATATAATTTGCACCACCAAGCATTTGCATTTGATACAAAGTATGTTGTCGGCGATAATTGATAATACCTGTAAAATTGGTATTCCACCAATGATTAGGGTTAGGCAAAACAGCTGCAATCGTTCCTGCCTCAAAAGGCGTAACAAATTGTGCTTTTTTCTTAAAAATTTTTTTTGAAGTAGCTTGTATGCCAAAAGTCTGTGGAGCCATTTCTGCGATATTAAGATACACTTCTAAAATTCTTTTTTTACCCCAAATAATTTCTATCAAATAAGTAAGTGGTACTTCCAATGCTTTTCTAAAATAACCTCCACCTTGCCATAAAAATACATTTTTAGCAACTTGTTGGCTAATAGTGCTCGCACCCCTTTTTTGTTTATTTTGTTTATTTTCTTTTACTGCGACCTTAATTGCTTCAAAATCAATGCCTGTATGTGTAGGAAATCTTTGGTCTTCTGAGGCAATAACAGCCACTTTTACGGCATCATTAATTTGGTCATAACTTACCCATTCATAATAAATTGTGCCCGATTTTCCTTGCCACATATTTTCGATACTTCTAAAAAACATTGTTGGCGTAAAAAAAACGGGAATCCATTTGAGTAGAATTATCCAAATTATCATTATTGCAATACAACTACCTATTATTTTGAGTGTCCAGCGAAGCCAATAAATTTTCCACATAATTTATTTAATATTTGATTGAAATGCAAATATAAAGTTTTTTCAAATATATTCATAATTTTTTTAGAATAATTAAAAAAAGAATTACCTTTGTATTGCATTTTTAGACTTTCATTTTATCAATCAAAAAAACATGGAAATTTCGAAACTTTATACTATTTTTTTAGGAAATAATCAAAACATAACCACTGATACACGAAAACTATCAAAAAATTGTATTTTTTTTGCACTCAAAGGTGATAATTTTAATGGTAATTTATTTGCTGAACAAGCCCTAAAAAATGGTGCAAGTTATGCAATTATTGACGAAAAAATAAGTGATAATTCTCAATGTATTTTGGTAGATGATGTACTGACAACACTTCAAAAATTAGCCAATTATCACCGAAAAAAAATAAATATTCCTATTATTGCAGTAGGTGGTTCGAATGGAAAAACAACCACTAAAGAATTGATTTATAATGTTTTATCAAAAAAATATAACACTTTTGCAACGCTTGGAAATTTTAATAATCATATTGGTGTGCCTTTGAGTTTGTTGCAAATCAATGAAAAACATGAGTTAGCAGTGATAGAAATGGGTGCAAATCACGAAGGAGAAATTGCATTATTATGCGAAATAGCAATGCCTAACTTTGGAGTGATTACTAATATTGGTTTAGACCATTTAGAAGGTTTTGGAAGTTTAGAAGGAGTTGCAAATGCTAATAGTGAATTGTATTATTATCTTCTTAAAAATGATGGACAAGCATTTATCAATACAAAAGAAGAACATCTATCACGAATGGCACAAAGATTGACAAAAAAAATTACTTATCCACAAAAAAATGATGATTTTGAAGTCGAATTATTAGAAAGCTCTTTTTTTGTAGAATGTAAAACCAAAGAAAATAACTTAATTGTAACACAATTGTTTGGTAATTATAATTTTAATAATATCGCAACTGCTTTGTGTATTGGTAATTTTTTTGGTATACCTTCTGATGCAAGTGCAGAAGCTATCGCTGAATATGCACCTAAAAATAATCGTTCACAAGTAATCTATCAAAATAGTAATGTTATTTTATTAGATGCTTATAATGCCAATCCAAGTTCGATGGCATTGGCTTTGGATAATTTTGCTCGTATTCCTAAGCAAAAAAAATGTGTTATTTTAGGTGATATGTTTGAATTAGGTGATTTTTCGGAGGAAGAACATACTAAGTTAGGAGATATTTTAGCAGAACATCATTTTGATATTGTGATTTTGTTTGGAGAAATGATACAAAAAGCCTTGATTTGCAATCCAAAAGCTTATTATTTTACTGATAAATTTTCGTTACATAATTGGTTATCTGATAAAAAAATAACTAATACACATATTCTAATCAAAGGTTCACGTGGAGTAAGTTTAGAAACTTGTGTTCAGTTTTTATAGTTATTTTATTTTAAAACTCGGTCTGCACCGCAGCAGAGCGGAGGTCTGACCGAGTTTTAAAATAAATTTAATAGCCTAAAATCTCGAGCATTGTTTTGCTTTTTTGTTCATCAGCAAACATATAGTCTTGCACTGTTCCTTGTTCATCTCTTGTGATAATAATATGTCTTGGTGCAGGAATTAAACAATGTTGTATTCCTCCATAACCGCCCAATGAATCTTGGTATGCCCCTGTATGAAAAAAACCTATATATTGTTTTTCATTGTCAGGCAATAGCGGTAAAAACACTTCAGAAATATGTGCTTCAGAATTATAATAGTCCATCGAATCACAAGTCAAACCACCCAAATTTACTTTATGATAAGGATTATCCCAACCATTGACCGCCAACATAATATATTTTTGATTCATTCCCCAAACATCAGGTAAATGTGTAATAAATGAACCATCAATCATATACCAAAGTTCTTTGTCATTTTGAAGTTTTTGGTCAATAACAGAGTAAATAACG
The DNA here is from genome assembly GCA_004294005.1 of Cytophagia bacterium. Taxonomy (GTDB): domain Bacteria; phylum Bacteroidota; class Bacteroidia; order Cytophagales; family Microscillaceae; genus RDXZ01. Next base: position 5,046 of record RDZP01000171.1, read on the forward strand.
GCACCTGTTTCTCCAACGGTAAAGCTACCAAATTCTGTAAAAATATTAGGCACAGGCACATTATTTTTATTACAAATCCATTGAATATTCTCAATGATTTGTTCTGCCATATATTGATAATCAAATTCAAATTGCAATGATGTTTTGATAGGAAACCCACCGCCAATGTCTATTGTATCCAAAGTAGAACAAACTTTTCGAAGTTCACAATATTTATACATAAATCGACTCAATTCACTCCAATAATACGCACTATCTTTAATACCTGTATTGATAAAAAAATGTAGCATTTTAAGTCTAAATTGTGCGTGAGGAGCAATTTTTTCTTTGTATAATTGATTAACATCACTGTATCTAATGCCCAAACGTGAAGTATAAAAAGCAAAATTAGGTTCTTCATCAGAAGCAACTCTAATGCCTAAATTGATGAATTTTGCATCTAAATCTTGGTACTGGTCTACCTCTCTCAAATTATCAATAATAGGAATACAATTAAAACCTTCATTAATAATTTCTCTTATTTGTTTGAT
>RDZP01000172.1 GCA_004294005.1 Cytophagia bacterium
ATTAAGATATTTTTGGTGGTAATTTGAAATAATAGTCAGACCTTCGTAAACTACGGTACAGACTATTCTTTCAAATTAAAAAAATTATTTTAAACATTTCTTATAAAACGCGGTCTGTACCGTAGTTTACGGAGGTCTGACCGCATTTTATGAAAAATTACACACTTTGTTGAACAATTATTATCCCAAACTCACATAGTTTTAATAAAAATGTGTTTTGATAAAATGATATAAAATCGTTATTTTTTAGTAAATTGAATTACTTTTATATAAAAATACATATTAAAATAAACACAATAGAAAATAAAATAGAACTAAATATTATAAAAATATGCGAACAAAAATAATCTTACTATACTTATTGATTTTCATTATTCCTTCTGTTACTTTCGCGCAATTTGGAAATGAATGGATAAATACTAATCAATCTTATTATAAAATCCCTACTACACAAACAGGTATCCACCGTCTGACACAAACAGACTTAATCAATGCAGGTATTTCTGGTGTGAATCCTAAAAATTTTCAAATTTTTTTTAGAGGAAAAGAACAGGCAATATTTGTGCAAGGTGAAAACGATAATAGTTTTGATACGGGAGATTATATCGAATTTTATGGAAGACGAAATGACGGAACACAAGACATCAATTTATACGAAAACCCTATCAATCAAACAAATCCTTACTATAATTTGTATTCTGATAGCACCTCAGTTTTTTTGACTTGGACTTCAAACAATACATTAGGAAAAAGAATTCAAGAGGATAATAGTGTTTTTAGTGCCTCAAATACATCTTTTCACAAAGCAGAAAGTTTGCAATTTTTTGCAGAAAGTTATAGTTTGGGACAAAATTATAGAGTTGGTACAAATGAAAAAATATTTTTATCTAATTTTGATAGTGGTGAAGGCTGGCTTTCCAATCCAATCAATAATGGCAATAGAACTTTTACTTTGCCAATAGAAAATGTATTTTCAGGAGGCGGAGCCTTCACTCCTACCATAGAAATAGGCATAATAGGAAGTATTCAAACGGCGTTTGGAGCATCAATTCAAATTGGAAATTCAGCAGGAAGTTTAAGAGTTTTAGGCACTACTTCAGGTTTTGCTTATCAAAAAATTACTTATCAACAACCAATTACTTTAGCAGATATTACAGGAACAGGCAATTGTGTGGTCAGAATTTCGACCACTTCGGGTATTGTTCGAGTGGGTTATATCAAAATCAATTATCCACAAACACTTACAAACAATGGAGTAAATAGTAAATTTTTTGAAGTTCCTTTTAATAATAACCCCAGCAGTGATTTACAAATCAATAATGTAGCAGCCAATTCAATACTTTTTGATATAACAGATGATAATACTTTTGTTCGATTGAATGGACAAATTTCGTCAAATAATATGCAAGCAAGATTGAATGGTACAAATATCGAAAGTAAAAAACTATATTTGTATAATGCACAGCCTATTAGTCCAATCAGTATCAAAAGAATATTTTTTACGCCTATCACGCCTGCACAAATAGATTATTTGATTGTTACACACCCAAAACTTCGACAAGCTTTTGGTGGCTTGCCTGATGTAGTGCAAGCATATGCCAACTATCGCGCAACTACCGCAGGTGGCGATTACAAACCTTTGATAATGAATATTGATGTAGTTTATAATCAGTTTGGATATGGTGAAAAAACGCCTTGGGCAATTACAAAACTATTGGATTATTTATATCAAAATGGCAATCTAAAACACATGTTTTTGATTGGAAAAGGAGTTTGTCTGCCTGATGAGTACAATGATTTAGACATTAGACAAAATTCATCGCATTATGCTTTAGACTTAGTACCAACAGCAGGCACACCTGCCTCTGATAATATTTTTTCGCATAATCTTGGTAACACAGGCTCAAAATTTCAATTAGTACCAACGGGCAGGCTTTCAGTTACTACTCCTCAACAAGTTCTTAATTATTTTAATAAAATTCTTGAACACGAATTACCAAGTGATAATCGTTTGTGGCAGAAAAATTTTATTCATTTGACAGGTGGTAATAACTCAGTAGAGCAGACACTTTTTAGAAGTTATGCTGATTTCTTTAAATCATTGGCAGAAGGTTTGTATTTGGGTGCGGTGGTTAATACCACTTCTAAAAGCACTACCAATCCTATTGAGTTAATTAATGTATCTGAGTTAGTGAATCGTGGAACAGGTTTAATGACATTTTTTGGACATTCCTCTTTGAATATTACAGATGTTGTGATTGGAAACGCTTCTGATGATTCACAAAATTATCGTAATAAAGGAAAATATCCAATGATATTGACAAATGGTTGTCAATTAGGAAGTATTTTTTATTCGTTTGGCACACTCTCAGAAGATTGGGTTTTGACCAAAGACAGAGGTTCTATTGGTTTTATCGCTCATAGTTATTTTGGTTATTCTGTTCCTTTGTATGAATTTACGGCACGTTTTTATAATCTTTCTTGTCAAAACTTGGGGATCATCGGACAACCTATTGGCTTTATTCTCAAAGAAAATGCCCGCCTCGCTCCTACCAATGTGATTGACCGTTCTATTTCAGAACAAATGATTTTACAAGGCGACCCCGCAGCCCGTTACGTAGATGCAGGCAAACCTGATTATGCCACTGCTAACAATCAAGTGTATCTTCAATCTGTTGATAATTCACCAATAACGGCAGTTTCAGAATCTTTTAATGTAAAATTTATTGTATCTAATATTGGACGAATTGAACCCAACCAAAAAATACAAGTTCGGGTAAAAAGGACTTATCCCAACGGACAAGTTTCTACTTTTTTTAATAATATAGGTTATGACCCTGTTCGATACAGAGATACCCTTTCATTTACTTTGTTCAAAGAAAATGGAAAAGATGCTTTTGGATTGAATAGAATAGAAGTTACTTTGGATTATCAAAACCAAATTGATGAATTAAGAAAAGACAATAATGTTGGAACGATTGACTTTTTATTTCCAAAAGTAGGCGTTTTACCTATTTTTCCAAAAGAATATGCTATTGTCAATACTCAACCTGTAAGTTTGACAGTCATGTCATCAAGTTTACAAAATGAAGGCAAAAACTTTGTGATAGAAATCGACACTGTGAGTACTTATAATAGTCCCGCCAAACAATCTATGATTTTAGAGGCAGGTATTTCTGCGACTTGGGACGCAAATCTATTGACAGACAACAGCACCGATAGCACAGTGTATTATTGGCGTGTCAATTATGTTGATGACATTAGTAATCAAAGTAATCTTTGGGGAGAAAGTTCTTTTGTTTATATCAAAAATAGTCCTTTGGGTTGGTCGCAAAGCCGTTTTCCTCAATTTTCTAAAACACAACTACAAACCATTAAGCGAAATACATTGAATCAAACGTGGGAATTTGAACCTATCAATAGACCTATTACAGTGCGTACTTTTGGTGGCAATAATTCAACAAATGTGAATATTAATACATTTTTAGAATATGCAGGACCGCAAATTTCAGGTTCGACTGTTTGTGGAATGGATAGAATTGTTTGTGTTGCATTCAAACCTAATACGGGTAATCCTTATTTGGTTTTAAATACAGCGGATAAATGCGGTCAGGTACAACCTTTTGCTAATTCTTATGACAATGCAGCGATTTTGAATGGTGCTTTGAATAGTTATCTTGGTGCAGTTTCGGAAGGTGATTATGTTTTATTTTTTACAAAAGGAACGGTTAGTTTTGGTAGTTGGAGTAATAATTTATTCAGTGCTTTTTCTCAAATTGGAGGTAATTCAAATATTTTTACTACCTTACAAACAGGAAGCCCGTATATTATTTTAGGTAGAAAAGGAGCAGCCATCGGGACAGCCTCAGAAGTTATCGCAGGCAATCTATCGAATGCAACCAATGAAACAATTACTTTGAATACCAATATTGATATTTCGACAGGAACAGGACAAATTGCTTACTCATTGATTGGTCCTGCTGTTAATTGGAAAGAAATCGTGCATACTGTTAAAAAATTTCCTAACGATACGTATAAATTAGAAGTGTATGGTGTGAATAGTAATTTAGTACCCACCTCCACTCCTATTATTGCTGATGTCAATATGGCTTCAATGAATTTGAATGGCGTAGTCAATCCCGTTACTTTTCCTTATTTGCTATTAAAATTACAACTCAATGACGCTATCAATAAAAATCCTGCACAACTCAAAAAATGGATGGTTTTGTTTGATGGATTGCCTGAAGGTTTGATAGATGTGCAAGCGGTAGGTGCGGTCAATTATGTCATTCCTCCAAAAACAGAAGGAGAGAATTTTACTTTGCCTTTTGCCTTCAAAAATATTGGTAATTTTACTTTTGCAACTGATTCGTTACAAGTTACTTATACTTTAAAAAATTTACAAAATCTATCGCAAACAGTGAGTACAATCAAAATAAAAACACCTGCTTTGCGTGAAACAACGCGTTTTTCTCGTTTGATTAATACATTAGGTTTGAATGGTAGATATGAACTTAAAATATTTGTCAATCCTCAAATTACACCTGAAGCCATTTATGAAAACAATGTTTTGACGGTTAATTTTGAAGTCAAAGGAGATAGAACCAATCCATTGTTAGAAGTTGTTTTTGATGGAAAAAGAATTATGGACGGCGAAATTGTATCACCTAATCCTTTGATTTCAGTAGGTTTGAGAGATGATAATAAATTTTCATTGCCCAATGACCCTACACTTCTAAAAATATCATTGAAAAGACCTTGTCCTACTTGTGTATTTGAGGACATTGTTCATACCAATTCGAATGTTACTTGGGCTTTACAAAATGGCGTTTTGACGGTCAATATCAAAGAAAGTAATTTACAAAATGGTGTTTATACTTTGAAAGCACAAGGCACTGATGTAGCGGGCAATCGCACAGGCACCGAACCTTATACAATCAATTTTGAAGTGGTAAGAGAAAATACAATCACTAATGTTTTTCCTTATCCTAATCCTTTTTCATCAGGGACAAAATTTGTGTTTACTTTGACAGGCGAACTGCCCGATGAAATGAAAATTCAAATTATGACCGTTACGGGAAGTGTTATTAGAGAAATTACGCAGGCTGAATTGGGAAATTTGAGAGTAGGCAATAATATGACTGAATATATTTGGGACGGCACTGATGAATTTGGTCAAAAATTAGCCAACGGCGTATATTTGTATAGAGTCATTGCACGCAGAGGAGGACAAAATATAGAAAATAGAGCCACCGCCGCCGACAGAGGTTTTAAAGATGGCATAGGAAAATTGTATATTGCAAGGTAATTTTTTTGAATTGTTATTATCCAAAATCACAAATAGAAATAAAAAAATGAAGTATTTTATTTCTATTTGTTGATTTTTGTTTTTTGATACTCTGACAATTTTAGTGATGTTTTTGTCAATATAATCATCAGTTATTGTTGGTTCTACTAAGATTTATACGGAAAATAAAAATTGTAGTACACACTTTTAGTGTGTCGACACACTAAAAGTGTGTACTACAATTGCTCAATAGAAAA
>RDZP01000034.1 GCA_004294005.1 Cytophagia bacterium
ATTTGTGAGCCAGAGATAAGTTTTTTCGCTTCGCTCAAAAAGACAAAATTTGTTGCAATACAATGTTTTCACTAAAATTGTCAGAGAACCAAAAATATTAGTAACAAAAAAATTTTAATCAACAATATTTTTAGAATAAAGAACATTGATTAAAAAATTTGTAACCTAAAACAATGTATATTTATGTCTAATATAAATGAAATAAAAGCCCTCGTTTCTTTGCTTGATGATGAAGATGAGGAAGTTATTGGTCATATTTCTCAAAAAATAATAAGTTTGGGAATGATTATAGTGCCTTTTTTAGAACAAGAATGGCAAATGCAAAAAAATGTATCGGTACAAAATAGAATTGAAAATTTGATTCGAAATTTGCATTATGGTGGAATAAAAACAGATATGAAAAATTGGGTCGTCGAAAAACAAGAGGATTTGTTAGAAGGATTATGGATACTCAATCGCTATCGTTATCCAAACTTAGAACTCAAAGAATTAAAAAAATCTATTGATGATATTTTTTATGATATTTGGCTTTCTCACCGCACTTATCAATCGCCTTATGAACAAATCAAACATTTGAATGACATTTTTTTTAACCGTTGGCAGTTCAAACGCAACAATCAAGCACCACAAAATCCTGATAATGCAATGTTGAATTGGGTTTTGCAAACTCGACAAAGCAATCCGATTGGTTTGTGTGTGATTTATATGTTGATAGCACAACGCCTGCGTATGCCTGTGTATGGCGTTAATTTTCCTAATATTTTTATATTGATGTATCAAAGCGAAGAAACTACTTTTTATATTAATGTATTCGAAGGTGGATTGGTTTTTTATAAAACTGACATTGATGAATATTTGAAAAAAAGCCGTCTACCTCAAAATGAAAAATTTTACATTCCTTGTACACACAAAGATATTTTGGTACGAATGTGTAGAAATCTTTTGAATGGCTATGAAATGGAAGGAGAAGATAAAAATAGTAAAGATATAAATGAGTTACTAAAAATTTTAATTTGAGTAATTTGATTTTTACGGCTTGTGGTTTCACATAAAAAATATAAAAAATATTATTTTTAATCATTTGAAAGTGTAGTTTTATATTTGCAAAAAAGCACGCGGATAACGCGGATTTTACAGATTTAAACGGATTTTTTTAATTCTTTTGGTTCTACTAAACTTTATACGGAAATTTATAGCAGTAGGCACGCGGATAACGCGGATTTTACGGATTTAAACGGATTTTTTATTTTTGTAAATTTTATCCGTATAAATGTTAGAAGAACCATTCTTTTTTACACTTTTATTTTATCTTATTACTTACATTCAATTTTCATTCTTAAAAAAATTCAAAAAAAACTTATGTTTGCATTTCAAAAATACCAAGGAACAGGCAATGATTTTATAATGATTGATGATACCAATTTCACTTTTCCAAGTCAAAACCACCAACTCATTGCTCAAATGTGCGATAGAAGATTTGGTATTGGTGCTGATGGATTGATTTTAATTCAGACAATTACTGATTATGATTTTAGAATGGTTTATTTTAATGCCAATGGTTATGAGGGTTCGATGTGCGGTAATGGCGGAAGATGTGCGGTGGCTTTTGCAAAAAGTTTAGGAATTTTTGATACAAATGCAACTTTTTTGGCTTGTGATGGAATACACAAAGCATTTATCGAAGGCGAAAATATACATTTACAAATGAAAGATGTAACGACTATAGAAACCAATGATAACTTTTTTTTCTTGGATACAGGCTCGCCTCATTATGTAGAATGGGTAAATGATTTAGAGAATTTCGAGGTAGTAAAAAAGGGTAAAGAAATTCGTTATAATGATAGATTCAAAGAAAAAGGTACAAATGTTAATTTTGTAGAAAAAATTGGTAAACAAAACTTATCAGTTCGAACTTATGAAAGAGGCGTAGAAGACGAAACCTACGCCTGCGGAACAGGTGTAACCGCTTGTGCCATCACTGCTAATATTCATCAAAAAACCTCCTCTCCTATTTCAATAAAAGTAATTGGTGGAGAATTGTCAGTGAGTTTTGAGGAAAAAAATGGCATTTTCACAAATATATTTTTGATAGGAAAAGCCGAAAAAACATTTGAAGGGATTTTTTAAGAAAGTAATTAACTGATTATAAAACTCCTCTATTGGTTTAAGTTGCTAAAAAAGAACTTGCACAAGTTTTCGACCTTGCTTCAACTTGTGCAAATTGGTTATAAGAAAGTAGTTATTTACTTTGTATCTTCAAGTAGTTTTTTTATGCCTTTGTAATGAGCCTCACCATAAATAAGGAGTATTTTTTTATGGTTCGATTGCTTTACCTCCTTTGAAATATATTGATCTCTTTTATCAACAACTATGTCATTCATAAAAAATTTTCTATCAGATGATTCAATTTTTTCAGTACATTTATACTCCTGCTCTAAAGGCGTATTTTTATCACATTCACTAAGTACAATTTCTCCTTTTACTTGTTCATAACTTTCTATTAATTGTTGACCTGTAAAATCTACAACTCTACAAGAGTTCATTTTTGATTTTGTGGAACAGTACATATCAGTTGGTTGGAGAACTAATTTGTATCTTTCCATAATATCTTTCAACATAGATTTTTTCTCAAACGCATCACTAATTGTAACACCTATAATTTTTCTAATCTTTTTACGATAAATAGTATCTTGTGAATAAAGTTCAGTTTTACCTTTTAGATTACCTTCATATTGTATGCCTTCTCCAAAAATATAATACCCGTTATTTGAAAGCGAATCTATTGCTTTTTTACATTCAATATAGAATTTTTCCTCTGACAAATGAGCCATTGGTAAAAATAAAATATCTTTATCTTTCATCTTTATTTGATGAAGAACTAATTTCCTATTTATAATATTATATTTTTTTAGAATCATTTTTACACATCCAGAAAATAAAAATAAAAGTGAGAAAAATAGGATTATTTTTAATAGTTTTTTCATTAGAATTTATTTTGATTAAAAAATTAAAATAAAATAAGCTATCCAAAAAATGAACTTTTTTGGATAGCTACAATAATTACAAAGTGTTTAACTTAATTATCATCCTATTTCTTTAGAAAAAATTCGATTACTTTTAAGGCTATTTCTAATCCTTTTATTACATTCTCTTTATTTCTCCCTAGCCAACCCCAGAAATTACTCAAATGACAACCTACTTGATACCATTTACAAGGTTTTTTTAGAGAACCATCTTTTAGACTTATTTCGTTGCCACCAAATAATTCGACCCAAGCTTTGTCAAAAGCAGAAGCATCAGAGATATTATTTTCTACATATTTAATTGCAAACAATGTTGCTTGAGCAAATTCTTTTAAACCTTCTCTTTTTATTGTTACTTCATCTGAATTTTCACTCAATAATTGATATGTTTTTTCTAATAACGCATTACCTTCAACGGTAATGGTAGTCAAATTAGAATTTCCTATCAAGTTTAGTTTAAAAGTTGCAAAGTCAATTTCAGATGAATATTCTGAACGCAAAGAATTTACAAATGACATAAGACCATTTTCTAGCTCAATCTTTAATTTTTCTTCGTCATATTCAGACTTAGAAGACATTGATTTTAAACTACTTTGTTTTGAAGGAATTACCTCTTCGCTTGACTTACTACAAGCAGTTGCAAAAATAAATAAAAATGCAATTATTACAAAACTTTTTAACGATTTCATTGAATTTTTTTTGATTTAAAAATTTAATAACTAAAACTCATTTAATTTGTCGACTCATCAAACTTGGTGCAAAGATAGAGGCTTGATTAATAAAAACCAAATAAAATTATGTTTTTTTTTTTTTTTGTTATAATAATTTTGTATAATATTAAAAATACAAAATATTATTTTGTATTTTATTTTTTACTAAAAACTTTGTATCTAATTTTATAGACATTATAATTTATGTTTCTAATTTAGAATGATAAAACGATTTTTTTTACTGTTATCTATTTGCTAATTCAATCGTCCTATATTTACAAAAAAATCACTTATAACCATTTATTTTTATTTTTAATCAATTCGAAAAAATATTTTTTTTGGTTTATTTTAATTATCTTTGCAAAAAAAACTCGTTTTGAACAATACATATTTTAATAATAACGCTTGGGCAGTCATTGATTTAGGTACAAATATAGTCAAATTAAGTCTGGCAAATCAAAAAGGTAAAAAATTAGTCTATTTCAGAAATGAAAACTTCCCTGTTTTTATTGGTAAAGATGGTATTAATAAAAATATCATTCAAAAAGATGCAGAAATAAGATTATTTGACGCACTCGACCAATGTCAAAAAATAATAAAAGATGAAAATATTACTCATTATCAAACTTTTATTGTTGCTACAAGTGCGTTGAGAAATGCAGAAAATGGACAAGAAATTGCACTCAAAATTAGACAAAAATATAATTTTTTTATCGAAATAATTTCAGGTGAAAAAGAAGCAACACTCATCGCCGAAGGAGTAAAACAAGGATTTCCAACCATCAATGAAATGATTTTGATAATGGATATTGGTGGTGGAAGTGTTGAATTTGTATTGACAAACGGACAAAAAATATTTTGGAAAAAAAGTTTCGAAATTGGTGCTGCAAGATTAAAAGAAAAATACCACCGAAGCGAACCTATCAGTGATTTAGACTTGTACAGATTGATGATTTTTTTAGAATTAGAATTGGCTACTTTGCGCGAAATATGTTTTCAATATTGTCCAAAATATTTGATTGGAACAGCAGGCACTTTTGAAACTTTAGCAGAAATACATTTGCTTAATTTGGGTACGCCTGATATAAATCCGCATGGACTTGTGTTGTCAATGGAACAATTTGAGAGTTTACATCAAATGCTTATCAATCGTACTTATGAACAACGATTACAGTTGGGTGGATTGGCAGAATTTAGGGCTGAATTGATTGTAATAGCAGTTTGTATTCTTAGAAATGTACTTTTAATGACCAATATTGATAAAATTTGTGTATCAGAATATGCACTCAAAGAAGGTTATTTACAAAAAGTAGTTTTTACAACATAAAAAAAAATCTACGAAATAAAAATATTTCATAGATTTTTTAGTATTGACAAAACAGAAAAATTAAGCACAAAATTCTGCAAAAACCAATTTCAAATGTTCTGCAATCATCTGTGCATTTCTACCTTCGATGTGATGTCTTTCTACAAAATGTACTAATTCACCATCTTTGAACAAAGCAATAGAAGGCGAAGAAGGAGGATAAGGCATCAAATATTCTCTGGTTTTTGCGGTTGCATCTGTATCTACACCTGCAAAAACGGTTACTAAATCAGTAGGTTTATGAGAAGAATTTTGCAAGGCTAACTTTACACCTGGACGTGCTGCACCTGCCGCACAACCACATACAGAATTAACAACTACTAACGCCGTTCCTTTTTGATTACTCATAAAACTATCTACATCAGCATTTGTTTTCAACTCTTGAAAACCTGCTGAGGTCAAATCTGCACGCATAGGTGCAACTAAATGTTCTGGATACATAGGATAAAAAACCTCAATAATAAAAACAAAATTTCTTATTTTTTGCTTTCAATTCCATTTGAGGAATAGGAATTTTTTTTCTTTATTCAATTATTAAAACAAAAATTCCTTTCTTTTTGTTTTATTTTCTTAAAATAAATTTATTTCTAAAAAAATAATTGAATATCTTAGAAAAATACAATTATATCTTTGAAACAAACAAATCAATATTAAATAATCATTAAAAATTGCAATTTTTATATTTTATTTGTAACTTTGCAGAAAAAAAATCGTAACTTTATGAAAAAATCAAATATTCACCTCGAAGTAGGTTTAGATGAACAAGGAATTCCAGAAAAAATTAAGTGGAGTGCAGATGAAGCACCTGTTGAAGGATTGCAAAACGCAGAAGCATTTTCGTTATCTATTTGGGATAGTTCACAACAAGGTACTTTGAAAATAGATTTATGGACAAAAGAAATGGAAGTTTTTGAGATGAAAAGATTTTTTATTGAAATTCTTTCAGGTATGTCAGATACTATTCGAAATTCAACACAAGATGAAATCATGGCAATGGATATTGAAAATCTCGCCAAAGATTTTACAAAAAGATTAGAAAAAGAAATGAGAATGGCAAAAGGCTAATTAAATTTTATCCAAATAATCTATCAAAATTATTTTAAAATTATGAGTATAATGAACATTGCTTATATACAAAATTTGGTAGAAAATATCAAAGCAGACAAAATGACCGAATTAAATGCCGCTTCAAATAATATAGAAGGTCAAAATAGTCAAGATAAATTAGCACATTTAGCAGCTGCTATCTGGATTGCAGACAAGATGCAAATCACTCGTTGGGATTTTACTACCGCTTGGGACGCTTATTTGCAAAAAACAAAAGAGGCATTAAGATAAAATAGTGGTAATAAGTTGAACAACAATAAAAAGCATTTTAAATTCAGCTATATCCAAACAAAAAAGAGAAAAAAAACAATTAAATCTTTGTTTTCTTTCTCTTTTCTTAGTTTTGAATAGATGGTAAAAATTGATTTAAACAAAATAAAAACAACTATTTTAAGACGATATACTCCATAAAAAAATAAAAAGATAAAAAAAAACATAATTTTTCTTACATTATTTGTATTTTTCAATAAAAAGATTTTATATTTACAACCAAAATCAAAACTATACTTTTATTATTTCTTTTTTATGGATTTTACACTTGCTCTAATAGCCATTTTTGTCATTGGTTATACACTTATTACAATAGAACACACTGTTCATATCGATAAAACTGCTACTGCACTTTTGACAGGAGTACTTTGCTGGACAGTCTATATTTTGTTTGACCATCATCACGGACACGCTTTAGTAAACAAACATCTTTCTGAAGATTTATCAAAAATTGCTGAAATTCTATTCTTTTTGTTGGGTGCAATGACCATAGTTGAATTGATAGATTCTTATGAGGGATTTAGAATTTTAACAGATAAAATTACAACACGTAATCAGGTAAAATTATTGTGGGTATTAAGTCTATTGACATTTTTTATGTCTGCTGCTTTAGATAATCTCACTACTGCGATTGTGATGGTTTCATTGCTCAAAAAATTAGTGAATGACGCTGACCAGCGAAAATTATATGCAGGCGTAGTGATTATTGCTGCCAATGCAGGGGGGGCTTGGTCACCGATTGGAGATGTTACGACTACAATGCTTTGGATTGGTGGACAAATTACCGCTTTAAATATTATGGGAGAATTATTTTTACCAAGTTTAGTTTGTTTGATTGTGCCTGTATTGTGGATTTCATTTTCTATGAAAGGTGATTTGAAGGGGGAAGTAAAAAAAGAACAAATAGAAAATCCAAGAGAAGCAATGATAATGTTTGTGATGGGAATTGGTGCCTTGTTATTTGTACCTATTTTCAAAACCATTACGCATTTGCCACCTTATATGGGAATTTTATTTGGATTAGGCGTAATGTGGGTAACAGCAGAAATTTTGAATGGTAAGAAAACTGATGAAATTGGACGCAGACACTCTGTGCCTCACGCACTCTCTCGTATAGATACATCAAGTATTTTATTCTTCTTAGGAATTTTGGTGGCAATTGGTTCATTATCAGCAACAGGCGTTTTGACAAGTTTTGCAAAAATATTAGATACTTATTTAGGCTATACTGAAGTCATTATGATATTCATTGGTTTGGCATCAGCAGTAGTAGATAATGTGCCATTAGTAGCAGCAGCACAAGGAATGTATAGCCTTAAAGAATATGGAGCAGACCATAAATTATGGGAATTATTGGCTTATTGTGCAGGTACGGGCGGAAGTATTTTGATTATTGGCTCAGCAGCAGGTGTAGCAGTGATGGGAATGGAAAAAATAGATTTCTTTTGGTACGTCAAAAAAATATCATTGGCAGCTTTATTGGGTTACTTTGCGGGAGTAGCAGTTTATTTGGTAGAATTTTTATTCATTGCTCAATAGTCTTTAGTTTTCAATCTATCTTTATTATTTTTTATTTTGCCATAATAAAGGTAGATTTTTATAATAACAATCAGACTACTATACAATTTCTAAAATGGTAGTTTATATGGGTTTTCAACCCTCTAAAAGTTTAAAACTTTTAGAGGGCTTGGCAAATTGTATAATAATCTGAATAACAATAGCTAATTTAAAATTACGTTCAACTGATTAAAATAAAAATAAATAGTTAAGATGCATATAAATCCAGAACAAAAAGAGGCAGTTATCGAAATGATACATTCTTATGTGCAGTTTGTCGGACTCAAACTTACAGATGCTTATGATGCACTCAAACAATCTTGGACTTGGCGAATAGGCTCTGCAACCATTCACGTCTACATAGAAACAATGATAAGTGGTGGCTATTCACGTGATTATTTACGTATTTTTTCTCCTTTGATGCAAATTCCAACTACTAACGAACTTGCTTTTTATAGGCATTTATTAGAAGCAAACGATTCAAGTTTGGGTGTAAAATTATCATTGCTCAATGATTGGGTATTTGCTACTTATGAAAGAGATATTAGGGGTATGGATTATGACGAATTGTCTACTTGTATTTCTGATTTGGAATGGTGGGCTGATAAATTAGACGATGAATTAAAAGCAAAATTTCCAAATGCGTATTAAAAAATGATGATAAAAAAATGGGAAATGCAAATTGAAGTACATCAAAATTTGCAAACACTTTCTTCTACTTGGCAACATCTTTGGCAAAAGGCAACACAAAGTTGTGAAAATGCTTATGCTCCTTACTCAAATTTCTGGGTAGGTGTCGCTATTTTATTAGAAAATAATGAAATTATTGAGGGTGTTAATCAAGAAAACGCTGCTTATCCTTCAGGATTATGTGCAGAAAGAGTGGCATTATTTAGAGCAGGTATTCAGTTTCCACATCAAAAAATAAAAATGATGGCAATTGCAGCACGAAAAGCAGATAATCCACAAATGCTTCCTGTTACACCTTGTGGTGCATGTCGGCAAGTAATGATAGAATTTGAAAACAAACAAAAAACACCTATTCAAGTTTTGTTTCAAGGTGCTGAAAGTGAATATTATATCGTAGATACAACTGCTCATTTATTGCCTTTACAATTCAATGCTTCGAGTTTAGGCTTGCAAACTGTATAGTTGCTTATTTTTTGACATTGATTAAAAAAACACACTTTTATACTTGAAATTAAATGATTTTAGAGAGAACATAAGGTAAAAATCATCTACAACAAAGATAATCAATCAGAAAAACCATATAAATCTAAGTATAAAAGTGTATATTTCTTACCTATTCTTAAAAAGAATATAAAACACTGAAATTAGCAGAACGAGGCAAAATAAAAATACCTGTATTGATAATATTATTATCTTGTGCCGCATTGACACCGATATTATCTTGTGTGCGTGTGTTGCCTTCCGTAATACCAACAGCATCAAAAATATTGATACCTTGAATACCCAAAGTAAATTTCCCTGTTTTATAACTTACCCCCGCTCCTACTTCCGAAAAAGCAGGTAATTGATAAGTATTTCTACGATTGCCCCAACGTGTGCCAATATAACGCCAATTTACATAAAAGTTAAACTTTTTGAGTGTATAATCTGCTGTCAAATCTACTTGAATTGGTGGAACTCGCTCTACAAAATTATTAGAAACATCAATCTGACGTGTAGCAGTAGTAGGATTTATTCTATCATTAATATTTGCCTCTGTAATCGTAATAATAGGATATTTGGTATAAATGGCTCTCTGCAAAGATAAATTTCCACTTATTTTCAAATTTTTAATCGGTACATACATCGCCTCTAATTCAAAACCCAAAGTCCTTACATCATATAATAAAACATCTAATTGAATATTACCACTCACTCCCGCAGATTGCAAAGTGAAAGGAGCATCTGTAATTTGCGTTCCAAAAAATGTAGCCGTCAATCCATAATTTTGTTTTGAAATTCTTGTACCAATTTCA
The DNA here is from genome assembly GCA_004294005.1 of Cytophagia bacterium. Lineage (GTDB taxonomy): Bacteria > Bacteroidota > Bacteroidia > Cytophagales > Microscillaceae > RDXZ01. The sequence goes on from RDZP01000034.1 coordinate 10,019, forward strand.
CCTTGTAAAATTTGTTCAACTGGATTTCTCAAAGGAATAGGATTAAAACTTGGATTTAAAAAGTTATTATTATCAGCAGGATTTGTTTGTCCTGTCAAGGCTATACCTATTAATAAACCTTGGTCTTTGTTAGCAATAAAATTTTGAGTAGTTGCATATCTTGTTCCTCTTGATGCATTCAGAAAAAGTGCTGCATCTTCATTCAACTTATAATTTGCACCAATATTTGCTCCCCAAACCTCATATTTATTATCATACAACAAAAAACTTGGTAAAGGAATATCTGCATTATTATCAAATAAAGTAAGAGGATTGCTATCCAAACCACCAACGCCTCCAATTGCTGTTGTCATTGGACTTCCTGCCCGCACAATGCCTGCACTACGTCCATCACGCCTACCTGTGTTTTGGAGCGTTCCCGTACTTTGATTAATTTCATACCTAAAACCTGCACTCATATTCAGTTTATCAGTTGCTTTCAATTCATACCCCAAAAAACCTGCATAAGTAATATTTCTCGAATTAGACCTCTCATACTGAAAATTAGCACTCGAAACACCTCCACGCGATATTTCGTAAAGATTATTAGGATTGTTATTTTCTCTAAATTGAATGTCTATCAAACGTGGATTACTTTGCATATCCATCAATAAAGAATTAAAATTCCAATATTCATCAGAATTATAAGCACTCAAATAACCGCCCAAGTTGATACTATGTTTGCCAATCGTTTTGGTGAGTTGTAAATTATTTATCAAATTTGTATTTTGTGAATTATTCACAAACATACCAATCGTACTCAAAAGACCATTATTATTCAAAAGTCCTGCTTGTGGCGTTGCTGATAATGAAAATGCACTCAAAGGAATCGCATCACCTGTAACCGCCGCAGGTTGATAATTATTGCCATTAGTTGCCGCAGGATAAGCATAACGAATAATCGGCGTATAATTACCAACTCCCAACAAATTATTCATCGTGTTTAAATAAGGTTGTATGCCTGTCGGATTTGCAACCACTTGCATCAAAGATACTTGCCCACTTGCCACCACATATCTTAATTGATTTTTTAACTGCCAACCTTCACCTAAATCATATTGCAACTCCATACCAGCATTTTTATATTTGAATTGTGCTGTATTGCTTACACTTGCACGTCTGAGTTGTGTCGGATTAAGCGGGTCAGGCAAACTAACCTCACCTGCATTCGAAGGGATAAGATTGGCTCTTGTAAGACTATTAAAACCTGCAATGGCTCTTGGTTTGTCATATCCTTGATACGGTGTAGCCGTCCAAATATTGATATTATCATCTAAAACTTTTCCATAAAAACGAATATAACCTTTATCATTATCCAAAAAACGAGTAACGTTGAGTTTGAATTGTCCACCAACATTGGCTGGTCCCGTAAAATCTCTTAAACCTTTATCATATCTATAAAAACCTCCTACATTGAAACGCCACTTTTTATCCTCTGACAATGCACCACCCAAATTAAAATCAACTCTGTATAATTGCTGCGTTCCATAAGTATATTTTACATCACCTTTAAGCGAAGTTCCCCCCGTTTTACTTACAAAATTGATAATACCACCGGGCGTATTACTTGAAAATATAACAGAATTTCCACCTCTCAAACCTTCCACTTTTTCGATAGTTAAATCATTTTTAGTAAAAGCATCAGCATTAAAAAAAGTTTTGTCTGATACTTCAAAATTGTTTAAACCATCTTCACGAAGGGCAGTATAACGAAAACTTCCCGTACCAATCGGCAATCCACGTGGAAAAATATTATTAACACCTTCTCCCAAACCACTTTCCACATAAAAACCCGGAATAGCATCTATCAATTCACCGGTACTTCTTGGTGCTTGTTGCTCGATGGTTTTTTGGTCTAATGTAGTAATTGAAACCGTTGATTCTAATTTGCCTTGTGGATTAAAAGTACCTGTAATGACAACATCATCAAGCCCTAAAAAATCATCTTGTAAGTTGATATTGAATATAAAAGTTTCATTTTCTTGCGTAATGTTTACTTTTTGTTCTTTATTTTTAAAGCCAATAAAAGAAAATACAAAAATATATTCTCCTTTTTCTAATTTATCGAAACTATATTCACCTTTTTCATTGGTGATTGTTCCTTTTTGTGTATCTTTGATAATAATATTGGCAGCCATCAAAGGCGTGTCATTACTATCAGTTACTTTGCCTGTTACGGAAGCATTTTGTGCTGTTATAGTATTGAAAATCAACACTATAAAAAAAGAAAATAAGTAAAAAATCTTCATAAATAGAATCCCCACTCCAAGGGAAAATAAGTAAAAAATAAAAACCCTTTGGAGTAAAAGGGTTGATTATAGTGCAAAGATTTGAAAAAAAAATCAAAAAAACTAATTTTATTTTACTTTACTTTTAAAAACTAAAAAAGAAATCAAATCAATATTTCAAACAAAAAAGTAATTTTGGGCGATGACGGGCTATCGTGCAAAGCACAGAGCCAAAAAAGAGAGAAAAAACTCGCAAAGCCTCGTTTTTCTCTCTTTTTGTCTCTGCAATACTGCATCTATCCCTATCGCGAATACAAACTCATTTTTATTAAAAATAAATTTTTCTAATTCTGGCAACTATTTTCTTAAATCAGGAATGTTACAAGTAATTCTACCTGCAGTATTAGCGTTTTCACTCAAAACAATTTTAGTGATAAGTGTAACCTCACTTCCAATTTCCAACTTAGATATATCACGCCAAGTACCTCTGTCTTGTTTGTTCCAACATTCACCTCTATTATTAGGAAGTTTGGCATCAGCAGGTACTCTTGCTGCAAGTGGTCTTTGAAAAGTAACTTCAAAGTTGTTATTATTTCTTGCATAAACTGTGATACGATGTTGGTACAACTTCTTACCATTTTGCACTACACATTCACCTATGCGAGGCTCTTCTTGCACCGTAACAACAACACCGTCTTTTTTTGCAAATTCTCTTCTTTGTGCAAAAATATTATTCACACAAACTAAGAATAAAACTACTGAAAATAAGCGTTTGAGATTCATAAATATTAAAAATTTTATTTTATTTTTTTTATCTTTTTTATTACTATATAAAAGACCTACATATTACATTTTTTAAGATTTTTTTTTATAGATTAATTATTGTAATCAACTAATTCATTTTATCTTAAAAATTTGATTTTATAATGTTCTTTACCTGTTTTTTTTATTCTAATCACTGCACCATAATCTAACTCGAATCGAAATGCTTTAGCGGGAGGCATTTCAAATAATATACATAAAATACTTTGAATGACACCAAAATGAGTAACAATAGCTATTTTTTCATCATTTTTTTCTATGATTTGATTCCAAAAATGATTAACTCTATTTTTGACAATTTCATAACTTTCTCCGTTAGGTGTTTGTTTTTCAATAAAGTTTTTCATCCATTCGTTCAAAGTTTCTTCATCAATTTCAGTCCATTTTTTCATTTCCCAATCACCAAAATTCATTTCTTTTAGTTCATCTTTGAGCGTAATCAAAGAATGATTATTTTGTAAATGTTTCGCTAAATGATGACAACGAAACAAAGGACTTGAGTAAGTTGGAATGTCAGTAAAATCAGGTAAAATACTTTTAATTTCTTTTAACTCATCTTCAAATTTTTCAGCTAATTGCAAGTCAGTATTTCCATAACAAATACCTTTTTCTACCAAAGGTGTTGTGTGCCTGATTAAATAAATCTCTTGTGTCATAATTTTATTTTTTATCAATAATTTGCAAAGCTAACATTTTTTTACCTATTTTTGCAAAATTTTTAAAAAATAAGTAATAATATTCCAAAAAATTACGATGATACAAATTAACTTATTACCTCAAAAAAAAATATTTTTTGCTTCTGATTTTCATTTGGGCGCTCCCGATTTTGATACAAGCCTTACACGAGAAAAAAAAATAATTCGTTGGATAGAAAAAAATGAAAATGAAATCGGTGTTTTGTTTTTAGTAGGTGATATTTTTGATTTTTGGTTCGAATACAAATCAGCCGTTCCAAAGGGTTATACTCGATTATTAGGAAAAATTGCTACTTTGACAGATAAAAATATTCCTGTTTATTTTTTTACAGGCAATCACGATTTGTGGATGTTTCAATATTTTGAAAAGGAATTAGGCGTAAAAGTTTTGCATCAACCTACGTCTTTCAAAATCAATGACACAAAATTTCATATTGGACACGGTGATGGTTTAGGTGATGGTGATTATGGTTATAAATGGTTAAAAATTTTATTCACAAGCAGGCTCGCACAATGGCTTTTTGGTTGGTTGCATCCTAATATAGGTGTAGGTTTGGCAAGTTATTTATCCCGAAAAAGTAGAGCAAAAAATCTTAAAAAAGGTGTAGATAACCGTTTTTTTGGTAACCAAGAATGGATTTTAGGTTATTGTGAACAAATTGAAACTAAAAATAAACATGATTTTTATGTTTTTGGACATAGACACTTACCAATCGATTGGACAATGAAAAACAATAAAAGTAGGTATATTAATTTAGGAGAATGGTTTTATTATGATAGTTTTGCGAGCTTTGATGGCAATAATTTGGTATTAGAGGCATTCGAAAAAAAATTATTAATTCATCAAAATAATCAAGTATCATCAAACTAAAGCGACAGGCCAATCCATAAAATATCATCTCTTTGCGATGTATTTTGTGTATGTTCTGTCAATATTTCTTCTAATTTTTTTTGCTGCTCGGGCATCGGCAAGTGATGAATTGTTGTTAATATTTCTTTTAATCCTTTTTCACTCAATTTTTTTCTATTAAAGTCGTTTTGGTCGGGCAATCCATCAGAACCCAAATAAATAACTGTATTTTTTGGAAATTCCATAGTTTGTTTGGTAAATTTATCTTTTTTTTGCAACCCACCAATTGATTTTCTATCCGCTTTCAATTCTTTAATTGCTGATTCATCAGGCAGAACATAATACAAAGGCCGTTTTGCACCCGAAAAAACAACTTTAACATTTTCTTTTTGATGTGTTATTTTTATCAACGCCAAATCCATTCCACTGTTATTTTCAGTTTCATCTTGTCTTAATAAAATTTGTATTTCTTCGTGCATACGTTCTAAAATATCATCAGGTTCATATATTTTCCAAACTCTTATGATTTTATCTAATAAATTATTAGCAATCAAAGACATAAAAGCACCCGGTACGCCATGCCCTGTGCAATCTACAGCAGCCAAAAAAATACTTCCGTCTAATTCATTCAACCAATAAAAATCACCTGAAACCATATCTTTTGGTCGATACAAAACAAAATAATTTTTTAATAATGTATCTAATTTCTCTTTATAAGGTAAAACCGCAGTTTGAATCGCAATTGCAGCATTAATACTACTCGTAATTTGTCTATCTCTTTCAGCCAAACTAAGGTTAGCCAATTTTATTTCTTCCTGACTTTTACTGAGTTCTTCTAACGAGTTTTTTAAAACATTTTGATTTGCCACTAATTTTTGATTTGTTCCTTCTAATGTTTGATTTTGGTTTTGGATTAAATCGCGTTGTGCCGTAATTTCTTCTTGATTTTGCTGCAATTCTTCATTTTGAGCAAGAATTTCTTGAGATTTATTTTCAATCTCTTGTTTTTGTTCCAAAATTCTTTTTCTTTGTTTTTTTAATTTTCTATTGCTCCAAAAAGTATGCATAAAACCAATGAGTGCCATTAATAAACAAACTGCAAACAATACAAATATCCAGAAATAATAATAAGTAATTATTTTTTCATCTTTGATTTGCTGCTCTTTAATTTTTTTATCTTTCTCAGACAATTCAATTTCTTTTTGTCTTTCTAATTCTCTTTGTTTAATGAGGGCATTTTGTAGTCGTTGTGTACTTGCTAATTTTTCAATTTCTTGTATTTGTTTATCTTCCTGCAACTTTCTCTTAGTAATTTCGAGCATTTGTTCAATTCTTTTTTGTTCTAAGAGTTGATTGGCTAATTGCATTTTTTGTCTATCTTGATTACTTTTATACAAATCTAATTCCCTTTGTTTTAAAACAAGCTCTTGTTCCTTTTTTTCTTTTTCTAATTCAGATTGACGCAAAATAGAGCCTTGTCTGTCTTTTTCAGCCATCAATTCTTTAATTTCATTTTCTTTTTTCTCGATATTGAGTTGATTTTCTAATCTATTTTTTTCTTCTTTTTGTACTTTTTCTATTCGCTTATTTTTAATTTCTTCATATTTTTTATAGGCTTTTTGTGCTTCTTTGAGTTCTCCTTTTTGTTGATAGATTTCTGATAATAATTGATAACTTACCATCAAAATATCATTTGCCTGTTGTGTTTCTGCAATTTTAATAGCATTTTGTACAGCCTCTAAGGCATTATCAGATTTACTTTGTAGCCAATAGTTAGCCGCCAAGTAATTATAAGCTTCCGCAGTAGGTAGTGCTAAATTATTTTTATCAGCAATATTAAGCGCCTCTTGAAAGTTATTTTGTGCCTCTTTGTGATTGTTATTTGATGAATTAGTAACACCAATATTAAACAAAGTAGTAATCAATGGACTTACTAAATTTGCTTTTTGTGCTAATACCAATGCTTTATTCAAATTTTCTTTTGCTTTTTGATTATCGCCTGCTTGTCTATACAAAAAACCAATATTATTATAAGTTTGTACGATTTGTTCTTGCGAATTAGAAGGATATTGACTTAAAATCGTTTCATATTTGACTAATGCTTGTGGATATTGTTCTGCTCTTTTGTGTAAATCAGCCAGTATATTCAAATTTTTTCTTGATTTATCAATACTCATTTTTTGTTTATCAAACAAAATTTGATAAGTTTCTATAGCAGCTATATAATCAGGTATTAAACTTTGTGCAGTCCCTAAGTATTCTAATATTTGTATTTCCTTGTTGGAATTTTGTGTGGTTTTATTACCATTTACAATATTTTTTTGTGCCTGAACAAAATATTCTGCTGCTTTTGAGTAGGCTTTTTCTTGTTGATACAATAAACCTATTTGTATATATAAAGATACCTTTTGTTCATTATCTTTAGTTTCATTTAATCTCGATAGCAATTCGCTAACACTTTGAGCATTGGCATTTTGGAGTAAAATAAATAAATAAAAAGCAAAAGTATTTCATTCCCATCAATTAAAAAATATTTTTTTATAAATAAAAATCGTTGTGTTTATTTTTTAGCTAAATTAATTTGGTTCGCAAATATAATTTATTATTCCAATATTGCAAATGAAATGCCTAATTTTTTTTATTTTTTCTAATCTTGACAATATTTATGCTTCACTGCTTGTAAAATAATGTAAATTTGTTGCAAATCAGGTAAATCCAAACTACTCCAATCATAAAACCTATCAGTAAAAAAATTACTTAACAAAAAATAGGATTTAAAAACTTTATTTTTAAATCCTATTCAATATTTTTCAATTTCTTACTTTATTTTTAGACCAAAATTGGTTTTTTGTTACCAATTTTTCTATTTTCGTATCACGCCACCCAATTCCTTTTCATAACTTTCTATCAATTTTTGCATTACCTTTTCGATAGTTGTTTCGTTGAGTGTTGCCTCTGTATCTTCTAAAATAAAACTTACAGAGTATGATTTTTTGTTTTGTCCCAAATTTTCACCTTCATACACATCAAAAACATTCACTTGTTTCAATAATTTTCTTTCTTTTTGAAAAGCCAATTCTTTGACTTGTTGAAAAGTAATATTTTTATCTAAAACCAACGATAAATCTCGCCTTACTTCTGGGAATTTTGAAATCTCTTGATAAGTAACTTTTTCTTGATAACCTTTCACCAATAAGTCCCAATGCACATCAGCATACAAAACATTGACTTTTAGGTCTGTTTTTTTCAAAATATTTTTATGAACTTGTCCAACAGTTGCCAAAATATTTTTTCCACGCATATAATTAACGCCAAAAGCAAAAATATCATTTTGTATTAGTTCAGTTTTCACATCTTTGATATTTAGTTTTTGTAACACACTCCAAACTGATGCTGATAAATCGTGAAATTCTACATTTTTATCCGTTTTTCGCCACGTTTCTGCATTGATTTTACCCACCAAAAACATAGAAAGATGCGTTTCTTCTTTGTATTTTGATAAGCCTTCGCCCTCTTTCTTTTGATAAATTTTAGCAATTTCAAACAATTTTAAATCTATTTGTTTACGATTAACATTATGAGCAATTACTTCCAAGCCCGAAAAAAGCAAACTTTGACGCATTACTCCCAAATCTTCACTCAATTTGTTCAAAATTTCTATTGAATTTTCGCTTTTAAAACTTTCTAAATTTTCATAATAAGTAGGTTTTGCCAATGAATTATTCCACATTTCTATAAAACCTTGCCCAACCAAATGAGCAGTAATTTTTTGTTGTAAAATATGTGGACTTACTTTTGGAAAATGAGATAAAAATTGTGAGCCTAAATTTTCTCCAAACTCAATATTATCATACCCATACAAACGACCTATTTCTTCAATAACATCAATCTCGCGTTGCACATCTACGCGATATGGCGGAATTTGTAGTGTCAATTTTTCATCAGTAGTATTGATAATTTTTATTTCTAATCCTTCTAAAATGGTTTTAATCGTTGTTTTTTCTAATTTTTTACCTAAAATTCTATCAATTTGTGCATAACGCAAAACTACTTCAAAATCATTTATTTTTTCAGGATAAATATCAATGATTTCACTACTAATTTTTCCGCCTGCTATTTCTTGAATCAATAAAGCAACTCTTTTGAGTGCAAAAACGGTCATATTTATATCAGTGCCGCGTTCAAAACGAAAAGAAGCATCTGTTTTTAATAAATGTTTTTGTCCTGTTTTACGGATAAATGCAGGAGAAAAATAAGCACTTTCTAAAAAAATATTGACTGTATTTGATGAAATCCCTGAATCTTTGCCACCAAACACGCCTGCAATACACATAGGCAAACCGTCTCCATCACAAATCATCAAATCATTGGCACTCAAATTACGTTCTATATTATCCAAAGTAACAAATTTTGTTGAATCTGATAAGGTTTTGATACGTAATTGATTTTTTTTGATTTTATCCGCATCAAAAGCATGCAAAGGTTGTCCCAATTCGTGCAGAACAAAATTAGTGCTATCAACAATATTATTCACAGGTTTTAAGCCAATAGATTTTAAACGATTTTGTAACCATTCAGGAGAATTATCAACTTTTACCCCCGAAATACTCACACCTGAATACCTCAAACACGCTTCTTTATTTTCTATAATGACTTCAAAAGGTAAATTGTGATTATCAACTTTAAAATTATCAATAGAAGGTTTTATTACTTTTTCATTCAATAAAACCGCCAAATCTCTGGCTACGCCTATATGTGAGGCGGCATCTGCACGATTAGGCGTAAGTCCAATCACAAAAATAAAATCATTTTCGATATTAAAATATTTTGCCAAAGGCGTGCCAACCGACAAAGACGTTTCCAAAACCATAATACCTTCGTGAGAAGTGCCTAAGCCAATTTCGTCTTCTGCACAAATCATTCCTTCTGATTCTTCGCCTCTTATTTTTGATTTTTTAATTGTAAAACTTTCTCCTGAAGTTGGGTACAAGGTTGCACCTACCAATGCGACACCTACGGTTTGTCCTTTGGCTACATTGGGCGCTCCACAAACAATTTTGAGTGGATTTTCTTGTCCAACATCGACTGTTGTGCATCTCAATCTATCTGCGTTAGGATGTTGTTCACAAGTCAAAACTTTACCTATTACCAAACCTTGCAATCCTCCTTTAATGCTTTCAAAAGTTTCGATGGCTTCTACTTCTAAACCTGCTGCAGTGAGTATTTTTCCTAATTCAGTAGGATTTTTATTAATATTGATGTAATTTTTGAGCCAATTATAAGAAATATTCATAATTTTAAATTTTTATTTCTCAAATTTTAGATTTTTAATATTTGAGTAAAACAATTTTTTTGCAAATATATTCGTTTTTTTGCAAAAAATAAAAAAAATGATAGAATATTTACAAATCTCAACACGAAACGTATTTTCGTCTCAATTATCTTAGCAAATTAAGTATTTTTTGATTAAAATTATTATTATTAAAACTCTATTTTTCTTTATTCTGCTGATGAAAAAACCAGTCCACCCAATACTTTTGGGAAAAAATAAGTTGTTTTTGCGGGCATAATGTAGCCATTTTTGATAACACTTTCTATTTCTGATAAAGTTACTTTGCGTGTAATGACCGCAAATTGTGCTTGTTTTGCAGCGACTTGTTTATAACATTGTGAAATTTGATGCGTAAAATCAAGGTATTCAAATTGCATTTGTTCTTTTAATCCCAAGCCTTTTTCTAACATAAAATAATGCAAAACACTTAAATCTAATCTTTTGACTTCATTAGGCAAATCAATATTAAATTTTTCCATTGCGTCTTTTTTGAGTTTTGCTAAATATGATTTTTCAGCAAATACCAACAAAAACGTTCCTAAATTTTCGCTTGGAGCCAAACCTTTATTATGTGTATGTGTGGTTTCTTCTATATCAAAATATTCACTAATTGTATCAAAAAAATCTTTTTCATCAAAATTTTTGAGTGAATGTATAATTCTATGTGTGGGAAAAACGCCCAAACTACTTGAGGCTGTATTAGTAAACCACATCAAATGAAAATTATACAATTCATTGCCTTTATGGTTTGGATTTTGTTCTTTTTTTAGTTTTGCATATTGACAACTACTTTCATATCTATGGTGTCCGTCTGCTATCCAAACTTGTTTATCTGCCAAATTTTGCACAAAAAAATCAATAATTTTTCTATCATGAATCACACTCAAAACATGTCTTGTTCCATTTTGGTCGGTTACATCAGCAATCGGTGCAGTAATGCTTTCATCAATATATTTTTCTAATACTTGTTGTTCGTCTGTATAAAAAGCGTGTGTAGGAATTGTGTGCATATTTGTATTTTCTAATAATGCAACTCGGTGTTCTACGGCTCTTTTGATGGTGAGTTCGTGTGGCAATACAATTTTTTTATCAAAATCAGTGGCTCTTATATGAGCAATAAATCCTTTTCGAACATAAATTTTTTCAGGATTTTCTTTCAAATGAAAATATTGACAATAAATATAAATACCTTCTAAGGCATCTTGCTCGATGACTTTGTCAAGTTTCCAATTTTCTGCTCTGCGTTTTGCATTGTGATAAGGTGGCGTATCGATAGGAGAAGAAATATGGAAATAATGAAAAGGTTGTTGATAAAACATTGCCTTTTTTTGTTGTGTTACTGTTTCGGACATCGAAGCAGTAATATCTTGTAAATTTTCTTTTAAAAAATTATTGTATTGCCAAGCACGCAAAGGTTGTATTTCAGCCATTAGAATTTACGTTTTTTTCTGCAAAGGTAAAATAAATTTATCAAAAATAAAAAATAATTGTGTTTTTGTAGTGATTTAGCAATATTGTTTTATATTTTTCAGACAGGATTTTTTTTTCCTTCTCTTTTTTTTCAGACAGGATTTCAAGATTTTCAGGATTTTTTCCTTCTCTTTTTTTTCAGACAGGATTTCAAGATTTTCAGGATTTTTTTTTTCTTTTTTTTCAGACAGGATTTCAGAATTTTCAGAATTTTTTTTCCTTCTCTCTTTTTTTTCAGACAGGATTTGAAGATTTTCAGGATTTTTTTTTCTTCTCTTTTTTTTCAGACAGGATTTCAGAATTTTCAGGATTTTTTTTATTGAAAGTGTTTAATAAACTATGCAAAAAAACTTTTTTTTACTAATGAATTGATTTATTGAAAAAAGAAATCTATCTTTGTAAAAAAAATCTATCTTACTTTTTCAAATGAATTTACTACAAGGCTTTTTTGGTATTTGTTGTTTTATTGGCTTAGGCTATTTATTTTCTACTAATCGCAAAGCGATAGATTGGAAATTAGTAATGTACGGCGTTATTTTACAAATTGTTGTCGGAATTTTAGTAATTAAAGTTCCTTTCATTAATTATGCTTTTCAAGAAATAGGCAAAGGCTTTGCTATTTTATTGAGTTTTACCGCAGAAGGAGCAGGTTTTGTATTTGGGGCTTTGGCTACTGATAAAACAAATAAACATCAATTAGGTGTAGTAGTTGCTTTTCAAATTTTACCTACTGTTATTTTCTTTTCTACTTTGACGGCTGGTTTGTATTATTTAGGTATTTTACAAAGACTTGTTTATGGTATTGCTTGGGTAATGTCTAAAACAATGCGACTTTCAGGTGCAGAAAGTTTGTCAGCAGCAGGCAATATTTTTTTGGGACAAACCGAAGCACCCTTATTGGTCAAACCTTTTATCCGCACAATGACTTATTCAGAATTGATGTGTTTGATGGCGGGCGGAATGGCTACGATTGCAGGCGGTGTAATGGCGGCTTATATTTCTTTTTTAGGTGGTTCTGACCCTGCACAACAAGCTATTTTTGCAGCACATTTATTAAGTGCATCAATTATGAATGCACCCGCAGCGATTGTAATGGCAAAAATGATTGTTCCTCAAACGCAACAAGATTTAATTACGACTAAGTTAGAATTATCTACAGAAAGTTTAGGTATTAATTTAATAGATGCCCTTTCTATTGGTGCGATGGACGGACTAAAATTAGCCTTAAATATTGCAGGAATGTTAATTGCTTTTATTGCTATGATAGCAATGCTTAATTTTCTATTGAAAGGTTTTGGCGGATTGATTGGCGTTAATGATATGATAAAAACTTCTACAGGAGGCGTTTTTAATGCTTTTTCGTTGGAGTATGTTTTAGGACAAATTATGCGACCTATTGCCTATGCAATGGGCGTTACGTGGGACCAGACTTTGTATTTAGGAAGTTTGGTAGGACAAAAAACCGCTATTAATGAATTTGTGGCTTATTTAAGTTTAGCAGAGTTGAAAAAAAGTGGTGTTCTGGAAGATAAAACAATTATTATTGCTACTTATACGCTTTGCGGTTTTTCAAATTTCGGTTCGATTGCTATCCAAATTGGAGGGATTGGCTCGATGGCACCTGAACAACAACAAAATTTATCGCGATTAGGTTTATTAGCGTTATTAGCGGCAAGTATGGCGTGTATGATGACAGGAACGATTGCAGGAGCATTGAATTAATAGATTTATCAATAAAAAAAACAAGGTCAGCATTTTATAAAACTGACCTTGTTTTTTATTGATTTCCCGACTGGTTTAAGAAAAAATACCTATCTTTGTTCAAAATAAAAAAAGACGCTTGGATGCAGTATTGTCATTCTTCGAATCAATTAATACAGAGGCACAAGTTTTTGAAACTTGCGCCAGTGTCTTTTTTTTTATTTTTTGGAACACTTAAACCAGTTGGGCTTCGCTAAACTTGCAATAGTTTTACTTTTTTTTATTTTTTGAAACACTTAAATCAGTTGGAGGTCATACTTACCTTGAAAAATTTAAATAAAATTATTATGAAATATTTATATATAGTAATATTTACATTATTATTACATTCTTGTGTTTCTGAATATAAAATATTTAGATACAAATCTTATGACTTAGCCATTCTAAGCAATCCTAAAAATAGACTTACTAATTCGTTTAAATTGGTTATTTTAAGCACTTTTTTTTATTTTAAAATTTGATAGTCCTGCACAAATTTCCACTATTAAGTCCAAATT
>RDZP01000191.1 GCA_004294005.1 Cytophagia bacterium
ATATCAGAAACGATACATGCGCAATTACATGCGAAAACCAAGAACCATGACCACGCGAGAATTTTTCGCTCGTGTCAATGAAATTAATGGGTATCTCAAGCAGTTCCCTCCCTTCGACCCAAACCAAGAATTATCTGAAGAAGAAATCTTGGATCTTTTGGAGTTTGCTGTTCCAAATGCCTGGCAAAAGAACATGGTTCTGCAAGGCTTTGATCCAGTCATTCATACTCCTTCAGAATTTGTCGCCTTTTGTGAACGCCATGAGTTTACTGAAGGTAACTTAAACAATTCAGAAGACAAAAAGGGAGCGAAGCTCAAAACCAGTTCGAAGAACGGTTCAAACGACGGGAAATCTCGTGCGAAACCCTCTGCGGAGGTATCAAACCACAAAAAACGAAATCAAAGTGAGAAATGGTGTGAATTACACCAGACTCATGGCCATGACACTACAGAATGTAAAGTAGTCCAGGCTCAAATTTCAAAAATGCGACAAAGCTGGGAAACAGTACGTCCATCCAAATTTAAAAACAAAGACAATGACAAAAGTCAGAAGAAAGAAGTCATGTCGTTAGTTAAACAGGGTATTAAAGAGATTTTAAATGCCAAGAAACGCAAAACACAAAAAGTCCATATGACTGAAAAGAAAAAAGAAGAGGATTCAGATTTTGAAATTGAAGAATTTTTCAATGATCTCTCGGAATCCGATAAGGACAACTGACAAGTAGGCAGAAGAGACGTAGATACATTAGTAGTTAAACAATGCTTTATAACAGAAAATAGTTTTAAAAGAAAACTACCTACTACTCTTCATAGCCGCCTATCCTTCAAAAAATCAAAAACTTTTATTTTTTCGCTTTCTTTACGCAAATCTTTTATTGATTTATAGTCGTTTTTTAAGTGATAATATATCGTAGCTCCAACCTCAGGATTTGACGCTGTATAAAAACTCTCGCCCTGAAATGATTTTCCTTTATGTCCAAAAGGCTCTGCTAAATTATATACCAAAGCATCTTTAATCGGAAAAATTGTTGCCTTCTTATCTAACTCTTCTTGTTTAATGTTTTGTAACATTGTGTAGTTATCCAACACATAAAACCCTCTACCAAAAGTTGCAAGAACAATATCA
>RDZP01000173.1 GCA_004294005.1 Cytophagia bacterium
TCGATAAGATTTTGTTTTTCATAAAAAATAGTTTCTTGTATGCGTTGGCTTTGTGGATTTTTGAATTGATAATTAAAAAGTTCACCTGCAACAGCAATAAATAATTCATCATTGATTACCTCAATGGTTACATCTCTCAATAATTTACCATCTTTATCAATCAATATTTCTAAATCAGCTTTTATTGCCATCAATTCGTTTAATACTGAAACCAAAAAATGTCCACTTCCTACTGCGGGGTCACATATCTTGACAGAATCAAAAATTTGGTTTGCCTCTCTTAGAGAAATCGTAGGAATTAAGTTATAAACATCAACAAATGTATTGACATCTTTAAAATTTTTGTGCGTTTTAAATTTTGAAATAATCGTTTTTCTAATGGTTTCTCTACACATATACATCGTTACAAAACTTGGCGTAAAGTAACTTCCGTCTTTATAACCATTTATTTTTTCAAAAATCAACCCTAAAACTGCTGTATTGATAATCGTTTTATTTGTTTCTTGGATAGTTGCTTCTGATTGGCTGGCAAAATTATAACTATCTAAAAAAGAAAATAAATATTGTAAAATTGGTTTTTTACCTGTAATTTTTTTACTATTTTCATTTTTGAGAATAGTAGTATGATATACCTCAATATCTATATTTTTTTTGAGTTGATTGATTTTAACCGCTTTTTTTTCTAATTCTGTTTGTTCAAACAAAGAACTATTCAGGTAAGGAACTTGATAATATTTACTTTGTAAATTTACTTTTCTTTCAGTAGGTTTTGTGGCTAAAACTTCAAAAAAAAGTTCTCTTAATTCTTCAAAATCTCTTACTTTTTGAAAATTTAAAAATAAATAGTTGTTATCAAATTGATTATATTTTAATAACTGACCTTCCAATAATTTCAAAAAAAGTATTCTATTTAACCAAGTAATACATAATTCTAAGGCAATGCTAAATAATTGTTCTTCTTCATTTTTGCCAAATTTTTGAGGATTTTCTAATTGTTGTAAGACCTCATCAACTTGCAAAATATTAATAACATTTTCTAAAAAACTCGCCTCTTGTCTATCTTTCTCTGGAAATCTTTCGATTCTTTTTACACTATTTATTTTTACTTCTTGTAAACCGATGATGTATAAAAGTTCGTTATAAAAAGCAGTATTTAATGTATTATTATCGTTTTGAAAAGATAATTTTAAAAGATGCTCAGGAGAAAATATTTTGTATAAAGCAATTAATTCTTTTTCTGTATTGATACTATTTTTTGAAATTTGAAAATAAGTACAATCAATAGTATTTATTTCATTTTGAATAAAAGGTTTAACAATTTCTGAATAAAACCAATCTTTTTTTTTGCTTACTAATTTTCCTTCATACCAATCTATATATGTTTTTTGAAAGGATTTATTTTGATAAAATATTTTTTCAAATATTTGTGCATCAAAAATAAACCAATCTATTGAGTTAGTAATAATAAGATTTTTTACTTCTATATTTTTATTGATAATTCTCTCTTCGAGATAATATTGCACAATTTCATAAAAAGCCTTTTTATTAATGTCATCAACAGTAATCATTTCAGCAGTATTTTTAATAGATTTTGTTTCTATAATTACTGCTACTGAATCATTACTATTCTTACTATTCAAAATAACTAAATCTATTAAATTATGATTTTCTTTTGTAGCAAATTTTTCTTTATAATAAGTATTTTTAAAAAAATCATGTATATAATCTTTTAAAGTTTCTTCACTATCATTGTTTTGAATGAGTTGTAAAAGAGTAAGAAAATTATTTTTAAACAAATCAACTTCATTTATAAATAAAGATTGTGCTAAATAAGATTTATTGATAGATTTATTGATATTATTTGTGATAAGTTTCATATTTTTTAGTTTATTGATTTATTTTTATGCAAAATTATACAAAAAAGTGAATAAAAAATAAAAAATAAACATTTATTTTTCACTTCAAACCAATTTATTATTCTTTTTTCTTAGATGAATTGGCAAGTTTTTTCTTTTTTCTACTAACATTCTTAATCGCTTTTTCCTTCTATTGCTCAAATATTTTTTCAAAAAAGGATAAGTAAAAACCGCCAACAAAATAACCAAAGTACCAAAATAAAAACCCGGTTTCATTTCCTCTTCTGAACCAAAAATCAATAATGCTAAAATAATTCCATAAACAGGTTCAAGATTGACTGTGAGATTGACAGC
Organism: Cytophagia bacterium; assembly: GCA_004294005.1. Taxonomy (GTDB): domain Bacteria; phylum Bacteroidota; class Bacteroidia; order Cytophagales; family Microscillaceae; genus RDXZ01. The sequence continues at coordinate 2,211 of RDZP01000173.1, forward strand.
AAAAGGAGTAAATTTTTTCATCAATTTTACACTCAAAGAATAGGCATAAACAGTACAAATTCCACCCAAAATAAACAAATAAACCCAATCCATTTCGGTTGGTTCAAACCTTAATGTAACCTCTGACCAAAAAAACCATTCGTGAAATGGTAAAAATATCATCATCGATAAAAAAGCACCCAACATCTCATAAAAAGTAATGATTTGATGATGGTGTCTATGTGTAAATCTTGCATTCAAAATACTAAATAATACGCCAAAAAAAGCAGAACCCATCGCCATAAACAAAGCCAAACTATGATTGACTTCTACATTATAAATTTGATACAAACCCAACATCACCACAATTCCTAAACCTATTTCATAAATTTTCACACGCCTTCTTTGAATCAAAGGCTCTAAAACACTCGTCCAAAGTGTTGCAGTAGTGATGCCTGCCAAACAAACAGAAGCACTTAATTTGGCAGCACCAAAAAATAATAACCAATGCAAAGCAATCAAAAAACCTGTAAAAAGCATCTTTAAAATTTCAGTACGTTGGATATGATAATTAAATTGTCGGTAATAAACCAAAACAATGGCTGAAATAGAGGTAGCAATGGCTGTTCGATAAATCACTAATTCTAAGGGAGAAATAGTAATCAGTTTTCCTAATATGGCTGTAAAGCCCCAAATAAGTACAATCCAATGTAATAAAAAATAATCTTTATAAGTAGGCATTTTTTTAGAATTTGTAAAAATGATTGCAAAAATAGTACAGATTTTTGATAAATTAAAGTTTTTTTGCAATAAGAATGAAATATAAAAAACTTTTTTGAAGGTAGATTGTTTATAATAGGTAAATTATGACTATTTTTGCACAAATATTTTTTTAGATGAGGAACAAATTTGTGTTTTTAGTCAAAATATTCATTCAAAATACAAAATAAAATGTTAAAAATCAATCAATTACAAGCCTCAATCGGTGAAAAACAAATTTTAAAAGGCATCAATTTAGAAGTAAAAGCAGGTGAAGTACACGCAATTATGGGACCTAATGGCTCAGGAAAAAGCACATTAGCCTCTGTATTAGCAGGGAGAGAAGATTATGAAGTTACAGGTGGTAACGTAGATTTTTTAGGTAAAAATTTATTAGACCTTGCACCAGAAGAAAGAGCAGGTGAAGGTATTTTTTTAGCGTTTCAATATCCTGTGGAAATTCCGGGTGTAAGTACTACCAATTTTTTAAAAACTGCCTTGAATGAAATTCGTAAATACAAAGGACAAGATGCGTTAGATTCAGTGAGTTTTTTAAAATTGATGCGTGAAAAAATGAGCCTCGTCGAAATGAGTGATACTTTATTGAAACGTTCTTTGAATGAAGGTTTTTCAGGTGGCGAAAAAAAACGCAATGAGATTTTTCAAATGGCAATGTTAGCACCAAAATTAGCAATTCTTGATGAAACTGATTCAGGTTTAGATATAGATGCCTTAAAAATAGTAGCAGAAGGCGTAAATAAATTACGTAGCAAAGAAAATGCAACAATTGTAGTAACTCATTATCAACGTTTGTTAGATTATATCGTACCTGATTTTGTACATGTATTATACAATGGTCGAATTGTAAAAACAGGTACAAAAGAACTCGCCTTAGAATTAGAAGAAAAAGGTTACGATTGGATAAAAAACGAGGTAGCAACGGTTTAATTTTAAACTACAAAAATACATCTCAATCAAAGCATTAGACTGCCTGCGAAAGTGTTTTTTTAAACCTCACTCCCTGCCCTCTCTCCATTTTGAGAGAGGAAAAAGGTGCTTTCGCGGGAAGTCTATTGTAACAACAAACTTTATTTCTTAAAAATAAGAAGCAAAAAATAAAGTTCGTTGTTACAATATTTGGTTATATTAAAAAAAATAATATTTTATTTCAACTAAAAAAATTAAACTAAAAAAATGATAGAACGTATCCAAACCGTATTTTTATTTTTGGTGGCTGTCTTAATGATAACCTTTATTTTTGTGCCTATTTGGGAAAAAAAAGATTTAAAAACAAAAGAATCTATTTCTTTGAATGCTATTTCTATGAACTATAAAAAAGAAAATGGCACAGAAAAACATACTACTTCTACCACAACGATTTATTTAGCAATCGTAGCAGCCTTGTCAGCAGGTTTGTCTTTATTGACTATTTTTAAATACAAAAATCGTATTTTTCAAATGAAATTAGTACTTTTAAATACTTCTTTGATGTTTATACTTTTATTATTATCTATTTATTTTGAAACACAAGGCGATAAATTAATCAAAACAGTAGGAAGTGGAAGTTTTCAATTTGGCTTTTTTATTCCTGCGGTTGCATTATTATTAAACCTCTTTGCACGTAGAGCAATCAAAAGTGATGAAGATTTAGTAAAATCATCTAATAGAATGAGATAAAAAGTAATTTGTTCAAACGTAAATAATTAATTAAAAAAAACAATCAAATTTCTACGTTTGAACAAATTAAAGATAAAAAAATCCTGAAAATCCTGAAATCTTGTCTAATAATGTATTAAAAAAGCCTGAAAATCCTGAAATCTTGTCTAATAATGTATTGAAAAAGCCTGAAAATCCTGAAATCTTGTCTAATAATGTATTAAAAAATCCTGAAAATCCTGAAATCTTGTCTAATAATGTATTGAAAAAGCCTGAAAATCCTGAAATCTTGTCTAATAATGTATTGAAAAATCCTGAAAATCCTGAAATCTTGTCTAATAATGTATTGAAAAAGCCTGAAAATCCTGAAATCTTGTCTAATAATGTATTGAAAATGAAAAATTGTATTATTGATTTACATTACCTTCCTTGTATTGCTTATTTTGAAACCATACAATCACACCCTAAAATAATCATTGATATAGGTGAAAACTACCAAAAACAAACCTATAGAAATAGATGCAAAATCTTGACTTCACAAGGAGAACATACACTAAGTATTCCTATTATTCATCAAGCAATAAAAATGCCTTTGAAAGAAGTAAAAATTGACCATCAACAAAAATGGCAACGTACACATTGGCGAACAATGGTTACTAACTATGCAAAATCTCCTTTCTTTATGTATTATGAGCATTATTTTTTCAAAATAATGCTCATAATACATAAAGAAAGG
>RDZP01000174.1 GCA_004294005.1 Cytophagia bacterium
GACACAATCAAGGGCGAAAAACCAATATTTTATTATTTTGAGTTAATATATAAAATTTTTACACTCACTATTTTTATATACCTTTTGCAAAAAAAATACACAATATTTACAATTAAATAATTGATAATCAAATATTTATAAATATATTTAATAACAATAAATTAAAACAACATTTGAGCAAGAAAGAAATATAGAAATAATCGTTTTTAATTATCTGGAAAGCGAATTAATAAATACATCAGAAGCCTCTAAAGAGGTTTCTAAAAGTTGGTCTATTATTTTCAAAAAAAAATTTCCTGATTATTCACTTGTAATTACATCAGAAAAATATGGCGAATTTGTTGCTGAATTTATGAATATTCAGCATATTTCTTTTGATATTCCTAAAAAATTTGTACCTATTTCAGCCACTACTATCCGTAAAAATTTATTTGAAAACTGGAATTTCCTTCCTGATAGCGTAAAACCTTATTTTGCGATTAAAGTAGTCATCTTAAGGAACAGAATCAACAGGAAAAACAATAATGACACAAAAAATTGCTGCATATTTTAATTGTAATTTTGTATTTGAAACAGGGCGTGAAATTATTGCTAATTCAAATTTTTTTAACTTTGATGACTTATATATTGTAGCCAAAGAACACAATAAAAGAATTGAAAAAGCAATTATGGGTGATAGTCCAATAACGGTTATTGATACGGATATACACATTACACAGTCGTATGCAAGATTTATTTTTCAAAGAGAAATCGAAATCAATAAGATAATTGATTATACCAACAAACCCAGTCTTTATTTTTATTTGAATAATGATGTGGAATATGTGCAAGATGGAACAAGATTAAGTGAGATAGATAGAAATTTATTGGATATTTCTCATAGAAAGGTTTTGTTTGAGAATAATATTGAAATTATAGAAATCAATGGAAATTGGAATGAAAGATTTGAAAAAATAGTTAAAGAAATTAAATTATATTGTTATTTTAACTTTTAGAAATAGGCTTTATTATAAGTGTTGAAGCACTTATAATAATTTGAACTGAAAAATACCACCAGATTTTAATCACTTCAAATTTGCAAACCCAACAATAAAATATCATCAGTTTGATTTTCACTTCCTTTCCAATCATTCAAATAATCATTGAAAACTTGTTTTTGTGCAATAAAATCTTTGTCTTTATTTTCAATCAAAATATCTCTCATCCTACGAATTGTCATTTTTCCATTTTCGCCAAACTGGTCTGCGTAACCATCAGTAAAAGCATAAATGATGTCATTTTTAGTGAGATTAATTTCTTTTTCTGTGAATATTTTTTCTTTGAATTGAGAACTTCCAATCGGAAATTTATCACCCTTGTATTCAGAAAGTTGGTTATTTTCTTTTTCAAGTACCCATAATGGACGTTTTGCTCCCGCAAAAATAAGTTGATTGTTTTTTAAATCAATTTTAAATATACACACATCCATTCCATCATTCACTTTTTCAGTTTCGATACCCTGTTGACGCAAAGTTTTCAGTAATCTTTCATCTAAAGAAGTCAATATTTGTGCGGGAGAGATAATTTTATCCACATTGATAATTTGCTCTAATAAATTTATGCCTACAACAGTCATTAAAGCGCCTGGTACGCCATGCCCCGTACAATCACCAATCACAAAAATAAATTCATCTTTATTAATTGCATCAAACCAATAAAAATCACCTGAAACAATGTCTTTTGGTAAATATAAAATCAATGATTGTGGTAAAATATTATTGAGTTGAGAAATATCAGGCAATAAGGCTGTCTGTATTCTTTTGGCATAATTGATAGAAGCCACGATGTCATCACGTTGCAGCTCAACGGTTTGCAATGTAACGGATAATTTTTCGTTGGTTTGAGAAACTTCTTCGTTTGCCTCTTGCAATTCATAAGTACGTTCTTTTACTTTTTGCTCTAATATTTCATTTTGTTCTTTGACTAATTTTTCATTTTTCTCTAATTCATTGATAAATTGGAGTTTTGCCGTTTCTTTTTCTTTCTCTATTTCTCTACTTCTGATACTTAATCCAATAGAAAAAATAAGAATTTGAAAGAAAAGTCCAATTTCAAAATAAGAAAGATTCCAACCAAAAATGGCAATTGTAGAATCGATATTCAACAACGGTGCAAGTGTAGCAAGTCCGCCACCAATGAATAAACAAAAACTTCCTACACTCAAAAATATACTTACTTTATTACTTATTTGTTTAGTTTTGCGTGTAGCAGTAAAAACTCCTAACATAATATCTATAATGACCGTAATACTGACCAAAATAGAGCAAGTTTCATAATTTAAAATTTTGATACCAAATGCAAATAAAATAAAAAGTATCCAAATAATTCTTATTTTTACATACCGTAATAGTACTTTATCAAAAGCAGGTGCTGCCAAATAGCTGCGTGTAAAATGTCGCACAAACATCATATACCAAATAGCAATATTGCCTAACAATCCAAGATAAAAATAAGAAAGATAAGGCAGAAATTCACCTAAATAAAATTCATAAGGAATGGCAGTCATTAAAACTAACGTATTAGAAACAAATATATATGCCAAATAGTACAAATAAGTTTTGTCTTTTGAGATAATTAGAACTATCAAATTGAATAAGAATATCATCCATAAACCACCTTGTAAAAAAGATTCTTGAACCACATAATTATGCAATGATAATATATTTTTTTCTAAATCATAGAATCGAAATGTAATTGGACGTGCATAATCATCATTTCTTGCTTTTATCCATATTTTAATTTTCTTATTTTTAGGTAAAAATAATTTTACTCCAAAACTAACCATACGTATATCACGCATAGAGGCAGGAAGATTGGCACCACTTTTTTTGATAACTGTAGTATCGTTTTCGTATTCAGCAAATACATCAAAAGTAGAAACATTACCCAAAATAAGTATTTTATCTGTATCATACTTCAAATTACTTTCAATTGTCCATCGAAACCAATAAGTCGTATCAGGTGATAATGTTCTTAAATTATTTTTATTGCCAATGATAATAGGTTGAAATGTCTGTTTTTTGATATTTTCTAATGACATTTGGTTAGTTTTATCGATAAAAAAACCAACTTTTTTTCCAAATCTACTACTGATTATTTTTTCATCAATAATTTGTGCTTCCTCAAAATTGATGTTTTGTGCCTCAATAAATTTTCCAAAAGAAAAAAAGAAAAATAAGAGAAAAAGATAATATTTTAGTTTCATTAATAATGTGTTGTGGTATGAAAGCAATAATTTGTATTTTTGATTACTTATAAAATCATATTATTGCAAAAATTGTTCTCTATTTTGTAAGTTATTTCATTTATTCATTACATTTTTTGTTAAAAAAGTATAATTATTTAACTTTTTGATAGAAATACTGGTAACTGCGGAAATCTCTAAAATACTTTGCAGAAGGTGGCATAAATGCTACCACTATACATAAATGAACGTTTTTTATGTAAAAAGGTGGCATTTATGCCACCACAAACACTCATTAACTTGCCGTTTTATACTCTATTTATGCCATTCAACAAAATCATTCATAAATTTATAAAACAAAAAACAGCTATTTTTTCTTTGTTTATTTGTTTTTGCACTTTAAAAATATTACTTTTGCTAAAAAAAATCTCTTTTATATCAATAGTATATTGTGTATAAAAAATACTAAATATTCATCAGTCAAATGCGTTGGTTATATAATTTGTTCTTTTGGATTTTTTTCTTTTTAGTTGTATATTGGCTTTATCAAATTACATACGAAGAAAAAAAAATGGGTGCTTGGGAAAAAATGAAAGCCAATTATGACAAAGAAATTGATAAAATTTGTAATGAAAATAATTTGCCTGCTCATTATTTCAAGTCTTTATGTATTTTGGAATGTGGCGGCGAAAGTCCCGCAGGCACTCGATATGAGCCTCATGTTTTTAAACGACTAAAAGAAGTAAGAGATGGAAAATCAAAAAGATATGGAAGATTTACCACTCGACAACTCAAAATATTAACCGAAAATACACTCAGAAAAATGGCTACTTCTTGGGGACCATTTCAAATAATGGGCTACCATTGTATTCCATTGGGCATTACACTCGATGAGTTGACAGGAAAAGATGCTGTAAAATATGGTATTATTTGGGCAAAAAAAAATTATGGACAATATTTAGAAGATAGAGATTTTAGACAGGCTTTTCATATTCATAATACAGGACAAACATTGCCAAGAAATGGAATACCTATTACTCACGATAGATTTTATATCGATAAAGGCATCGAATTTATGGAAAAAGCAAAATTAGAAAAAAGAAAATTAAGACTTTTTAAAAAATAAAAATGTAAAAATATATGAATTATCAACGTTTTGACCTTACAAATAAGGTTGCCATCATTACAGGAGCAAGCAAAGGAATTGGAGAAGCTATTGCTTATGCCTATGGAAAAGCAGGAGCAAAAATAGTTATCAGTAGCCGAAAATTAGATGCTGTAGAAGAAGTTGCTCGCAGATTTAGACAAGAAGGAATAGATGTCTTGGCGTTAGCATGTCACATGGGAGATATGAAACAAATTGAAACAATGGTAGAAAAAACTATCGAAACCTATGGAGGAGTAGATATTGTAGTCAATAACGCTGTTACAAATCCTATTTTTGGTCCTGTTTTACAGGCTGACCTCAATGCTTTTGATAAAATGATGGCGGTCAATGTAAAAGGACCTATGTATTTATGTCAATTAACACAACCTTTAATGAGAAAAAGAGGCGGAGGAAGCATTATCAATATCAGTAGTGTAGCAGGGTTATCACCTGAACAAGGCTTGGGAGTTTATAGTGTTACCAAAGCAGCCCTCAATATGTTTACAAAAGTAATGGCAAAAGAATGGGGCAGCGAAAATATCAGAGTTAATTCTATTTGTCCAGGTGTAATCAAAACAAAATTTTCGCAAGCTTTGACTGATAATGAATTTATTAGCAAGGAATTACTTAAACAGCAACCAATTCAACATTTTGGAGAGCCAAATGACGTGGCAGATATTGCTTTGTTATTAGCTACACAAGCAGGAGCATATTTTACAGGAGCAATGATTACTGTAGATGGTGGTTTAACAATTTAATTATTATTTTTGATAATCAATGCTTGAGGTATTTTAAAAATACTTCAAGCATTTTAATTGATATTTTCATGTTAAAATCCATATCCTTTTATTGATTAACGTGAGTTCGGGATAATTTTTATTTATAAACAATTTATTTTCAATTACTTATAAATAAAATCTGTGTCGATTAAGATATTTTTGGTGGTAATTTGAAA
>RDZP01000192.1 GCA_004294005.1 Cytophagia bacterium
TGAGCGTTTCTTTTTTTATCATTTTATGAAGTTTAAATTTTACACCACAAATGTATAAAACTTTTATTCATAAAATGACTGTTAGTCATTTTATTTTAAAAAAAATTATTTTTTCATTCCCATTTCCAGTTGTATCATAAACGTATTTATAATGTCTTTTTCGGTAAAACCTAGATAATCTTCCATTACAGCACCTCTTACTTTAACCAGTTGAGACATCCCAATAAGCATCCCCCAAAGGCAAAAAGTATATTGAATAGGGTCTAAATCAATATTTAGTAACCCTTTTTCTTTTGCTTTTATAGTAATTCCATTTACAAAGTTTATCAGTTTATTTATTGATTTTTGTATTTCTGCAGTTTCCTCTAATTTATTATTTACCTCATAAATGGCAATTAATTCAAAATAAAAAGGATATTTTTTAAAAAAGTTGAAACTTGCAAAAGCAATAGCTTTTAACTGTTCTATTGGATTATCAATATTTAAAGTAGATTTTTCAAAGTGGGTTAAAAGCAAATTTCTTGACTTTATACTTAATGCTGCTAAAATTTCTTCCTTACTTTTAAAATAAAGATAAAGTGTTCCCTTAGCAAGTTCGGTTTCTTTGGCAACCAAATCCATATTTAGATTGTACACGCCACTTGCTTTCATAATTTTTTCAGCAGCATCTAATATCGCATTATAGCGTTGTAGTTTCTCTTTCAGTTTTCGTTCTTCTATGGCCATTGTTTTTTTACAAAAGTAGATATATTAAAATTGAAATGTAAAGCCTGTTTGTAAGTATAGAAATATAAGGTAAATATTATTTCCACTTTCTTTATTGGTTATAAATTGTTCTTTTATTAAATGTCTGCCATAAATATTTTTGATTCTAAATTAAACACAACTAGTTCTTGGAAAGCTACTTAATTGCAACGCTATCGATTACACTTATCAAACATAGCCCAACCATCACTTCTTAGCAGCCAGCAAATACAGCACCGCCATACGCACCGCCACGCCGTTTTCAACCTGGTTAAGTATAATTGATTGCTTGCTATCGGCTACATCGCTGGTAATTTCTACACCTCGGTTTATAGGGCCAGGGTGCATTACTATAATTTCTTTGTCAAGATTA
>RDZP01000175.1 GCA_004294005.1 Cytophagia bacterium
AAGAATAGAAAATGACCGAAAATCAAAAAAAACTAATCAAAAAAAATAAAAAAATCATACAAATTATTGTAGGAGTAGAGAGGTGTGTCCAAAGTCTAATAAATGTTTACAAAGGTAATATAGTTCTACTTTTTTTTATTTTTTGGAACACTTAAACCAGTTGGGTGAAGTCTGTAAACTTCTATCAATACAAAATCACAAATTATGCTTCGCTAAATTTGCAATGGTTTTACTTTTTTTATAAACTTAGCCAGTTAGGGACATTTTCATTCTCCTCAACAAATAATAATTCGTCTTCGTTGTCAGTGAACATAATTTTATTTTAGTAAGATTGTGCAAATATGATTAAAAAATGAAATTTATATACTATTTTACAAAAATTAGGCTAAAAATTATTTTTTTTTGATAGGATTTTAAATAAAATTTGACTATAAATTAACACTTATTATTATCCTACTATAACCTTGGGAAATCTCTAAAATACTTTGCAGAAGGTGGCATAAATGCCACCGCTATACATAATATAACATTTTTTTATGTAAAAAAGTGGTATTTATGCCACTCAACTCCCCTTTTTTTAAGATTTCCCAAATTTGTAGTATCCTACAAAAAATAAAAAAAACAAAAAGAGATAAAAACAGGTTTTTTAAAATTGTTTCTCTTTTGTTTTTTTAAATGTATAAACTTCCTACGAAATTATTTTTTTAAACCTCACTCTCTTTTTATTTTGAGAGAGGAAAAAGTGGTTTCGCAGGAAATTTAATGTTTATTGCTATTTTTATTGTTTTACAAATTGTGCAATAATTTTTTTTATTTCGGCAGTTTCTTCTACTTTGGCATCAAAAAGATACATAAATAAAGGTTTTTTATCTACCATTTTTTCTAATTTTAAGTCTTTATTTTTTGCAAAAATAGTATCCCATTCAGTTCTTACTTTTGCCCAAAATGTTTTCTTTTGTTTCCAATATTGTTGTGCAAGTTCACAACGAGATTTATCTACTTTTTTATAAGTATTGATACCTTTTTCTTGTGCAATTAGTTTTTCACTTTCTTGTATGCGTTGAATTTTATCATTGTCTTGCTCGTGTACCCAACCATAATTAGTCAATTCGTGGCGGTTTTTACGTTTCAATACATTATAATCACTTCTGGTTGTAAACTCCCTTCTTGGCAGTGGGCTATCAGTGATATTTTCCCAAAAATGTTTATTATCAAAATGCACCCAAGTAGCACTTCCTTCATAACGCGGGCTATCATCTACTTGAAAAACCTTTTGTGTCCATTGTCCTTTGACTTGTTGTTTGGAAACTTTGGTATATTTCCAAGTATTATTTTTGTCATAAACATACAAATCAGTGTTTTCATATAACCAATCTTGTCGCCAATGTTTGACAATATCTTTTTTACCTGTGCTATCTTCTGTGATGAGCAAATGTTGTAACACAATTTTATTGTCTGAATTTTCTACTAATTCTACCCATTCCAAACCACTTGAGTTATGCGGTTTGTGGATTTTGTAGTCTTTTGTTGGTGAAAAAGTTTCCGCAAAAGCAAAATTTACTTCGTAACAGCCACACATATTTTTGATGGCATTGATGTCTTGTTCTTTTTTATTTTGTGCGTGCAGAGAAAAACAAGCAAAAATAAACGGAATGATAAAAAGTATTTTTTTCATTTTTTTTATTGAAATAATTAAAGTAAAATATTAAATTATTAAAAAGAAAGCGAACCATTGGGTTGATATACATATCTAAAACTATAATACCTCGAAATTGCCGAAGGCGAAGGACTTGAAGGACTATCTCGATAGTAATTTAAAATCTCAACTTTTGCAAATTTTCCATCACCTGTCCGAATTACTAAGATTTTTCCTGCTATAGGACTAATCCAATTTTGAGCTGGATTATAATTATACCAACCCATTCCTGAGCCTGTAGCAATGGCTAATTGTGTAGTACTTTGGTCTGTGTTAAAGACTTGATTAGCAGGTATTGTTGTCAATTCATCAAAAAGTCCTGTAAAAATATATGCACCTCCTTGACCGGTTCTAATTGTTCCACCATTGACAATAATAGTTGTACCACGAAAACCAATATCCCATTTATTAGTAGTACTATCTGTGTTAGGAACGATGGCTTTATTTGCCAAACTATAAAGCGTAAATTTACCTGTCGCGGGTTGCGGTTGTCCTGTTCCTGTGTTTGTAGTAGGGTCAGCGGCTAAATTACTCACGGTTTGCGTTTGTAAAGTAGGATTAGCGGTTGGTTCGTCATTTTTTTTGTTGCAAGCGGCTAACAATATGCTACCTAAAAGTATAAAAACAAAGATGTTTTTTTTCATTGTATTTAAAAAATTAATATATAAAAAGAGAAATTAAATTAGTTGTGAATAAATAAAAACAGAAAATTAAATTTTAGTGATAATCAAATGCTTCCATTTTGGTAATTCCTTTGTTATCAAAGCTAAATTACCAATAAACAAAAGCCCTGTTTGTATGAGTTCTTGCGTGTCATCTAATTCCAAAAAAATATGGAAAAGAAAGATTTGCAGGGTGATAGGTAACAACATTACCGCCCCGACAAATCTTAAATATTGACTTATTATCAATATACCAAATAGAATCTCACAAATTCCTAAAAATTGCCAAAAAAAACCTGTTTGTTTCATACCAAAAATATAATTTTTGATAATAAGTTTTTTATCTTTTTTCATTTTTTCTGCTCCTTCTTTTTCAAAGGTTTCTATCATTTTTGTAGGTGAGGGCAAAGGTTTTGCAAACTTTTGATAACCTCCATACAACATAAATCCACCTACATACAAAGTGATAATAAAATAAATAATAGTTGAAAATTTCATTTTTTTTGTTAAATTAAATTGAACGTTTTTTTATAAATAAATTAAAATTGAAGATTGATACTTGTCCAAATAAGCCTTCCTGCTATGTTAGGTTGATATATTTCGTCTTTATAATCCATTAGATTATCAATGCCTATTTGCAATCGGATTTTATTTTTGATAAAGTTTTTGATAATCGCAGTATTAAAAGTCCAAAATCCTGCTACATATTCGTTGTCATTATTAAGAATAAGATTGCCGTCCATATCACCAAAACCATATCTACCTCTGTATATTGCTCTCAAATTAGCGGAAATTCCCTTTTTTTCATTTTCATAAAATATTTTAACATTGAACATATTTTTACTCCTTCCAAACAGCCCACCATATTGGTTTTTAGTTACTCTTGTTGTGTTTAATGTAACAGAGTTACGACTAAAAACCTGTCTGTCTTCTATTTTCTGCAACACATCTTTATCTTTTGCTTCCAAATATTGATAACCTGTTGAAAAATTAAGTCCTTTGATGATAGTATAGTTGATGTCTAATTCAATACCTTGTGTGAATATTCGATTAATATTTCTATAACTGAATACATTTTGTCCGTTTGTTTTTCGAGCTACGACTTGAGTTTCTATTAAATTTTCAACATCATTTCTAAAAATATTTAGGTTAAAATTTATTTTTTTTAATAGTTTTGCTTGTAATCCTATATTAAAATTCCAAGCACTTTCTGGTCTTAAATCTGTCATTTCATTTGGATTTAATAATATTTGTGCGATTTGGCTTTGATTTTGCAAATTTTGTAAGGCAAAACCAATTTCTTGTGTACCAAACACTGAATAACCCGCCACTTGATTAGTAAAATTGAGGTATAATTGTCTAAAATCAGGGGCTTTAAAACCTCTTCCTAACGAAGTACGAATACTTATTTTATTGTTTAATTCATATTGTATCGCTATTTTAGGGTTGATTTGTGAGCCATATACAGAATGATTATCAAATCTAAAACCTGTTACCAAATGTAATTTTTTATAATTAAATTCGTGTTGTAAAAAAGCATAACTATTTGTAAATTTTTTTTGTTCTTTGTATCTTGTAGCCGCTACATTTTCCCATATTTTCCCTGCTCCTCCGACGAATGTATGGTTATCGTGAAGCAAATAATCAAATTGAATTTCTGGTCGTGAAAAATTTTGAACAAAATCAGTTTCATCAAATAATTGATTATTATCCAAATATTGTTGCTTAGAAGAAGCACTATATCGACTTTTATAATATCTTAATTGTATTTTAAAACGACTATTGAGATTAATATCCAAAGTAGGATTAAAATTATAATCACTTACACGCCCAATTGCTGTTATAAACAAAGGATTTGACAATGAATTTATTTCAAAATTATTTTGTTGTTTTTCAAAAAAATATCTACCTGCTATTTTTAATTTTATTTGACTACTAAAATCATAACTTATTTTTGATTGTAAAGTATAATTATGAAAAGGCTCTACGGTTTGTCCAAAAATAGTCGGATTAAAATCATACCCTGCTGTACTATATCTGTTCATAAAAATATTTATCCCTAACTTTTCTCGTTTGATAGAAGCATTTACGCCTATATCAAAAGTTTGATTTGTACCATAACGAGTCGAAATATTTATTTTTTTTTCTTTGGGTGTATAAGTAATAATATTGACCACGCCTGCCAAAGCCTCTGAACCATACAAACTCGAACTTGCTCCTTTTATTATTTCAATTTGTTTGATATTACCAATAGCCAATCTTGATAAATCTAATGTGCCTGCAGTTCTACCAATAAGCGGCTCGCCGTCTATCAAAATCAAAGTATAATCCGAACTAAAACCTTGCATTTGTATCCCTTGCCCATGATCATTGGTGATAGCCAACCCTGTTTGTTCTTGTAAAACTTCGTTTAATCTCAAACTGCCCATCTGTGCAATTTGTGTTGATGTAATCAAAGTAACAGGCATCGGAACAGAAGCAAGTTGTTTTTCGGTTCTTGTGGCTGTGATAATAATCTCTTCCATTTTTATCAAAGATGTATCTGTTTGTGCTATGATACAATCGAGAAATAAACAAAAATAAATAATCAATAGTAAAGTAAATTTCATTATGCTGAATTTTTAATGTTGCAAAGATAAATCTTATTTAGAATAATTCCAAATAAAAATAGATATTATTTATAATTATTCTAAATAAAAATAGTAAAATATTGATAATCAATTTATTATGTTTTTATATTATTTCTATAAAAAAAACTCTACCTTATTGATAGACTTTTAAAAAAAATATTTTATATTTGCACCCGAAACAATTAAAAAAATTAGGTTCTACTAAACTTTATACGGAAATTTATAGCAGGAGGCACGCGGATAACGCGGATTTTACGGATTTGAACGGATTTTTTACTTTTCTAAAATTTTA
>RDZP01000035.1 GCA_004294005.1 Cytophagia bacterium
CTACAAAAATAAACTTTTGCAACAATATATCCAAAAAAATAGTCATAATTTAGTGATTTTCAATGAATTGTGGCTATTTTAATAATTACAAATTAAAAAGATAATATTTTAAGAAAATAACAAACTAATAAGAAAACCAAAAATTTTGTAATTTTATCGAAAAAAAGAAAGATGCAAGCAATAGCCGAAAAAACGACTTTCAAGCAAATTAAATCACCACTTAATTACATTGGTGGAAAATACAAACTTTTGGAACAAATTTTACCTTTGTTTCCCAAAGAAATATACACTTTTGTTGATTTATTCGCAGGTGGCTGTAATGTAGGCTTGAATGTAAAGGCAGAAAAAACGATTTGTAACGATAACTTGAAATTTTTGATAGAAATGTACCAAGATTTTCAAAAATATAACCTTTCAGAAATTTTACAATATATTGATAATCAGATAAATAATTTTGAATTGTCATTGACTAACGAAGAAGGTTACAAAAAAATGCGGGAGCATTATAACCAACATAAAAACCCTTTGGATTTGTTTGTTTTAGTGGCATTTTCGTTTAATCATCAAATCCGTTTTAACAATTCTCACGAATTTAACAATCCTTTTGGACGTGAAAGAAGTAGTTTTAACGACACAATGCGAACAAATCTTATCCAATTTGTCCGAAAAATACAGTTGGCAAATATTCAATTTACTTGTTTTGATTTTACTAAATTTGACTTTTCGCATTTAACCGAAAACGATTTTGTCTATTGCGACCCACCGTATTTGATTAGTTTAGGAACTTACAATGATGGAAAACGTGGTTTTACAGGTTGGAATGAAACGCAAGAATATAAATTGTTGGCAATTTTAGAAAACTTACATCAACGAAATATAAGATTTGCTTTGTCTAATGTGTTAGAACACAAAGGCAAGGAAAATGATATTTTGAAAATTTGGCTCAATAAAAATAACTATTTGAAAATCAATTATTTACGTGCCGATTATAGCAATTCTAATTATCAAACTTTGGTGCGTGAAAAAAATACAAGTGTAGAAGTTTTGATAACAAATTATGAAGTGGAAAAACCTAAAACTTTGTTTGATTAGATGAGATTTATAGGAAACAAGGAAAATTTGGTAGAAAAAATTTATCAAATCCTGCAAAGTAAAGGCATTTTGGGAAATTCATTTTTTGATTTTTTTGCAGGAACAAGCAATGTAGGGCAGTTTTTCAAAAAGAAGGGCTATCAAGTTTTTTCGTCTGATTTGTTGTACTTTTCTTTTATACTGCAAAAGTCATATATTGAAAACAATGAAGTGCCAAATTTTGAAAAATTATTATCAAAAATAGAAATCAAAACTCATTCACTTTTTGCAAGTTCTTTAATGCAAGTTATTGATTATCTGAATACTATACCTTTGAAAGAAGGTTTTATTTTTCAAAATTATACACCCGAAGGAACAAAGAACTTAGACATTCCGAGAATGTATTTTAGCAATGAAAACGGAAGAATTATTGATACTATTAGACAGCAAATTGAAGAATGGAAAACAGAAAATTTATTGACTGAAAACGAATATTACATTTTATTGGCTTGCCTGATAGAAACCGCACCTTTTTATGCGAATATTTCAGGAGTTTATGCCGCATTTCAAAAAATTTGGGATGCAAGAGCAGTTAAAAAATTGACTTTGCGACCTATTGAAACCATTATTAACAACAAAGAGAATAAGGCTTTTAATCAAAATTCAGTTAATTTAATTTCAGAAATTCAAACAGATATTTTGTATTTAGACCCACCCTATAATCAAAGGCAATACGCACCCAATTATCATTT
Source organism: Cytophagia bacterium (assembly GCA_004294005.1). GTDB lineage: Bacteria > Bacteroidota > Bacteroidia > Cytophagales > Microscillaceae > RDXZ01. Next base: position 1,824 of record RDZP01000035.1, read on the forward strand.
ATTGGAAACTATTGCAAAACATGACAATCCAATTATCAAAGGTGTATCGGGTATGCGAAATTATGAAAATCAAAAATCGCAGTTTTGCAATGCAGAAACAGGTTTGAAAGAACTTTGGAACATTGCAAAAAATGCTGATTACAAATATTTGGTTTTGAGTTATAACAGCGAAGGTATTATGCCACAAATGAAAATAGAAGAAACTTTATCTTTATTTGGTGATTTGGACTTAGTAGAATTTGATTATTTGGATTTTAAATCTAATTCAAATGGTGAGAGTAAAACCAAGAAGTTTATTAAGGAACAACTTTATATTTTGAAAAAAAATGAAAAATAACCTTTGGTTTCTCACCGAAGAAAGACCTAAAAAAGAAGTTTTGGCAACTATCTTTCAATATTTTCCAAACCGTTGTATTGTATGGTGGCACTGAACAACAAATCATAGAAATTGAAATTGGTTTTTTATTGAATCAAAACGGAGAACTTATTTTAGGCATAAAAGCCCCAAAACTTTTCCAAGAAGCCATCAAAAACTTATTAGATTTTTGGAATTGAAAAAGTGTGAAATATGTTAAATTCCGTCTATTTTTTTTACAAACACACTTGAATTTTGTATTTCATAAAAATTATACATACTTTTGCTTTCAAATACAACAATTATTTTTCTTCGATACAAATTTAGATGAAAGTTACAGGTTTTAGTTTTATTCGTAATGCTATCAAATATGATTATCCTATTGTAGAAGCCATTACTTCTATATTGCCGATTTGTGATGAGTTTATATTGGCGGTTGGAAATTCTGATGATGCAACTTTGGAGATAATCAACAATATCAATAGTCCTAAAATAAAAATTATTCATACTATTTGGGACGATTCACTCAGAGAAGGAGGAAGAGTATTAGCATTAGAAACCGATAAAGCGTTCAAGGAAATTTCAAAACACTCAGATTGGGCGTTTTATATACAAGGCGATGAAGTAGTACATGAAAAGTATTTGCAAAATATAAAAGCAGATATGCTCAAATGGAAAGATGATAAAAAAGTAGAAGGACTTTTGTTCAAATATAAGCATTTTTATGGAAGTTATGATTATGTTGGTGATTCTCGAAAATGGTACAGATATGAAGTGAGAATTGTAAGACCTAACAACAACGTTTTTTCTTATAGAGATGCACAAGGTTTTAGAATTTATCCTAATCAAAAACTAAAAGTTAAATTATTAGATGCTTATATTTATCATTATGGTTGGGTAAAACCACCAGAAAAACAAGGCGATAAAATTAGAAACTTTCATAAATTATGGAATACAAGTGAAATCGAAGGAAAATATGATTTTGATTATAGTTCAATAGATTCCTTAGATTTGTTCAAAGAAACTCACCCGAAGGTAATGGAGGAGAGAATTAAAAAATTAAATTGGAAATTTGATTATCCCGTAGATAAAAAAAATTATCAAAGTACGCTTTTTGCTTGGCTGATGTGGTTTGAAAGAATGACAGGTTATAGAATAGGAGAATATAGAAACTTTAAATTATTAAAATAAAATTTTATTTCTCTAATTTTTTCTTTAATTTTGCAACTTCAATTTATTTTTTATACCTCGATAAATATGTTTAATAAAATTAGAAAGTATTTTAAAGATAGTTTTGCACGTAAAAAAGCACGCCGTTTTTTCCAAAAATATCCTTACGAAATCATTACTTGTGAAACTGCTCAATACGGAAAAGTAGAATATGCCGTTTGGAAAAACCCTATCGCTGATATTACTATTCTTAATGAAGATGAAATCAATTTCTATAAAAAATTTATAAAAAAAGGTGATTTATGTATAGATATTGGTGCAAATGTAGGTGATACAACAGTACCAATGGCAATCGTTGCAGAAAAAGAAGGACTTACTTTGGCTTTTGAACCTAATCCACATATTTTCGAGATAACAAAAGCAAATGCCGCTTTGAACCAAGATAAAACCAATATTGTTCCTATTCCTTATGCAATCACAGAAACAGAAGGCGATTTTTTCTATTCCTCTTCAGAGGCTTCATTTGGTAATGGAGGAATTAGTCAATCAAAAGAAGAAACAAAAAAACACGGAAAATTTGTATTGGAACAAAAAATATCAGGCGTTAATTTAGAAGCATACTTACTTAAAAATTATCCTCAATATATCGATAAATTATCTTATATAAAAATTGATACAGAAGGATATGATATTATTATCTTAAATTCTATCCAAAATCTAATCAAAAAATACACCCCTTTTTTAGTAGTAGAATGTTTTTCAGAAGCAAATTTAGAAGAAAGAAAAAAACTATTGCGTTTTTTTGAAGAACGAGATTATACACTTTATTACTTTTCTGCTTTTTCTCAAAGAGCTGACACTGTTTTATTAAATGAAAATAATTTAATGAATTGGGATAACTTTAATTTTTATGCAATACATAAAGATAAAAAATTATTAACAAATTAAAAAATATTCAATCAAACTGATAGAAGTTGTTGAGTATTTACTTAATAACTTCTTTCATTTTTTTGAATACAACCATACAAACACAAAAAAACATCTTATCTATTTACTTTTTCAATTACAATGTTCAAAAAAATATTTCGAATTTTATCATTTGCACGCCCTTATTATTTACATAGTTTTTTATTTTTTGCTACGGCTTTTTTAGCCACTGTTTTTGGTGTGCTTAATTTAGGATTATTAGTGCCTTTATTAAAAGTGTTGTTTAATAATCTTACCGAAACACAACTCAAAACAATGGTGGCTCAATATCCAACTTTTAATGGAAGCATCAACTATTTTTTAGAAGTATTCAATTACTTTTTTGCTGTAACTACTTTGCAATATGGTAAATTTGCTGCTTTGCAATTTGTTGCTTTTATTATTATTGGTTCTGTATTTTTAACAAATTTATTTTATTATTTATCAATGATGGCTTACGAGTCTATCAAAAATAATCTGGTAAGAAATTTAAGAAAAGCATTTTTTGATAAAATGTTAGATTTACACATTGGTTATTTTGATAATCAAAGAAAAGGTGATTTAATGGTGCGTTCAACGGGAGATATAGGAGAATTAGAAGGAATGGTAATTCGTTTTTTGGATATATTTTTTAGGTATCCTTTGGCATTAATCGTCTATTTTACTTGTCTGCTTTTTATTTCTTTACAACTTACTTTATTTACGTTGCTTATTATTCCTGTCAGTGGTGGAATTATTGCTCTCATTGGAAAGGCTTTGCGTAAAACAACACATCGATTGCAACAACTTGCAGGCGAACAAGCCGTAATGACAGACGAAACACTCTCTTCCCTGCGTGTCATTCGTTCTTACAATGCTACTGATTATGTACGTAAAAAATTTCATGATTTGATAGAAAATACCATCAAACATTATGTTTATTTGGCAAGAACAAGAGAACTTGCTTCGCCTTTTTCAGAAGTAGCAGGTGTTTCGATTGTAATGGGGGTTGTCTTATATGGTGGAAATTTAATCTTTGCTAACAATTCAAATTTATCCGCAGAAGCATTTATCACTTATATTGTTGTCTTTTCTCAAATATTAAGCCCCGCAAAAGGTATGTCAATTGCTTTGACAAACATTCAAAAAGGCTTGGCTTCTGCTGATAGAGTATTTGAAGTATTGGATACAAAGTGTGAGATTACTAACGTTCAAAATCCTGTCGTTTTAGAAAACTTTGAGCAAAAAATAGAATTTAAAAACGTTGGTTTTCAATACGTCAATGATAAAAATGTATTAGAAAATATCAATTTTGAAGTAAAAAAAGGACAAACAGTTGCCTTAGTAGGGACATCAGGAAGCGGAAAATCAACCTTAGCAGACCTTACGCTTAGATTTTATGACGTAACACAAGGAGAAATTCTCATTGATGGCACAAACATAAAAAATATTGACTTACGTTCATTAGAAACGCAAATTGCTATTGTTACTCAAAATTCTATTCTATTCAACGATACAATTTTTAATAATATTGCTTTTGGAAAAATAGACGCAAGCCAAGAACAAGTAGAAAAAGCAGCGATGGTTGCTAACGCACACAATTATATCATTAAAAAAGACAAACAATATCAAGAGTATATTGGTGATAGAGGAGATTTGTTGGCAGGAGGCGAAAAGCAAAGGCTTGCAATAGCAAGGGCAGTCTTCAAAAATGCGCCCATTCTTATCCTTGATGAAGCCACTTCTGCCTTAGATTCACAATCCGAAAAATTAGTGCAAGATGCTTTAGATAAATTGATGGAAAATAGAACTTCTATCGTTATTGCTCACAGATTAAGTACTATCAAAAGGGCTGATTTAATATTGGTTTTGGAAAAAGGAAAAATAATTGAAAGAGGTACGCATCAAGAATTGATGAATAAACAAGACGGAATGTATAAAAAAATGGTCGAAATACAAACTTTATTTTCATAATACGCATCAATACTACAATATTTTAAAAAATAATCAAAATAATTTTTGATTTTATTACTTTTTATTTAATTTTGCCTAAAAATTTAGTTAATTTATACTATGAAAAAAAACATTATAGTTCTATGTATTCTATTATCGAATATATTATTTTGGAATTGTTCAGGCAACCTTGAAAATGAAAATACACAAGGCGAAAACAATCAACTTGTTGGAAGCAAAGGAGCGCCACTCGAAATGATTTTGGTAATGAATCCTAAATATCTCAATGATACATTAGGAAAGGCAGTAAAGCAAGCTTTGATGGCTCCAACGGCTGTTTTACCACAAGACGAACCTTATTTTAATGTAATTAAAACGCACCCCGAAGGTTTAGGAAAATTTTTAAGAGGACATAACAATTTGATGTTCTTGGTGGATATGTCTGATAAAACAGTCATTGGTGATATGCTAACCAAAATGTTTACAAAAGAAACATTAGAAAAAGCCATCAAAGACAAACCTATCGTTTCTCTTACACAAAAAAATAAATATGCTAACGGACAACATATTTTATATCTTATTGCCCGAAATTATGATGATTTATTAGTGCATTTAGACAAGGAAATGCCACGCGTCATTGAGTTTTTCAGACAGGCAGAAAGAGAAAGATTAGTTGCTCAATTAGTACAAAGAGGTGAAAATCAACAAAATAAATTAGAAAAATTAGTAAAGGAAAAGACGGGTATTGCAATACCAATTCCTTTAGGTTATCAATTAGTAAAGCAAAAAGATAACTTTTTATGGTTGAGGTCGCCCGGTAAGGTAGATAAAAATATCACTATTTCTTACAACGATTACAAAGATAAGAATATGTTTGAATCTGCAAACATTATCAAATGGAGAAACGACTTTGGTTTTAGATTGATGAATGATACAACTATCAAAGATTCTTATATGGATACGCAAATCAATAATGAAGCACCTATTCAAAACAAAACAATTAACTTAAATAAAAAATATTGTAACGAATATCGTGGATTATGGTGCTTTCATAACAAAAACGGAGGCGGTCCTTTTGTAGGTTATGCTTTTGTTGATGAAAAGAATAAACGTTTTTATTATGTAGAAGGTTTTGTTTATGCACCGGGAGAGGCAAAACGTGGTGGACTATTAGAAGTAGAGGCTTTAGTACGATTGGCTAAGGCGGAATAAAGCATTTTTTTATTTTGTTTTCTATTTTTTTATTAAAATGAAATACAATAAAAAAAAGATAAAATTATTAATAAAATATTGCTAATTAATACCAATCAACATTAAAATAAAATATTCCATTTCTATCAAAAAATGGAATATTTTATTCAAAAAAGAAAAATTGAACTAAATATTATTTATCTTTTTTTGTAACTCGTTTTCGTTCATTTTTCTTTGTGCCGCCTGCTTGTTCGTATTCATTAGAATTTTTACCGTATTTTGAAGCAATGCCTGTTAATATTCTATCTGAATAATCACGTAACGCTTTATCTTCTTCTATAATGACATTTAATTGTGCATCTATTTGAGAAAGAAGTGTATTGTATATGTTTATTTTATCGCGCAACGAAGCAATGTTTTTTTCATACGTTTCTACGTTGATACCATTGCCTAAATCTAATTTAGTATCTATTGATTTAATAGCAGAAAGACGAGTAACTGCTGCTTCGTAATGTGATGATGTTTTCTTTAAACGAGCCATAATAATAATATTTAAAATTTATATTTTTATATACAACAAAAATTCTATTAATTTGTTATCAATTAGTACTAAAATTTTATAAAATAATTATAAAAACTTATTTTTTAGTACCTAAAATTAAAAAAATAGTACCCAAAATTAAATTATTAGTACCCAAAACTTAATTTTTAGTACTATAAATTAAAAAAATAATACCCAAAACTTAATTTTTAGTACTATAAATTAAAAAAATAATACTCAAAACTTAATTTTTAGTACTTATAATTAATTTATTTGTTTATTTTTTTATTTTGAATGAAATATCTTTATTTTTATTTATTTTTATTGTAAATATTGTAAATCTTTTGTAATGATTGATACATCAACAAAGTATTAATAATCAATTCACTTAATTTTTTATAGTTATGAAATATATATCTATTTTTGTTTTGATGAGTACTTTATTTAGCCTTCAAAACACAAAGACAAACAAACCTTTGTCTAAAAATGATAACACTTCGCAATTAGCACTTTTAAACGGTAAAATAGCGCCTATATTGGATACGACAGACAAAGTTTTAAAAGAACTTGTAAACCAAGTAAATAATTATTATAAAAAATTGCCCCCCGAAAAAATATATGTTCATTTAGATAAACCTATTTATAAACCAAACGAAACCATTTGGGGAAAAGTATATCTATTAGATGCTAATAATGATTACGCTTCTTTTATTAGTGATGTGGCTTATGTAGATATTATTAACCCAAGAGGACAAATAGAAAAAACAATTTCATTAGCGGTAAAAAATGGTGTTGCTCAATTTGATTTTGATTTAACAGAAGTTGGCGGATTGTATAAATTAAAAGCCTACACAAAATGGCTTCAAAATAACGGAGAAGAAAGTTTTTTTGAAAGAAGCATACAAGTTCAAAAAACAATAAATCCTAAACTATTACTTAAAATTGATTTTCTACAAAAAAGTTATGGAGCAGGCAACGAAGTAGAAGCCTATTTTGAAGCAAAAGATTTAAAAAAGAATACTATTATCAATCAACCCATTCGTTTTGACGTCAATTTAGCAGGTAAAAATATATTACAACAAAATATTAATACAGATGCAGAAGGCAAAGCAATTATTCGTTTTAAATTACCTAATGAACTTACTACTAATGACGGACTTTTAAACGTTATGATGAGTTATGACGGATACAGTGAAAGTATTTCGAGAAGCATACCGATTGTTCTTAATAAAATAGATATACAATTTATGCCCGAAGGTGGCGAAGCACTTACGAATATTGACCATAAAATTGCTTTTAAAGCAGTCAATGAATTTGGAAAAGGTGCAGACGTTGAAGGATTTATTGTTGATGAAACAAATACCGAAATTGTTAAAATTAAAAGTTTTCATCAAGGAATGGGTGCTTTTGTAATCAATCAAAAAGAAAATAAAACTTATTTTGCACAAATTGTATCCCCTTTTTATATCAAAATACCATTACCAAAAGCAAAAAATCAAGAATATGCGTTGATGGTTGATACTTTAAAAAACAAAGTATTACAAGGTAAATTTTACGCACCTCAAAACAAAACAATTTATCTAACAGCACAAAGTGGTGGAAAAATATTTTTCTCTGCTAAAATAAAAGCAAAACAAGGTGTAAATTTTTTTAACTTTGATACACACAAAGAAAAAATTGGTATTGCACAAATTACTCTTTTTGATGAACAAAAACAACCACGTGCAGAAAGATTGGTATTTTTAAATCCAGATAAAAAATTAAAGATTAACATTAAAACAGATAAGGCACAATATTTACCAAGAGAAAAAGTAAATGTAAACATTCAAACAACTGATGAAAATAATTTACCAGTGGCTGCTAACTTATCGCTTGCTGCGGTCAATGAACAAATACTCAATATAGCCGATGATAAACAAGATGATATGTTATCTTGGTTGCTTTTAGGTACGGAACTAAAAGAAAAGATTGATGAACCTAACTTTTATTTTAATCCAAAAGAGAAAAAAGCCATCGCTGCACTTGATTTTTTGATGCTGACACAAGGTTGGAGAAAATTTAGTTGGAAAAATGCTCAACGTGAAAAGCAATATGTAAAATACGTTCCCGAAAAGAACACTACTATTTCAGGAACTATTTATCATCTTAACGGAATGACTGCCAAAAAAGCACAAGTAGTTCTTTTTGAAACAGGCAAAAATAACAAAGCTGCTATTGCTTATACTGATGAAAACGGAAAGTTTTTATTTTTAAGAACAAATCCATCTACACCAATGCAAATGATGGTTAAACTACATAAAGACAATGCACGTTGTCAAATTGTTTTAGATAAACAAGAGCAATATTTAACTTATCAACATGCGAATAATTATGATAATTACAAATATGATAATGTAATGGAAAATGAGTCAAGAGTGTTAAGTTTTAATGGTACTACTAATGTAAAACCAAAAAAAATACTTCAAAAAGATAATAAAAATGATGTAATTTCTTTGCAAGAAGAAACTAATCAACTTAGTGAAGCAGTAGTAGTTATTAATAATTTTGACCAAGTAAAAAAATCATCACAAAGCGTAACGATAGTAAATAAAGATATTTTAAATGGTTCACTTGAGCAAAATTTACAAGGAAGAATAGAAGGAATATCAGTAATTACAGGAAAATCAATTGCAACAAATGACTTTAAAATACGTGGTATGCAAGGCTTTGGTGAAAACGCTTTACCAATTTATATAGTTGATGGCGTTGAAGTAGATGCTTTTTATTTTTCAAGTTTAAACGTTGAAAACATTGATTTTATAGAAATTTTAAAAAATGCATCAGCAACTGCAATGTATGGTGGACGTGCTGCAAATGGTGTAATTGTTGTAAGCAATAAAAAAACATTGCAAAATAAAAACGAACCTTTATTACAACCTGTAAATCCTTATACAAGTCTTTTGATTAGCAATAAAAACCAAAATTCTGTGCGTGAGTTTTATTTGCCTAAGTATGATAAATTATCTAAAAACGAAAATCGTAATGATTTTAGAAGTACAGTGTTTTGGCAAGGCGATATTAATACAGATGAAAAAGGACAAGCAAATGTAAGTTTCTATAATTCAGATGAGATTACCACTTTTAAATTAACGGCTGAGGGTTTTGGAAAAGGACTAATAGGACACGAAGAAACAAGTTATTTTACTTTAAAACCTTTACAAGTTGATATTGAAATACCACCTTTTTTGACTGTGGAAGATACCTTACAAATTCCCGTTTATCTGCGTAACAATGTAAATGAAGTAATGAAGGCAAATTTGCAAATCAAAAGTACATCACCTTATTTGTTATTGCCTTCTGTTGATAATCAAAATATTGCTTTGCAACCTAACGAAAAACGCACAATATTACTTTCTGTCATTGCAAAAGGTGCAGCTAAAAATCAACTTATTAATATTAGTTTTGTCAATGAGTTTTTTAATGACAATGTTACACAAAGTATTGATATTCAACAAAAAGGCTTTCCCGTTGAATATTCTTTTTCAGGAAGTGAAAAAGAAAATACGTTTGATTTTGAATTACCTCGATATTTAGAAGGAAGTTTAGAGGGAAAAGTAGTAGTTTATACAGATATAACAAAAGATTTAATGAGTGCAGTAGAAGGAATTATTAGAGAGCCTTACGGTTGTTTTGAGCAAGTATCTTCGAGTACTTATCCAAATATATTGGCTTTGCAATTAATGAACGAAACAGGAAAAATAAAACCTGATGTTAAAAAAACAGCACTTACATACATTGCAAATGGATACAAAAAGTTAGCGGCTTATGAAATTAGCAGTGGTGGTTTTGATTGGTTTGGAAAAGCACCTGCACACGAAGCATTGAGTGCTTTTGGTTTAGTAGAATTTTTAGATATGCAAAAAGTATATGATGGTGTGGATAAAAAAATGATAGAACGCACTAAAAAATGGTTGTTAAGTAGAAAAGATGGCAAAGGCGGATTTTTGAATAGCAAACAAGACGGACACGAAGTAGGAAATCTACCTATACAAACTAAAAACGCTTTTATTGTTTATGCTTTGGCACGTGCAAAAGTAAAAGACATTCAATTTGAATACGAAACAACATTCAAACAAGCACTTCAAAGTGAAGATGCTTATCAAATGGCGTTGTTAGCTTCAGCAAGTTTAGATTTGGATAAGGTTTCGAATGCAAATATTTTATTAGAAAAATTGCGTACACAACTGAATAATATTAGTAAAATGAAAGTGCAAAATACTTGGACACATTCGGGAGGAGTGTCTAAACAAATTGAAGCAGTTTCTTTTACAGGTGTTTCTTTGATTAGAAATAAAGAAAAAGATATTAGACAACTTTCAGAAATAGTACAATATCTCAATAAAAACCGCTCTTATGGAATGTTTGGCTCTACACAAGGCACAGTTACGGCTTTACAATACATCACTGATTATATTAAACTCACAAAAATAAATAATCAAAACAGTGGTCAAATAGAACTTTGGAATGGAAAAGAATTGTTAGCATCATCTTCTATTGATGCAGAAAAAATTGAAGTAGTAGAATTAACTAATTGGGTTTCAAAACTAAAAGTTGGTAAACATCAACTAAAAATAAAGTTTAAAAACACAGAAAAAGCATTGCCTTTTTCAATACAACTCAAATACAATAGTTATACACCTAATTCACAACAAGAATGTGCAATAGATTTAAAGACAGATTTGAATTTAAAAAAGGTAAAAGTAAATGAAACAGTGCGTTTGACAACTACAATTACCAATAAAAAAAATGAACCACAACCAATGACGTTGGCTTATGTAGGTATTCCGTCAGGTTTGATAGTACAGGCTTGGCAGCTAAAAGAATTGCAAGAAAAGAAAGTATTTGATTTTTACGAACTACGTCAAAATTATGTTGTGTTCTATTATCGTTCATTGAAAGAAAAAGAATCAAAAGTTATTCATCTTGATTTGACTGCTAAAATACCCGGTACTTTTTTAGCACCTGCAGGTGCGGCTTATTTATATTACACTAAGGAGTTGAAAGATTGGGAAGGCGGTCAAAAGGTTGTAATAGAAAAACCTTAAAAAGACGATGATAAGAATTAAAAATAGTTTCTTAGATGACAAATATCAAATAAGTCTATTTATTGAAAAAAAAATTTTAAATTCTTAAATTTTGTTTTTATTTTTATTGGTGCAAGTTAATATTTTGCACCAATTTTTTTAATTATTTTAATACAAGTATTCATATTTATATTACAACAAAACATTTTTTTATTTATGAAACATTTTTTACTACTTATTTTCTTTTTTCCTTTTCTAATTGCAGCACAACAACGTACTATTTCTAATACAATTAAAGATGAAAATGGTGAACCACTACCAGGTGTTTCTATTGTAATTAAAGGAACTTCAACAGGAATATTAACAGATATAGAAGGTAAATACACAATCAAAGTAAAAGAAGGTGATATTTTAGTTATTTCTTATGTTGGGTTTAAAACGCGTGAGTTTTTAGTAACAACAACAAAATTATTGTTTTTAGGAAATAATAATTCTTTTAATAATGTTCCAAACATAAATAACATACAACCTAATACAAATATAAAAGATAGTATTGTTTTTGATTATCAACTATTTATTGGAAAAGATACAACAACAATTTATAAAAATGGAGTTAATTTTGAAAAAGAAGCAAAACGAATCAAATACAAAGGTGTAAAAGATGATTTAATAGAAGCACAAACGTCTTTACAAAATATTAAATCAAAAAAAAATAAAATCATTGTTTCAAACAGACCTTCAAATGATTATTTTAAGCAATTCAATGATTTGCATTTTAATTATTCTACTTCATTTGATTTTTCTACGGCAAACAAACTTCCTCGTTTACAAAATCAATTTGTGCAAGGCAGACCTATCAACGGACAAAATACTTGGCAAAAAGATGACTTATTGAGTTGGGGAGGAAACATTAATAATTTAGAATATGATAATAATAATAATCTTGTAGCTATCGGAACGGGCAACGGACAGCCTGCAAAGATTTTTAATCCTTTTGATTTCTTAAAAGTCGCTTATAGTTTCAAAAATAGTCTGATTATCAGCAAACGTTGGCAATATTGGACATTTAGAACTTCTTTTTTACATCAAAGACATCAAAATATATTCCCTAATCAAGTGGATAATCAAATTGACGTTCAAGCATTGATTACTTATCAACAAAAACAAAAGTTTGATTTTAATATTATCTTTAATAATCTTGAGCAAAAACTTCCAAACATAGGTGCAAATTGGCAAAGTATTGTTGGGAATATGTATAGCACGCCTATTTCTTTTGATAATCAAAACAATCAAAACATTGCATATAGCACACAAACAGACAATCCTTATTTTTATAAAAATATAGTTCCCGATAATAATACAGCACGTAATTTATCTTTAGGAATTGCACAAAATAATATTCTATTAGCACAAACACATTATTATAATACATATTATTTTGGTTATAATCTTAACTATAAAATCAATCAAAAAGAAACAACTTTTGGACTTGCACCCGCAATGGTAGGAAGTCAAGTAGGGCGATATACCAATAGAAAAGTAATAGACAATCTTTTACAAGGAAGTATGTTTTTTGATTATAAAAGAAAAGCGTACGATTATGGTTTTTTAAAAGATTATGATGTGAGGTTAAAATATGATTATAGTTATCAAAATACTGCACTACAACGCAGAGATAGTGAAGGTTTTACGATGGAAGGATTTTTAAATAATAACAATGCTAATTTTTCACAAAATACAAATATTGACTTAGATAGACATACACATTCATTTTTAATTAATTTTGATGTTCGTGAAATAAAAGGTTTAGAAAATATAATAAAATTAAAAACGGGAGCGAGGAATTATTTTTCCTCTACTTTATTACCTAAAGATTATGGTTATTTTTTGCCACATATAGATATAAATTTTGATGTAAGAATTTTGCTTAGAAAATTAGATAATTTGTTTAATTGGAACGTATTTTATAATTGGAGACATTATAATCAATTATTTTTTAATTTTACTTATGGTACATCACTGCAAGAGGTATCTTTATTATACAATCAGTTTCAATTCAATTCGTTGCAAACAAAAGTAGAAAACTATGCACAATATTTTGAAAGCAAAGAGTTAAATTGGAAAAACGGATTAGCCCCCGAAAAAAACAAAAAGTTAGATATGTCATTGCATTATAAGTGGCGTAAATTTACATTTAACTTTACTCGTTTTATTCATCAAAAAATAAATATGATAGTTCCGATTTTAGAAAGCAATTCTTTTAGTTTACAAAATGGTATTGATGTGAGGAATACAGGTTGGGAAATGAAATTAGAATTTGATAACCATAGTGTTTATCGATATAATTATCAATATTCTAATAGATTTCGTTCTATTTTTATTATTTCACGTTATAATCCCATTGTTAGCAATTTATCAGCGGGACGTGAACGTGTGGCAATAGCAGGTTATCAAGATGTTTCTACTCAAGCGATTGTAGGTCAGCCTTTAGGTGTGATAGTTGGCAGTGCTTATCTTCGTAATGGTGATGGAAAAAAAATAATTGACGCACAAGGTTTTCCATTAGTCAATAACGTTCCTCAAATCTTAGGTAACTCAAATCCTGATTTTGTGATGACTTGGTTGAATAGTTTTGAGATAAAAGAGTTTCTATTTTCTGTTTTATTAGAATACAGACAAGGCGGGCAGGTATGGAATGGTACGAAAAATGTACTCAATTATTTAGGCAGAAGTCAGCAATCGGCAGATGAACGAAACATTACTAATTTTGTTTTTGATGGAGTAAATGTTGCAGGACAAATTAATCAAATTCCTGTTGATTTTGCTAATGCAGCGAATGGTTTATCAGGTAATCGTTTTGTGCGTTATGGTTTTGCAGGAATAGGAGAGGAGGCGATAGAAAGTGCGACTTCTTTTCGTTTGCGTGAGGTTAATTTTTCATATAATTTTACTAAATATTGGAAAAAGTTATTTCCTAAGAGTGAAGGAACTTTTAGCATTTACGCACAAAATTTATTACTTTATACACCTTATTCAGGAGTTGACCCACAAACAATGTTAATGAACTATCAAGTGGGAAGTGGTTTGGATTTGTTTAATATGCCTGCGATGCGTACATTTGGGGGCAAAGTATCAATAAAGTTTTAAAAAGAAAAAAATATCAATAAAAAGGATAAAATTTATAATAAAACAAAAATAAATACTTACAGAATAAAATTATAGATTAACTTTTATTATCTTTTTGTGGTTGTTGATGATAACAAAACATTATAATAAACACACATTATTTTTAATTTTATACATAAAAAAAGACATTTTACTCATCAAAGTAAAATGTCTTTTTTTATTTTTTATCAACACGTTTCCTTTTGTTATTGCAAATCACTTGTTTTGCGAGGTAGTATTTGTCGAGTCGTGTTAAAGACAGACGCAATGCCTTTTACTGATAAGTTTGTTCCCGAAGGTAAAATGGTAGAAGCCCAAGTGGTCGTGCTTCCACTTCTGAAAGTAGTTGTATTTGTTCCGTCAGAAATCTGCACATTACCACTATTACTTGAATAGGTCAAAGTGCCATTTGCTGTAGGAAAACTTACGCCATTTATTAAGACAAGTTGCGATTCATACAAACCACTATTAATCTCTGCAATGGTTGCGGTTCTAAATCCGATAGGTGCAGTACCAATTTTAGCAGAATTAGCCAATGGAATTCCTGTTGTACCTTTGGTGGCTTGCAATAGTCCGTTGAATAAACTTAAATCTTGAGTTTGAAGTCCTACTTCTATTTCATCACCTTCTGTATAAGAATGTGCAGCAGCAAAACGGACAGTGATTCCTGCAGTTCCATCTTGCATTGTAAGATTTTGTGCATTAAAATTAGTACCTGTACCACTGATAGAAGTTACAACGCCTCTTATTTTGATAGAGGTATTAATAGTAAAAACACCACTTGTAAACAATGCTCTTACTACTGAAATATCAGTACGTGTTCCTGCTATCACAACGGCTGGAGGCACAACATTACATCTATCACCATTAAGGGCTATAAAGTCTTTTTCAGAGATAATATTTAATTGTCCTGTTGTTCCAAACTTTGATACTCTGCCTTTGAATGTTCCAAATCCGTCAGGAACTTTTGTATTAGAGAAATTAGAATCAAAAGCTGTAAAAACGACCAATGTATTTCCCTGACAATCTTGCAAAGTACGGCTTCCGCCGCCGCTTGATGATGTACCATTAAATACTCTTGAGGTATCTGCCACTATAAATTGCACATTTTCGATACGTACATAAGAGTTGATGTATTTATCAGGATTATTTTTTACTTCTAAAAGAGAAACTAACATTCCTTCAGGTTGCGGTTCTACTTTGTCATCACAACTATACATTGTGAAAGCAAACAAAATGATAATTACATTGAAAATATATTTTTTCATAAAGATTTTTTTATTTTTAGTTCACAAAATAATTAAGGTAAATCACTTGTATTTCTTGGTTGAATTTGTCTGCTTCCTACATTTCTCGCTGCAATACCACGAATATTCACTATGCTTGTTGGTAGTGGTGTATTAGCGAATGTAGCTGATGTATTGGTTCTACAAGTTCCTGAAATTGCCCCAACAGTGAAATTTTGATTGCCTGAATAGGTGCCTGCTCCAAAAGTAACGCCATTAATTTGTATCAGTTGCGATTCGAAAGCATCAGAATTAAGTTGTGCAATGGTAATAATCTGTGGCGTTGGCATTGGGTCAATGATTCCTAAATCAGTAACTTCGCTTGTGGCTACTCCACTGATTTGCATTTGGTCGTTAAATTGTGCTACTGTTTTTCCTTGTAAAGTAACTTCTACCGTTTCACCCATCAAATATGGAAAAGGACTACCACTCGCAGTAGGTGCTGTAAGTCTAAAAGTCATACCTCCAGTGACATCTTGCACTACAAAATTTTGTCTTTGTGTAGAAGCACCTGTTACATTGTTGGCTGACCAATCAGAAATTACAACTCCACGAACTTTGATAGGTGCAGTAATGATAGCATTTACTCCTAATGCTCTTACATTAGCGATGGTTTCTAAAACCGTAGGGCAAGCGACAGGCACTATATTACAACGAGCATTGGTCATATTAGCAAAATCAATTTCTTTTGTAACACTAATTTGAGGAACATTACCAGTAAAAATATTTACTACACCACTAAAAGTACCATTACCATTGGGAATAAATCTACCTACAAAAGACGACAAAGGGTCTGTGGCAACAGTTAAAGTATTTCCTGCACAATCTTGTAATGTACGCAAACCTGTACCATTAGGATTGGTTAGATTAGGACCTGTATAAGTTCCTCCAAATGCTTTTCCTAAATCAGTATCTACAAACTGCACATTTTCTAATCGAATATAAGTACCTTTGTATTTGGCAGGGTCTGCTTTTAATTGACACAAAGTAATGGTTTGCCCAATAGGGGTTGCATCTTCTGTTGTTTTGCAAGAAAGCATAATCATTATCAAGCAGCAAAGCAATAAAAAATTAAAATATTTTTTCATACAATTTTTAAATTTTTTGAGTTATGTATTATTTTAGAGTGACATTGTAGCGGTAACTGTATAGGTTCTTCCAAAATAATATTGAGAGAATGGCGACAAATAACCGGGTGTTGGTTCGTTAGAATCAATAATAAAACGTCTATCAGTAATATTACTTAAATTTAATCTTAGTTGGAAAGTTGTTCTTGATTTTTTATCTAATCGCCAAGATTTTCCTGCAAACATATCAAAAGTAATCGCATCAGGCAAAGGTCTCAAAGCATTGACATAACTATCGCTTGTTAAGCGTGTTTCTGCATTAAAATCAGAATACAAACCGCCATAATAATTACCATTGATACCTGCATACCAGAATTTTTTACCTCTATAACGCAAATTCAACGAAGAAGTAGTTTGAGGAACTCCACCTACTCTTAAATTATTAGCATAAATGGTTGCATTCCTTGCCAAAGGCACAGAACTAATTGGGTCAGTGAGAACATCTGCCGTTGGATTGCCTAAATATCTCCAATCACCCAAAGAAACCATCCCTTGAACAGTCAAAGCGGCGGTTGCCTGCCAATTAAAATCTACTTCAATACCTCTATGCAAAGCATTTACATTCGATAGTTGGAAATTGACAAAATCAGTGGCTGTACCAAATTGACTTGTTAAAAATCCTTGTGTATAAGAATGATTACGCCATTCTGTATGATAAGCATTGACATTGATGGCTAATTTTGGTGCGCGATAACCATATCCTAATTCTATTGATGAGATTTCTTCACTGTTTAAATTAGAACGAGTAATATTGGTTACACGATTATCAACAAAGGCATTTTGGAAAAATGGAGCGCGTGTAAAACGTCCTACATTCAAAAAAGCATTATGACGACCTGTAATTTTATAATTGGCACCTGCTTTAAGGGTATAGTTTTGGAAAGTATAAAGTGGAGAAAGTCCTAATGAATTGTCAGGATATTTTCCGTTCCAAACTTTTCCGTTGCGTTGAAAATCATTATAAACGTAATTGGCAGTCAAAAATAAATCTAAATTTTTGATAGGAGAGTATTCTGCTTGCACAAAAGCACCCAACCAACGCACTGTTCCGTTGTAATCATAACCAATTCTATCGCCTTCTCTTGTAACTCTATTAGGAATTGCTAAATTATTGTCAGAATTATTGTTATTTCTATCTACATCTAACCAAAAATCACCACCTAACAAATTAGTTACTTGTTGATAATGAAATCCACGATACCAACGCCAATCTAAACCTGCGGTGATGCTTAGTTTGTCATTAATATCAGCATTCAAAGTAGTGATTGCTCCTGCCCATTGATGATTATTGACTGATTCACGAATGATGTATTTTGAACGATTGCCTGAAAAAGGTATTCCTGAACCATTTGCATTAGGAATAGTTACAAAGTTATTGCTATTAATACTTTCTAATCTATCAAAATCTACTTGAAAATTGGCAGAATTACTATTGATAGAAGTTGGATTGGGTAAAATATCAAAACGTGATGTAGCAATATTGATACCTGTACCTGATGTTCTATCTAAGGCACTTCCACCTGCATCTGCCCAAGAATAATATACAGCAGTCGATAATGTAATTTTGCTTGTAATATCCCAATAATGATTCAAAGAAATCATTGGTTTGCTACTTCTGTTCACGTTTCCGTTTAATGTACCGCCTCTGTAAGTTCCCCAATTTGGATTATAATTAGTACGTCCTACTGTGGCATAATTTTCGTCAGTTGCTCTACCACCTCTTGCATTATTTTGTAATACGCCAAAACCTGTAAGTATAAATTGGTGTGATTTGATGCGTTTGTGAACAGATAAAAAATAACTCCAAGAATCTACATTTGTACCTTCTCTAAAACCTTCACCCCAACGGCGTGCTACTACTGCGGTTGCTGCCCAGTCTGATTTGCTTAATCCTGTTGAATATTTCCAAGTAGTGCCGTGTTGAAAAGCACGATTAGAAAAAGTTTGGGACATTCTTGCTCCTTTTCTGTGTTCTGCGGGATTGGTGATGATGTTCATCGTTCCACCAACAGAGCTAATTGCCAACTTGCTTACTCCTAAGCCTCTTTGTACTTGTTGATTACGGGTTACGTCTTGCAATCCGTTCCAATTTGCCCAAAATACACGTCCACTTTCCATATCATTGACGGGAATACCGTTGAATAATGTGGCGGTATTTTCAGAAGTAAAACCGCGTACACGAATTTGAGAATCGCCCCAGCTTCCGCCGCCTGTATTCACAAAAACACCGGGCGTAGATTTAAGCATTTCAGGAAAGTCTTGTGCGCCCATTTTTTCTTCTATTTCTTGTTGTGAAATAGTAGCAATCGGGGTAGGTGGTTGTCTTTTGCCATCAATCATATTGGCAAAAATTTCCACTTCTTCTAATCCTAATGCTTTTTCTTCTTTCAAGGTAATGGTTGAAAGAATGGTTTCGAGGTTGTTTTGTACCTGAATACTTTTGACTGTATCTGATACATAACCTATCAAAGAAACAATTATATCATATCTTCCAGGGGAAAGACCTCTGATGATGAAGTTTCCATCTAAGTCTGTAACCGTTCCTTGTAGCGTTCCGACTAAGCTCACCGTAACGCCTACCGCATCTTCAGGCTGTGCTTGGTCTGAAATTGGTGAGGTTTGTACTTTGCCTTTTATGGCTGATGATTGTGCAAAAATGTTTTGTGATAGACAAATAATGCACAAAAAAAGTAAAAGTTTTTTCATTGAGAAATTTATTTTTTGCAAAAGTAATAAAGTTTTTATTCAACACAAAGATAAATGTATTAAATAATTGTGAATAAGTAGCGGAAGTTTAAAAAAAATGGTTCTACTAAATTTTGTATGGAAATTTATCACAGTAAGCACACATATAACACAGATTTTACGGATTTGAACGGATTTTATTTTTCTAAATTTTATCCGCACAAATGGTTGTAAGACGAAAATAAATAACAACTAAAAAACTATGTTTTTGTATCCTAAAATTATTTTATTTTGCGTATATTAAGAAAATGATAAATTTGATAAGAAAGAACTCTTATCAAAAGTATTTAGACAAACCTTTTGCTCTTGTAGTTGCCATTTTTGCACAAGCTTTTGCTAATATGGAAATAATTGGTTTGTCAATAAAGTCTAAAAATTCATAATAATAAATCTTTTCATTGAATAAATCTCTTGCTTTTTCTACAATTTCATTACATCTTTGAGACCCCAAACAACGATACATATAAGCAGAAAGAGGTGAGTTTTTCATATCAAAATCTGTTTCAGACGCACGCCCATGTTCTAATAAATATAAAACATCAGGCTGACAATAACTATTTGGATACAAAACTTCGGGCGTTGGTAAAAAATCCTCTACTCTATCAATATGATGTTTACTTTGACTATTTCTAACGCCACCCGTAAACAAAGAAAGTGGTACATCTTCTCCTGTTACGATAGCAAAAGCCTCCAAAATAGTTGCTAAAAGTAGTTTTATTTGTAAATATTCACAGGCAATTAATAAATTACTTCTTGCTTGTGAACGTAAATAAGCAAAAGTTTCTTCATCAGGTGTGTTTTTATATTCGTGAAAAATAGTATCAGGGTTTAACAAGCGAATAAAATTCTCTGTACGCATAATGCCTTCTCTGTACCTAATAATAGAATAAGAATAACCATTTTGATTGGTTTGAATATTATTTGATTCGAAAATAAGCAACCAAGTATTATCCAAAAAACGCCCTGTGTTTTTATCAGAAAAATTAAGTACATCAGCATTTCCAACCTCTACCGCCATTTTAACGGTTTTTTCAATTTCTTTTGGTTTATAATCAAGTTTATATTTTTCGTTTAATTGATTGAGTTTGTCTTCTATTTTTTGAAAACTCCATATTTTTGTTTCGTGTCGAAATGGAATCGTTGCTTCGATACAAGTAGCGATGCTTGTAAGATTTTTGTTAGATAAAAATGGTTCTAATAATTTGACTGCTGTTACTGCACTTAAAAATTCATTTAAGCCTTGAAAAGGAGAGAGTTTTTCGCCCAAACGTAGTCCAAAAATATCTAATACCAATCTAAAAGTAATATCATACTCTGTAAAATGACTTTTGATAATAAAAACTTCATTTTCTTCGTTGATTTCTGCAAAATCTTCTAATAAATCTTTGAGATTTTCGGGATAGCCATTATCTACCTGAAAATAAACAACATCATGAAATAAAACGGCTAATTTTTGAAGTGGATTTTGTAAATCTTTCATTACTAACAAAGAATGTTCGGGTAAATGAAATTTGCGGCGGTTGCCAATCATTGCATTATATACCAATAATCCTAAATGTTCGACTTCTCTGTCTGTAATTTTAATTTTAAGTGTTTCAAAAGAAGTTTGAAAAGTATCGATAATTTGATGTATAGCTGAACGTTCCATATTGTAGTCAATAAAAGTTATTTAAGATTTAGCAAAAACTTTTCCAAAAATAATGCGTAACATAAAATTAGTAATAAAGCGTTCTTTAACAATATTTCTAAGGTTTACGTAAGTTCGGGGTAATTTTTATTTATAAACAATTTATTTTCAATTACTTATAAATAAAATCTGTGTGGATTAAGATATTTTTGGTGGTAATTTGAAATAATAGTCAGACCT
>RDZP01000213.1 GCA_004294005.1 Cytophagia bacterium
CCTTGCTTCTAAACCCATATCGTTGTATTATTTGCTGATTAGTAATTGAAATGCAAACATAACAAAACTGTTTGGGTATATAAAACACTTAAAAGTTTTTCAAATAAAACAAAATAGGTATATTTGCACCTAATCAGTTGTGTTTAACTTTTAAAAAATATTTTCACTATGCCCACCCTCCACCACGCCAACCCCGCATCCATTACCTACACCACCGAGGAAATGCGGTTTACCCTGCTGGGTGGGATAAGGCTAGACGGTCTCGACCGCCTGCGGGTAACCCTGAAAATAGAAATCACCGAGCGAAAGTTTAAGCATTACCTCAATAACCCCGATATCGCTGACTTAGCCCTGCGACAAAATTTAGATCTGTACAATGATAGCCAAGTAGAAAAACTGATACGCAAAACCGCCGAACGGTTGGAAGTAGGTAGTACTGCCGTAGCACAAGCCCTGGCCGATATTACCAACCAGCTGGAAAGCTATAGATTAAGCAAAATACAGGAAAACGAAAACCCGAAAAACAGCCACAAAACCCTTACAAACGAAGAAATAACCGCCGCCAAAGACTTTTTAACCGCCCCAAATTTAATGGAGCGCACCAGCGAAGCGATAGGCAACAGTGGGGTAGTGGGCGAAGAACAAAACCGCCTGTTGATGTACCTGATATTTACCAGCCGAAAATTAAGCCAGCCTTTGCACATTATAAGTTTGGGCAGCAGCGGAACAGGCAAAACCCATTTACAAGAAAAAGTGGGCGAGCTGATACCCGAAGAAGACAAGCTGGAAATTACCTCACTGTCCGAAAACGCCTTTTACTATTTTGGGCAAACCGAGCTGAGCCATAAACTGATATTGATAGAAGATTTGGAGGGCGCAATGAACGTACTGTTTCCGTTGAGAGAGTTGCAGAGCAAGAAACGCATTAGCAAAACGGTAACGTTTAAAGATACCCGAGGTATGACCAAAACCATTACGCTAACGGTAGAAGGCCCGGTAAGTGTGGCGGGTTGTACCACCCGTGAGGGGATTTATGAAGACAATGCCAACCGTAGTTTTTTGGTTTATTTAGATGAGAGCCAAGCCCAAGACGATAAGATAATGGC
>RDZP01000176.1 GCA_004294005.1 Cytophagia bacterium
GTAACATCTGCTGGTTTTTTATTAAAAATATTGATTTCAATTATTGCAATAACTTTGCAAAAAGAATTTAAATAAAAAAATATTACGCAACTTACATTAATTATTTTAAATTTTTTTAGAAAAATAGATTTTTGAGTTCTAATCTTTTAGTCTGTTTTATCTACATTTTTACAATTCAACATTTTCAAAAAAATCATATAAAGCCTTTTTTTCTTATTTTTTAATGCTATTTCAATAGAAAATATAATTTTTATTTTATATTTGCACATTCAAAAAATTATCTATTCTAAAAAATGCCTTTCAACTATTCTATTTTTTTTATTCTATTCCTATTTTTATTTTTTCCACAATGCACTTCTCAATCTCAAAAATTAGACGATAGCATTATTCCATCTCCAAAAAGAGAAATGAGAGCCGTTTGGATTGTAACTTTAGATAATAAAGATTTTCCTTCAAAACCTAATTTATCAGTTACACAACAAAAATCAGAACTAAGAAGTATTTTAGATTTTCATGTACGCAGGGGAATTAATGCCATTTTTTTTCAAGTAAGACCTTCTGCTGACGCTTTTTATAAAAGTAAATATGAATTATGGTCAGAATGGCTTTGTGGAAAACAAGGCAAATCACCCGAAACAGACTTTGACCCATTGGCATATATCATAGAGGAAGCACACAAGAGAAACATGGAATTACACGCTTGGTTTAATCCTTATCGTGCTATTTATAGACAAAAAAAATCAAGTATTGCTCCTAATCATATCACAAAATTACAACCTAATTGGTTTTTGGAATACAACAAACAAATTCATTTTAACCCAGGTTTGCCCGAAGTAAGAAAATATCTTATTAATATTATTATGGATGTTGTAAAAAGATATGATATTGATGGTGTACATTTTGATGATTATTTTTATCCTTATAAAATCAATAATAAAGAATTTCCTGATGAAATCACTTATCAAAATTATAAAGGTAAATTTACAAATTTAGCAGATTGGAGAAGAAGTAACGTAGATATTTTGATAAAAACTATCCATGATAGTTTACAAATCAAAAAACCTTATGTCAAATTAGGTATCAGTCCATTTGGCGTTTGGAGAAATAAATCTGAAGACAGCAGAGGTTCAAATACTGAAGTTGGGCAGACTTGTTATGATGTTTTGGGGGCTGATGTGAGAAAATGGTTAGAAAATGGTTGGATTGATTATGTAGCACCTCAACTTTATTGGCATATCGGACACAAAAAAGCAGATTATAAAGAGTTGGTCAATTGGTGGGCAAAAAATTCATTCAATAGACATGTGTATATTGGACAGGCTTTTTATAAGATAAGAGGGGAAGAAGGTGACCAGTGGCAAAATAAAAAAGAAATTCCTTTACAAATCAATCTTAATCGCTCCATTCCTGAAATTTCAGGAAGTGCTTATTTTAGAGCAAAATCTTTGATGGATAATTATTTGTATGTTACAGATACAATTCACCAAAAATATTATTATCGTACTGCAATGATTCCTACAATGCCTTGGAAAGATAACACCCCACCCGAAACACCTCAAAATTTAAAAAAAATATACACAGAAAAAAGAGTAATTTTGAAATGGGAAACAGCACACACCACTTTGCCACAAGAAAAAGCAGTTTATTATGTAGTTTATCGTTTTGAAGAAATAGATAAAAAGGACAAAGATGAAAAAATAATCGATAAATTAGATTTTGAAGATGCCAAAAATATTGTATCTATTCAAAGGGAAACAATATTTTATGAAAAATTAAGTGATAAAAAATATAAATATTTTGTGAGTGCAGTAGATAGATTGCACAATGAAAGTAAAGCAATAGAAGTTGTAGAATAATTGAAAGACGACAGACTAATAATTAAAATAAAAAGCTTTCTAAAAAGATAATTTCTTAGAAAGTTTTTTTATTAATAATTTTTTTTGATTAAATACTTAATGCTTTCAAACTTTCTTTTGTCAAAGGCTTATTAAGATATTCTTTTACATTCGTATAACGTTTTGATTTTTTTACATCACGCGAATTAATAGAAGAAGTAAGCATTACTATTTTGCAATGATTACGAATATTTTCAGATAAATTTTCAAACTCATCTAAAAACTGAAATCCGTCCATTAAAGGCATATCAATATCTAAAAAAATAATCTCAGGCATTAAAGACTGATTACCTGCTGCTATGGCTATTTTTTCAGCATTTTTTAAAAACTCTATCGCACTTTTTCCGCCTGTATGCGTAAAAATATGGTTAGAAATAGTAGAAGATTCTATAATTTTTTGATTGATAAGATTGTCTATTTCATTATCATCAATCAACATCACAGCATTGTATTTTGCACTCATATATTTTATTTTATTTTAATGAATCTATGTTGTTCATTAAATTAGGTGGTAACTATATTTTAATTAATTAACCAAAAAAATGATTGTTATTTTTTGGTTGTTGAATTATTTTTAGGACAAAAATAAATAATTATTTTTTATTTTCCAAATTTATACTAAGATTTATAAGATTTTATCGATTTTTACAATTGATTATCTTGATTTTAAATGATTTGGTATTTATTTCCCTCTAAAAGCATTGTATTATAAGTACAATTAATATTTTTGTAAAATAAAAAATCTTTCTTCTACCAAACGCCAAAAACTTTCATTAGGCTCAATACCTTCTTCTCTTAAAGACATATCAGGCTTTATACCTTCTACAAAAAACATTTCCATCTCTCCTTTTCCTTTTACGACCAGTTTTCCTCTTGGTAGGCAAACAAAAAAATCTTTGACTAAAAAATAAGTGTTCTCAGAAATATTAACCATGTCCACTTCTCCATTTGCTTCCATTCTACTTGCAACATTCACAGTATCTCCCCAAATATCATAAGCAAATTTAGTTATTCCAATTACTCCTGCAATTACTTCTCCAGTATTGATACCTAATCTACATTGCCAATAGTCAGAATTTTTTTCCAGTTTTTCTTTCCGTCTTAGTTTCATTGCTCTTTGCATTTCAAGACCTGCTAATACGGCATCAATTGGATTTGTATTATTGATAGAAGGAATACCACCCACACACATAAACGCATCGCCAATGGTTTTTATGCGTTCAATATTATATTTTTGTATAATTTCATCAAACATTACAAAACAATCATTCAATTCGCCAATTAATTTTTCAGGGGTTAGCCCAGAAGATATATTTGTAAATCCTTTAAAGTCAGTGAATAAAACTGTGGCACGTGTATATTGTTTTGCTTTTGCTTTTCCAAATTCTTTCAGTTCATCTGCGACTTCTTTTGGTAAAATATTAAGTAATAATGCATCTGATTTTTGTCTTTCAACTTCTAATTCACTATTTTTAGCAGCCAAGACAGCATTATTTTGCTCACGCCTTTTTTTAGTTTGATAGAGCCAAAATATATAACTAATCAATATTGTAACAAAAATACCAAAAATACTGTATGTAATTGTTCTATATTTTGAATTTTCAAGGCTTTTGATTGTATTTTGAATATCTTTTGTATATTCATACGCTTCGTTTTTATTCAAAGCAACTAAATCAGTATTATCTAATCCACTGACAACTTTTTGTAAACTTTTGAGATAAAATTCTGCTTTTCTAAAATCCTCATCATTTTTATAGAGCTCAATCAATCCATTCAAAATGACATATTTTAAATTATTACTCTCAGCACTTTTTTGTGCTTCTACTATTTCTAACGCACTGATATAATGCTTCTCCGCAATTTCTATTTTTCCTTGATTTCTATAAATACCTGCCAAATAATACAAAGTATAAGCATCACGTTTTGTAACGGGCAATCTTTTCATTACTTTTTCGGCTTCTTCATAATAGTAGAGAGATTTTTTTACATTATCCCTGATTCTGTATGTGTTACCACTCAAAATTAAAACTCTTAATAATAGTTCTTTTTCGTGTGCATTACGAGCAATTTTTTCTGCTTTTTCCTGAAAAATCAAAGAACTATCTAATGAAATTTCGCCATAAATATTTGCCAATTTAATCAATACTTCTAATCTAAGGCTATCTTTTTCGGCATTTTGAAATTCTTTTTCATAGTTTTTGATGGCTTCTCTTAGTTCATCTTGTTGAGCTGACAAATTAAAAGAAACAATAAAAAAAAACAAACTGAAAAAATAACAAAAACGCATTATTATTTTGAAGTATAAATGAAAGCAACGTGCAAAGGTACAAACTAATTTTTAAAAATATAAATACTTTTTGAAAAATATTATTTTTTTGGCATATCTATTCAAAAAAAATTGATTTATAGCTTATATTCTATCATTTATACTGAATTTTTAGTGAGAGAATATCAATATTTCTATAACATACTTATTACAATAACTAAAAAATTTAATCTAAAAAACATTGTATAATTTGATGAAAAACACCTAATATTTTAGAGATTTCATTCAGATAATAGGTTTTAGTATCTATAAAAACTTTATTTTTTTCTAATTTTAGAAATTTCCACTCGCCTGAGGTTACAGCACAACCATACACAAAAGGGACAGGTTTCCCTTCTTGTTCATTAAAAATAAGAGAAGCGTACATTTGTGCGATACATTGTGCTTGTCCATACTCAAAATCTTCATCTTTTGCCTCTACAAATGTAATAATAGGTGCTTGCATTACACTTTTACGGGGATGTTTGGAAATAAAAAAATCACATTCACCATTGAGGTCAAGGCTTGGATCAACTGTAAGGTCTTCACCTGAATAAAGTGTAACTTTTGACTCGTATTGCAAAGCTACTTCGAGTAGAATAGGTGAAACTATTCTTTCTGACTTACTTTTTTCGTTGGTAAGTGGTGTTCTATCGGCAATAGCAAGTGTTTGTAACAACCAATCTGAAGGTGCTACAAGTTCTAAATTAGGAAATAAAAGTAAGTTGTTTTCCTCTAAATTAAGCTTTTTTAGCGTTTGTTTGAGGTTTTTATAATTACTATAGCCCATACTATTTTTTTTATTGCAAAGATACATCTTTTTATTTATTATTTCAAAAAAACAGGTTAAATGCACCTAAAAATGAGATTTTTTTAATAATTCCATTCAATATTCAGTACTGACAACACTGTATTTTTCTTCAATCCGCGTTTGAAAATCAGTTTTATCAGCGTTCTATGGTGTTGGAACGCGGATAACGCTGATTTTCAAACGCGGATTTTATTTTG
>RDZP01000177.1 GCA_004294005.1 Cytophagia bacterium
ACTTGCAGAGACAAAAAGAGAGAAAAACGAGGCTTTGCGAGTTTTTTCTCTCTTTTTTGGCTCTGTGCTTTGCACGATAGCACGTAATCGCCCAAATTCACCTTTTTTAGTTAATATTTTATTCATTCAATATTTATCAAAAAAATAAATTGAGCAAATATGTTATTTTTTTTATAAGAATACAATATTGTTACTTTTTTTGCGTAACTTAGCTATCAAATTTAATTTCTTAAATGTAATAACGTATGAAAATCTATCATCTATTTTTATTTTTATTGTCTTGGCAAATTTCGATAGGATTTACTCAAACTCCACCGCCTAAAAAAAATACATCTGTTACTCCTATTATAACAGAGCAAATTAACAATGTAAAGGAAAATGATGACGAAGTTTTTGAAGATGTTGAAAAAGATTCGACAAATCTTGTCAGAATGGCAATGGCTGCAAAACCTAAGTCAAAACCTAAGAAAAAGGTTGAAAATAACAAACATAATCTCAATGATGATGAATTGTGGGGCTTGCCTGCTCACAAAAAAAATGATGAAGCAGTGATTCAACATAAATATTATACTTTGCGCTATCGTGAGGAACATGAACAAGCGGAATGGGTGGCGTATAAACTGACAGCTGATGAAACGGAAGGAGATGGTGAAAGAGATAAGTTTTTGGAAGATAAAAAAGTAAAAACGGGTTCTGCAAAACCTAACGATTATACAAAATCGGGTTATGATAGAGGACATTTAGCGCCTGCGGCAGATTTTAATTTTTCGCAAGAAGCAAAAAGTGAGAGTTTTTATATGAGTAATATGTCTCCACAAACGCCACAATTTAATAGAGGAATTTGGAAACACTTAGAAGAAAGGGTAAGATATTGGGTAAAAACCAAAGAAAATCTATATATTGTAACAGGACCTATTTTGAGAGAAGGACTCGAAACGATTGGTGTTAAAAATAAAATTTCTGTTCCTGAATATTATTATAAAATTTTGTTGGAACGTAAAAGTAATGGTACTTATAGTGCGATTGCTTTTAAAATGAAAAATGAGCCTTCTAAAAAAGTATTGGCTGAGTTTGTGGTTTCTATTGATCAATTGGAAGAAGAAACGGGAATTGATTTTTTTCCAAATTTACCCGATAATATTGAAAAAATATTAGAAAAAACAATATCAAGAAAAGGTTGGTTTTAGTTTCTTTTTAGACAGGATTTCAGGATTTTCAGGATTTTTCTTTTTTTATGAAATAAAAAGACGTTGTTATTTTTCTAAAGTAACAACGTCTTTTTATTTTGTTAAAATATTATCCTAAACCTAAATCATCAGACATTGAAGCAATTTTGCTTTCTAATTCTGTTACTTTTTTATCAAAACTTTTTTTGTCAGGTAAATTTGTTTTGACACTAAAATAAAATTTGATTTTAGGTTCTGTACCTGAGGGGCGTGCAGAGATTACACTTCCTGATTCTGTGATGAATTGTAATACATTTGAGGCTTCAAAATTTAATTTGGAAGTTGTTTTATCTACTAAATTTTTTTCGATAGATAATTGATAATCTTTTACTTTTATTACCTTTTCACCGCCTAATGTTTGTGGTGGAGTTTTTCTGTATCTTTCCATCAAATTTTTGATTTCTTCTTGTCCATTTTTGCCTTTTTTTGTGAAAGAAAGTAATTTTTCCCAATATAAACCAAATTTGATATACATTTCTATTAGTTCATCAAATAAAGTTTTTCCTTCATTTTTGGCAACTGCTGTCATTTCTGCAATTAAAGCACAAGCTGAAACAGCATCTTTATCTCTGACAAAATCACCTGCTAAAAATCCATAACTTTCTTCACCACCACCAATATATGTTTTTTTTCCTTCTAAATTTCTTAAATATTCAGCAATGTATTTAAAACCTGTCAAAGTATCAAAACATTCTACTTTGTAATGATTAGCAATTTCATTTAATAAATAAGAAGTAACAATGGTTTTAACAATGTATTCATTTCCTTTTAGTTTTTGATTTTTTTCCCAACCTTTCAAAAGATAATAAATCAACAAAGAAGCAGTTTGATTTCCGTTTAATAATTGCCATTTTTGATGATGGTTTTTGATGGCAATGCCTACTCTATCAGCGTCAGGGTCAGTTCCTAATAATAAATCTGCGTCAATTCTCATACATTCTTCCAAGCCTAACGCTAATGCTTCTGCTTCCTCAGGATTTGGATAAATAACTGTTGGAAAATTACCATCAGGAGTTGATTGCAAATAGACTACATTTATATTTTTGAAGCCTAAATTTTCCAATGCTTTTGGCACCATCGTAACACCTGAGCCATGAATAGGCGTGTAAACTATTTTTAAATTTTCTTGTTTTTTGATGGCTTTAGGTGCTAATGAAAGTGATTTGACGGCTTCATAATAAGCGTTTTCAACTTCATCACCAATGATTGAAATATTAGGATGTTGTTTTGTGATATTAAAATCAATGTCATCAATTTTAACTTTTCTAATTTCAGCCAATACATTTTTATCATGAGGTGCTACTAACTGACTTCCGTCTGTCCAATATGCCTTGTATCCATTGTATTCTTTTGGATTATGTGAAGCAGTAATAATTACCCCACTTTTACAATTAAGATGCCTGATGGCAAAAGATAAAAAAGGAGTGGGGCGTAATTCAGGCACTAAATAAACTAAAATTCCGTTGTTGGCAAAAATTTGGGCTGTGATTTCAGCAAAATATCGACTGTTATTTCGACTATCGTGAGCAATAGCAACTCTGATTTTTTGTTTTGGGAATGATTCTTTGAGATAGTTTGCCAAGCCTTGTGTGGCGGCACCAATGGTATATTTATTCACTCTATTAGAGCCAATGCCCATAATTCCGCGTAATCCACCTGTTCCAAATTCTAAATCTTGATAAAATGCTTCCACCAATTCGGTATAATTTTCTTCTTCATACCATTTTTGAATTTGTGTTTTTGTTTCTTTATCATAATTACCCAAAAGCCAACTTTGTGCTTTGTTGCGTATTTCTTCGTTAATCATATTAATGAGTATTAAAAACTATAAAAAAATCTCTATCAAAAAAATAATAGAGAATAAAATATTTTAAAAAAAGATATACAAAGATAAGCAAAAAAAAATTAAAATCAAATTTATTTTGAAAAATCTTTATATCAGTCAATAAATTTACTTTTGTTATTTAAAATCTAATACATTGATAAGTCAAATAAAATTTTCAAATTAAAAAATTTCTTCTTCCTCAAAATAATCCATAATTTGTGTTTTGAGTAAATCTTCTTGGTCATCATGCGTCAAAAAAGGTACATTTTTGATTCTTTTCCAATGAGGCCAGCCGTCTTTATCGTGTCCTTCTAATTCAAAAAAACCAATTTTACTCAACAATCTACAAGTAGCAATGTGCATCAAATCTTGTTTTTCTTCTTTAGAGAATGTTCTAAATCCTTGTCCTAATTCTTGCACGCCAATTAAATAAACGATTGCTTCCACATCTTGCGGTCTTTTTCCGATAATTGTTGTTAATTTGTCTAAAAACCACTCCCAACGTTGTTGCAGTGGTGCTTGTTTCATTTTTTCTTGTAATTCCATTGTTAAATAATATTTACTTCGGTATCTAAATCAATACCAAAAATTTCTTTGATAGTATTTTGAATTTGTTTTGAGAGATTAAGAATTTCTTGTCCATTTCCTTTGCCATAATTGACCAAAACCAATGCTTGTTTTTCGTGTACGCCTACATTTTCATATTTTTTTCCTTTCCAACCAGTTTTTTCTATCAACCAACCTGCAGGGATTTTGATTTTATTGGGTAAGGTACTTGCATAAAATGGCATTTCAGGATACTCTTCTTTTAATTTTTTAAAAAGATTTATATCAATTTCAGGGTTTTTAAAAAAACTTCCTGCATTGCCTATTTCATTTGGATTAGGTAATTTAGTTTGGCGAATATAACAAACGGTGTCGCTGATATTTTTGATAGTATAAGGTGCTTCAATTTTCATATTTTTGAGTGTATTTTGAATATCACCATATTCTAATTTTAAATTTGGAATTTTAGAAAAAAGAAATACAACTTCAATAATGATATATTTTCCTTTTTTTTTATTTTTAAACAGACTATCTCTGTAACCAAATTCACAATCAAGTACATCAATTTGATGGATTTCTTTGCTTTCTATGTCGAGAGCAATTACTGATTCGATAAAATCTTTGATTTCAACGCCATAAGCACCAATATTTTGAATAGGTGCAGCACCAACTGTTCCGGGTATGAGCGATAAATTTTCGATGCCACACCAGTTATTTTCAATACAATGCAATACGAAAGTATGCCAATTTTCTCCTGCACCTACTTTTATTTTTGCATATTCTTCACTCTGTTCTATGATTTGAAAACCTTTCACATTATTTTGTAATACCAAACCTTCAAAATCCTTTGTGAATAAAATATTGCTTCCTCCGCCCAATATCAGTAAAGGTTGATTTTCAAAATCATTTAATAAAGTGATTAATTCGTTTTTATTTTCAAAAGTTGCAAAGTAATTGGTTTTTACATCAAAGCCAAAAGTATTATAATTTTTTAGAGAGTAATTTTTATAGACCATTGTTTTTTTTGATAGATTAGAACAGTAAAATAAAGGTTTATATTTGTAGTTTTATTGATGAAAAAAATAATTTTGGGCGATTACGGGCTATCGTGCAAAGCACAGAGCCAAAAGAGAGAGAAAAAACTTCGGAGACCTTGTTTTTCTCTCTCTTTGTCTCTGCAATCCTGCTTCTATCACTATCGCAAAATACAAAATAACAAGTTTTAATTTTTTTTCGTTATATTTTTTAGGTTCTTTTAACATTTATACAGATAAAATTTTACAAAAATAAAAAATTCGTTCAAATCCGTAAAATCCGCGTTATCAGCGTGCCTCCTACTATAAATTTCCGCATAAAGTTTAGTAAAACCATTTTTTATTTATACACCAATTGATTTTTTCGCTTTGAGTAAAAAATCAATATTGATATGAAGTAATTTCATTATTTTTTCATCAGTAAATCCATCTTCTAACATTGCAATGATGATAGACTGTAATTCTTTTTCTCGT
>RDZP01000214.1 GCA_004294005.1 Cytophagia bacterium
CCATAAATTCTAGCAATATGTTGTGGAGCTTATCCGGAAATATAAGTTTAGTACACAGGGTGTTTTTTGGTATAGAGTTTAAAACCAATAGTTTACTGTTTCACCCTTTTGTGCCTAAGGCTTTCGCCGATACACGTACGCTTACCAACTTTAAGTACCGAAACGCCGTATTAGATATTACCATGGTAGGCTACGGCAAAGTGCGTTTTATACTTTTAGATAACAACTTAGTGCCTGATAACGAAATACCCGCAAATTTAGAGGGTAAGCATACCGTAAATATTGTATTAACAAATACCGATTTCCCTAATGATAAAATAAATAAAGTAAGCAACGATATTGCACCACAAACGCCAATGTTATCGTATAAAAATGGAATATTAAAATGGAGCAAAACCAAAACAGCAGCACAGTATAAGTTACTACGAAATGGTAAAACCCTTATTGTTACCGATAAATTATCGTTAAGCGTTAAAAAAGACTCTACCTATTCCGAATATCAAGTTATAGCTATTGATGCCAAAAAGCATGAGTCCTTTGCCTCCGAGCCTCTTATAGTTCCGTATAAAAAAGTTTTGATATTTGAGCTAGGCGATGATACCACCTCAACCATAAAAAATGTAAAAGGTTATACAGGTAAGGGTTTTGTAGAAATAAGCAAAACCAAAAACAACACAGTAACCCTACCCATAAACTTAGAACTGGGCGGTTATTTTGCTATTGATTTAAGATACGCAAATGGCAATGGCGAACTTGGACAAAATAATAAGGCAGCTATCAGAACTTTATTAATTGATGGAAGAACCATTGAAAGCATGGTTTTTCCACAAAGGGGCGATAAGCAATGGAGCGATTGGGGCTTTAGCAATGCCCCCAAGTATTATTTATTTAAGGGCAAGCACACTATCGAAATTACTTTTAGGCCTGCCAATGAAAATATGAACATAAACGTTAATCAGGCCTTGTTAGATTATGTGCGCCTAAGTAGGTTAAACTAAGCTTAAAAATCAATGAAAGTTAGGGTAACTGTTTTAGCGCTATTATTACTTTGGGGGGGGCAACAAAAAACGTATGCCCAAACTTTGCAGC
>RDZP01000178.1 GCA_004294005.1 Cytophagia bacterium
ATGCTGTCAACTTAATTATTTTATCATAAAAAAACATTATAAAAACAAATAAAATATCTTATTTTTTGTTTTAAAATAACATAAAAATATTGTTTTTTTTCTTAAATTGACAGCATTGGCGTGGACGCTTGCACAAGATAATAATTAGTGCAAGCGTCCACGCTTGCACCAAAAGTACCTAAATATTTGGTTTATTTTTTATTTCATTTTATCTACGCTCAAAGTTAAAAAATTTTGCCAAACTTTTTCTTCATTTTTCCAAAAAATTAAATCAGGTAAATTTACATCATTATAAAAGTTATCAAAATGAAAATTAATATTCTCATCATCGATAAAATCGATAAAAATAGCAGTTTTGAAATCAAATTGTTGAAAAAAACTTTCCCAATAACTATTTTTTTGGATAATCATTATTTTTTTCAAGGCTAAACCTTCATAAAACTTAGTAGGAATACGTTGTAATAAATGCTTTTCAGGGATATAAGGCATTAACCAAATATCATTTTTTTGGATAGTTTCAATGATTTTTTGGTGAGGAATTGGTTGTGTATCTGCTAATAAATGTATCCATTTGTATTTTTTTGAGTAATTTTTAAGCGTTTCAAAATCACTGATTTTAGCACAATTTCCGATAATAGTAAGTTGAAAATCATTGATTTTTTTTTGCATTCTTTCAGCCCATTTTATTCCTACAAAAAGCCCATAACTTTCAGCCAAAGTACCTGCAATAATAAAATTTTGATACTGATTTGTATTGTTTTGATTGGCTTTTTCTTGTTCAATAATAGATTTATTTTCTAAAAAAATACTTTTTTTTTGAACAAAAGGCATTTCTTGAAAATAAATTTTTTCTGCTAAAAGATAGGTTTGAATGGTTTTATCTGCCCATTTTTCTATTTTTCGTATAAAATAGGCAATTATTTTTCGAAGCAAAAAAGGATAAGTATTGGTATATAAAATATTGGCTACATAATTTTCTTGTACATCATATATCAAAATAACATTATTTTTTTTAGCAAACAAAACTGCACTTGGCAACAATTCTACTGCACAAATAACAAGATGTGTAGGTTTTATTTTTTTTAGTAAACTATATAATTTAAAATTGGCTAATAACCGATTGAATGACAATCTTTTGAAGCGAAAAATAGGATAAAAAAACACATTTTTAGTAGCATCATTTATTTTATTTTGTGTTTTGAAGCCAATCAAATGAAAAGTTGCATCAGGCAAAATTTTCATTGCTGATAAAGCCAATTTTTCGTACATACGCACATCATCAATAGGCTTCAAAACAGAGGCAAATGCTATTTTAATATTTGACTTCGATGCCATGATAATGCGTTTGGATTTCATAATCTTTTCGCAAAGGGTAGCCTTCCCAATCAGCAGGCATTAAAATTCGTCTCAAATCAGGATGTCCTTCAAATACAATTCCGAGCAAATCAAAAGCCTCTCTTTCGTGCCAATTCGCACTTTTCCAAATATGACTTACTGTTTTTAAAGTTGGATTTTCTCTTGATATTTCTACACGCAACGCAATTTGCATAGCATAAGGAATCGAAGACAAATGATACAAAACTTCCATTGTATTAGTAGTTTTTCCATTATCAATACCTGTCAAACAGCTCAAAAAATCAAAATAAGTTTGTTGATGTTTGAATAAATAATCACAAATTTCAGCATTTTTTTCTGCGGGAATAGTAATTGTAGCAGGAATGCTCGTTTCATCAGTTGTAAGAATTGATTTTGCACCAAATTCTTCTGCAATAAGTTCTTGTAATTGTACGAAATTCATTTGTTTTTTTATATTTATTACCGAATATTTTACTAAAATAACAAAATTAATTATATACTGCTATCTTATCAAAACCTATCGACAAAGTATTATCCTCATAATCTTCTATTAAAGAAACAAGTAGGTCGAGCTCAGTATATTCAGCACTTCCTACGGGGTGAGGCATTTGCATCAGTTCCCAAACACGTTTTAATGCGTTTTGGTATTGTTCGGTGGAGGTAAGTTTATAATTATTGGCTATAATTCTCATTTTTTCAACAACTTATGCAATGTTTCTATTTGTTTTTGACTTTTTCAATTGCCACCAATTATTTAAACCTGTAAAACCAATTATAATTTTACAGGTTTAAAATTTAAAAACTTACTTTTTCGTCTTTATTGCTACTCATTTTCTTTGTTCAAATTCAAAACTTTTTCAATCACACTCCCTTTCAATAATTTAGAAAGCACATCAGCGACACTACTTCCACCCAAAATTGCTAAAGGAGCCATCGACTGAGCCATTTTTTCAGCCAATGCCTTGTCAGAAAACGCTTGTAATGCGGCTATTAAATCAGGAGAAACTGCTTCTGCTTTTGCTACTACTGCTTCTACTTCAGCTTTTATACGCATCATTTCTTGATTCAAAATTTGATTTGCAATTTCAAGACGCATATTTTCTTTGTCTTTTTCACGTCCTATTATTGCTTCATTGATGGCGGTAAGGAAATGTTGTTGTTCTTTTTCGGCATCAAGTCGTTTTTGACTGGCTGAAACTTCTGAATCTATCTTTTGCAAAGCCAATTCTGTTGCCTTTTTAGTGAGTTGTTTTTCTAAATCTAAGGTTTGAGAAGATGTTTCTGCTTTTGCTATGGCAACTTCTTGGCTGATTTTTTCAGATTCTTTTGTAAATACCAATTTAC
Source organism: Cytophagia bacterium (assembly GCA_004294005.1). Taxonomy (GTDB): domain Bacteria; phylum Bacteroidota; class Bacteroidia; order Cytophagales; family Microscillaceae; genus RDXZ01. The sequence continues at coordinate 2,701 of RDZP01000178.1, forward strand.
GTTGGTCGCCTGTAACTTTCAAAGTTTGTTTGATAATATCTTGTTGTGTGGTAATCAATAGATTTTCCAAACTATTATCGCTCAAACGAATGTCTAAAACTTCAATATCATAAATTCTCATACCATTTTCCTCAAAAAGTCTTCCTTGTCTTTTTTCCTCTTTGGTTGTTTTTCCCAAAATAACATCTCTGACAATTTCTATACCATTGGCATAAAAATCCATTATTGTATATTTTTTGATAGCATTTCTTAGAAAAGAGCGTAAATGATCTGTCAAAAATTTAACATAGTTTTCGACATTAAACCACTTTTCAGGTTCGCCTTCAAAATTCAGTCTATAAGATAAATGAACATTGACTTGTGTATAATCAGAGGTTTCGACAGTAATAACATCAGAAACTTTGTTATGCAATACACGCAAATAGACACTTTTAATCGTTCTTTCGTCTGTTTTTGGTGTGCCTGTTGAGAGCTCAAAATATTCTAAGGTTTCGTCATATTCCAATAAATAAGATTGAGGACCTACAACCACTTTTCTTGCACCTGTTTTGCTCACGACTAACACTGCGTAACCTGTCCAAATGTTGATAGTAACTACACCATCATATTTTGTATCTAATGTAATGGTTCTTGGTGGTGTAAAAGTACTCTCTCTATCAAATTCATCACTTGCAATTTCTTTTGATACTTTTTGTTTTTTTGATGAGCGTTGTGGTATTATATTAGTTTGTTGGTACAAATCGATTTCATCTTTTGCTTGTTGGATTTCCATATCACCCAAAAAACCAATGTTATCATTTTGTGCCAAACTTTGTAAACTTTGGTTATAAGCCAACGCTTCTGCATTGCCAGGGAACCATAATGACACTTGTTTTGCTTGCAAAATTCTACGAATCAATACAAATTCACGCGGGTCAGGTAAAAACATTGCAGGACCTTTGATAAGTGAAATTTTCCCTGTTTTTCTATTCATACAATAACGTCCTTCACCTGCGGGAATAGCCAAAGCGTAATGACGTTCTTTTTGTCCGTATTTAATAATAGCGTGTTCGGGGCGTGGATAATAAATCATTTGTTCTTTTCCTGTGATAAATAACTCATCTCCTTCTTTATAAGAAATTTTATTTTCTGTATAAGGAGCAATTACTTTCACATACAAACCACTCATTTCATTGAGTTCGATTGCTCTAAACTTTCTGATACCACTTCGGGTTACAAATTCTTCGGTAGGCTCAGGAAATACAACAGCAGGCCCTTGAATAAATCTTTTATGTCCATTTTCATCTAATAAAATACAATATTCAAGCCTTTCTAATGTTACAGCCTCTCTTACATATTCGTCATCAAAGTCATCACGCACTACCTCTACACCTGTAGGAGGAATATAAAAAGAAACTGCTGAACCTTTGATAGTGATGGTTTTTCCCATTGTCAAATCAGGATTTTCATCATTGATTTGCTCTATGTTATCTTCACCATTTTTTGTTTTAATAACTGCTTTTCCCCAATGTTTTTTTGCTTCTTCTTCATCATAGACGCGCACAAGCAAATATTGATTAGACCTTAAATGATGCCCATGCAATACTTTTGCCATTTGTCCAGGCCATAAAGCAAAATTGATAGGTCCTGGAATATTTACTTTTCGTCCAATATTCAATTCTGCTAAATTGTTATTAGTGCCTCCTTTGGGTTGATGTCCATCTTTGGGTGGATTTTTCATTACCAAATACCAGCCTTCAGGTGCAGTAACAAAAGTTTTGATGGCTTCTTCTAACGAACATCTTTCAAATTTTTTAGTGTCATTGTTAAAAAATACAGGTTTATCTGTATTTGCCAAACTTGTTTTGTAAGAGCCAACATACACATTAATATTTCCTTTGGTTTGGTCGGAAATAAAAGCATATTCATTGGGTGCAAGCACCAAATCACGCTCACGATTTTCTTCTGCCATATTTTTATACGATTTTAAGTAGGATAATTAAATTTAAAAGGAATTATAGTTTGAAAAATTAAATATTTTTCACACAAATATAAGCAAAGAAAAATAATATTTAATTATTTTTGAATTTTTTTTTTTGAAAATTATATTATTTTTTCTAATAAAAATAAGAGATGTAAAAAAAAGAAAGTTTCAGACCTCACTGTTCTTAATTTTGATGAGTTATAGCAAAATACTATGATGAAGATACATCAATAATAAATATTATTTTACTTTTGAGTTTTCAGTTTCTAATTGGTTCAACTGATGAATTTATAATTTATGTGATAAAAAGATTATCAAATTTTTTTGGTTCTTCTAACATTTATACGGATAAAATTTTAGAAAAGTAAAAAATCCGTTTAAATCCGTAAAATCCGCGTTATCCGCGTGCCTCCTGCTATA
>RDZP01000215.1 GCA_004294005.1 Cytophagia bacterium
TATTCAAACGAGCCTCAATTTTTGGCTTTGTAATATCGTTTTTAACATCCGAAAGCGGTACGTGCATTGAAACGACAGCAATTTTTAAGTTTTCGCTCACCATAAACATCAAAACTTCAGGCGACTGAAACTGTGCTTGCAAATATTCGGTGTGTCCAATAAAATTAAAATCAGCTGATTGGATATTTTTTTTGTTTATAGGAGCCGTAACCATGGCATCAATCAAACCATTTTTTAGATGCTCAGTAGCTATTTTTAAAGATAAAAAGGCACATTTTCCTGCAACATCCGTAATTTTTCCTGGTTCTGGCGTGTGGTTTTCTTGCCAACATTCTAAAATATTTATTTTTTTTGCTTGAGCTTCAGAAATTTCTTTAATAGAATAAAAAATTACATCTTCATTCATTGATAATAATTTTCGATATTTTGAAAGTATTTCAAAAGAAGCATAAATTACGGGTGTAAAAAACTTAGTAATTTCGCCATCGTTAATAGTTTTTAAGATAATTTCAGGACCAATTCCATTAAAATCGCCCAAAGTAATGCCTATAATTGGTTTGTGTTGCTTGGTTTCCATTTTGTATTTAATTAAGCAAAAGTAATTGATAATTCTAATTTAATGTATTAATCGTCTTGTTTTTGTTATAATATTATATTTCTTTTTCATTTGAAATCAAAATATCTAGTAAATTTCAGTGAAAAAAATTTTATATTAAGATAATTTAAAGTGGAAAAGTTTTGATATGAATATTTTTATGGAACAGCCCATTTAATTACCAAATACACAAAAAACTACGTTTTTTGACCTCTTTTGCCCTAGAGAAATGATAATTAATGAAGTTTTGAAAGAAATATTTATGTTTTACTTTTGAAATGTAAGTACATGGGCTATTCCATATTTTTAAATAATACTAACTATGAGTCTAGTTTAACCAAATATCATCATTAGAGTAATGAAATTCTATACAATTTTAAATTTCAAATACTTACTATATTGATATTGATATTGATATTGATATTGATATTGATATTGATATTGATATTGATATTGATATTGATATTGATATTGATATTGATAT
>RDZP01000216.1 GCA_004294005.1 Cytophagia bacterium
ATATCAGAATGTTTTTGAAGCAATATATGAATAAATCGTAGCCCAAACGAACCTGTTCCACCTGTAATTAATATAGATTTATCTTTTAACATTCTTTTTCTGTTTCTTTTTTTGTGATTTTATTTTCCAACTGTTTTGCAAAGTTATGATAGAAATTGATAAAATACAAAAAAAATAAAATACTATTTATATTTTTATTCAATTATAAAACCTTCCAAAGATTTTGTAATCTTCGGAAGGTTTGAAATAATACAATATCTATATTAAAAAGAAAAAAAATCTCTTACTCTTGTAAAAATACTCTTTTCTGATTTTTCGGGTGTTGGAGTAAAATTATGTGCATCTTTGAGTTGCTCTAATAATTCTCTTTCTTGTTTTGTCAATGATTTAGGAATCCAAACATTCACATATACCAACTGGTCACCTTTTCCATATCCCTCAATATCTTTGGTACCTTTCCCCTTCAACGTAATCATATTACCCGGCTGCGTACCTGCGGGAATATTGATTTTATGCGTACCGTTTACTGTCGGAATTTCAACATCACTAATACCAAGTGCGGCATCAGCAAAGCTCACTTTTTGTTCAAAAATAATATTTTTTCCTTCACGATGTAATTGTGGGTGTTGTTCTTCTTCCACCAAAATAATCAAATCACCTGCAACACCGCCTCTTGTAGGTACATTTCCCTTTCCATTCATTGATAATTGCATTCCTTCCATTACACCACCTGGAATTTTGATAGAAATTGTTTCTTCCTCCAAGTTTCTTCCTTCTCCTTTACAAACCTCACATTTTTGCTCTATAATTTTTCCTTCTCCTTGACAAGTTCTACAAGTTTCAGCACTTACCATTTGCCCAAGCATAGTATTGACAACTCTGCGGGTTTGCCCTGTACCATTACAAGTAGGACATATTCTAAGTGCAGTACCATTTTTTGCACCTGTTCCAGAGCAAGGTTTACAAGTAGTGTGTCTTTTTATTTTTACTTGTTTTTCAGCTCCTTCTGCAATATCTTGTAAAGAAAGTTTAAGTTTAATGCGTAAATTAGAACCTTTTTTTTGTCTTTGCCCGCCTCT
>RDZP01000179.1 GCA_004294005.1 Cytophagia bacterium
AAAAAAATATAAAAAAAAAAAAAAAAAAAGAAATTATTTAACAACATAGTTGGAATTTGTTGAGCATAAAAATTGTTTTTCTATTCATAATCAAAAATACAATGAAACATATTTATCTTATCTTTGGAATTAAATTAGTTTTACTATTTAATACTTTTGTTTTTGCTCAAACTTCTCCTAAATTATTGAACACAGGAGAAATCTTGAATGAAATCAAAAAACTACAAGTTTTAGGAACAGTACTTTATTTGGCAGCACATCCTGATGATGAGAATACTGCAGTTATTGCGTATCTTGCCAATGAAAGGAAAGTAAGAACAGGTTATTTATCGCTCACAAGGGGTGATGGAGGGCAAAACTTGATTGGTGTCGAGCAAAGCGAACTTTTGGGGCTTATACGTACACAAGAACTTCTGCAAGCACGTAGAATTGATGGTGGTGAGCAGTTTTTTACGAGAGCAAATGATTTTGGATTCTCTAAAAATGCACAAGAAACTTTTAGTATTTGGAACAAAAAAGAATTGCTCAAAGATGTGGTCAGAATTATAAGACATTTTAAACCTGATGTTATTATTACACGATTTCCACCTAATCGAGAAGCAGGACACGGACATCATGAGGCATCTACCTTATTGGCTTTGGAAGCTTTTGAGTTGGCAAATGATGAAACTTACGAACCAAGTTTGGGAAAAAAACATCAAATAACAAGGTTGGTTTGGAATGAATATTCAAGAGGTTTTAGAAATACAACCAATGATAGCACAAAGTCTTTTAGTACTGAAATTAGTAACTTTAATTATTTGTTGGGAAAGTCTAATTTGATTATCGCGGCTGAAAGCAGAAGTATGCACAAATCTCAAGGTTTTGGAACGGGTAAAAATTATGGTAATAGGATAGATTGGTTTCAGCACTTTAAAGGAAAAAAAGCCAATAATGATTTGTTTGATGATATTGACTTGACTTGGAAAAAAATCCCTGATACACAAAAAATTGAAATGTTAATTACAGAAATAATACGTACTTTTCAACCTGAAAAACCTTTTGAAAGTGTAGAGTTATTATTAAAAGTAAGAAAAGAAATTCAAAACATCAATAACTATCAATTATATGAGCATTTACTCCAACCAAAAATAAAACAAATTGATAATATTCTTAAATCTTGTTTGGGGCTTTGGGTAGATGCCAATGCTAAAAATTATAGTGTGTCGCAAAGTGATAGTATTGATATTAACCTTGAAATTGCTCACAATAGTCCTTTTTCTATCGAGGTTGAGTACCATATTGCTGCCAATCATCGAGATTTTGATGGTCGGAGTGAAGTCGTAAAAATAGAAAAAGGAAAAATGTATTCGAGAAGAAATAAATATTTTATTCCTAAAAATTTCCCAACTACACAGCCTTATTGGTTAATAGAAAAAAAACAAGATGAGTTTTTTATCATTCAAAATGAACAAAATTTGTTCATTCCTGAGAATCAACCTTTTATTTTTGCCAATGTCAATGTAAAAATAAAAGATAATCAATTTCAATTTCAAATTCCTGTAACTTATAAATTTGTGAAAGCGGAAGAGGGCGAAATTTATCGTCCATTGGAAATCACACCTACAGTGATGGTTAATTTTTCTGAAAAAATATTACTTTTTGCTTCTGAAAATCCTGAAGATTTAAAAATAACGATTAAGGCGGGCAAAAATAAATCAAAAGGAAAGTTAAAATTAGATATTCCAAAAGATTGGAAAGTTACACCAGAAGAATACTCTTTTGATTTGGCTAAAAAAGATGATGAAGTTGATATTATTGCAAAAATTACACCACCCAAAAATGTTTCGATAGCACAAATAAAAGCATTCATTCAAATTGATAATCAACCTTTTATAGAGGCAAAAGGAATTCATCGAATTGAGTATGCACATATTCCTACACAAACATTGTTTCCTATTGCAGAAACAAAACTAAATCGTTTAGAGATTAAGATTTCTCCGCCAAAAATTGGTTATATTGCAGGAACAGGCGATGAAATTCCGCGTTATCTCACTCAATTAGGTTATCAAGTTACAATGTTGGATAAAAATTTATTGCAAAAAGAAAATCTAACGGCTTATAAAGCTATTATTGTCGGTATTAGGGCTTATAATACAGAAGATCACCTCAAAGTTGAGCAAAAAGATTTGCATCAATATATAAAAAATGGAGGAGTTTTGGTCGTACAATATCAAACACCACAGGAATTGAAAGTAAATGAATTAGGAATTTTTCCAATTACACAAAGTCGTGAGAGAGTTACAGAGGAGCAGGCAGAAATACGCTTTTTAAGTCCAAAACATCAAATTTTAAATTTTCCTAATCAAATTATACAAGAAGATTTCAAAAATTGGGTACAAGAAAGAGGTTTGTATTTTGCAGGAAGTTGGGATAAAAATTATACAGCAGTATTATCTTCGAATGATAGAGATGAAAAGCCACAAGATGGTGGTTTATTGGTGGCAAATTATGGAAAAGGAAAGTTTGTTTATACAGGTTATTCCTTTTTTAGACAAATTCCTGCAGGTGTGAGCGGTGCAATTCGTTTGTTTGTGAATTTATTAGCAAAGTAATATTTTTTTAATTTTGATTAAACTACTATACGATTTATCGGACTCTCCAAAAGTTAAAATCTATATAACTTATTATAAACTCTCCAAAAGTTTAAAACTTTTGGAGAGTTGCTTATATCAGTTTTATTAGTGTTTATAGTTTTGGAATGTTGTTGAAACTGATTTTTAAACGTGGATTTCTGTTCATAATAACAGATAAAAAGAATAAATTATTTCATTATCATTCTTAACATAAAAAAAAATCAACACTAATTAAGTGTTGATTTTTTTATCTGAGGTTTCGAGCGGGTTCGAACCGCTGTAGAAGCTTTTGCAGAGCCTTGCCTAACCACTCGGCCACGAAACCTAATTTTTTATATATACAGTTTAATTCAATTTAGTAACCAAATTAAACCGTATTTTTTTTATCTTATTTACTTTCTTCTTCTTTTGCAACTTCTGCTACTACTGCTTCAGTTACAACAGCAACTTTCTCTGTTACTACTGGAGTTTCTTCAACAGCAACTTCTTCTTTTGGTAACTCAGCATCTTTTTTGTAAGTACGTAAGTGAGAAAGAACTATTTTTCTGTCATCTTTTACAAACTCTACTACTACAAAATCCAATGCTTCTCCTAATTCTGCTTCACTACCATCTTGTTTTGCCAAATGTTTTTGTACACAAAAGCCTTCAACGCCATAAGGTAATTCTAACAAAGCTCCTTTTTCAATTTTTTGAGTTACTGTACAACGGTGAATAGTACCAGGTATAAAGATTGTTTCAAACGTGTCCCAAGGATTTTGCTCTAATTGTTTATGACCTAATGCCAATCTTTTGTTTTCGATGTCTAATTCTAACACTACGACTTCTAAAGTATCACCTACTTTTACAAATTCAGAAGGGTGTTTTACTTTTCTTGTCCAAGACAAATCAGAAACGTGAACTAAACCATCAATTCCCTCTTCTAACTCTAAGAACAAACCAAAAGTAGTCAAGTTTCTTACAACTCCTTTGTGTTTTGTATTAATAGCATATTTAGTAGTAAGATCTTTTTTCGTCCAAGGGTCTTCAACTAATTGTTTGATACCTAAAGACATTTTTTTCTCTTCTCTTTCAATAGTCAAAACTACTACATCAATTTCATCACCTACTTTTAAGAAGTCTTGTGGGTTGCGTAAGTGTTGTGACCAAGACATTTCAGAAACGTGAATTAAACCTTCAACGCCTGGAATTACTTCTAAGAACGCACCATAATCAGCAACATTTACAATTTTTCCTTTTAATTTAGAGCCAACTTGTACGTCATCACCCAAAGAAGCCCAAGGATGAGGGTATAATTGTTTCATACCTAATGAAATACGTTTTTTCTCTTCATCAAAGTCTAAAACAACAATATTTACTTTTTGGTCTAATGATAATACTTCTTCAGGATTGCTTACTCTACCCCAAGAAATATCTGTTATATGTAACAAGCCATCTACACCACCTAAATCAATAAATACGCCAAAGTTTGTCATATTTTTGATAACACCTTCTAACACTTGTCCTTTTTCTAAGTTATTTAATATCAATGAACGTTGTTCTTCTAAATCTTTTTCAATTAAAACTTTATGAGAAACTACGACGTTATCATTTGTATAGTTAATTTTGATAACTTTTACCTCCATTTTCTTCCCTACATAAATATCAAAATCACGAATTGGTTTTACATCAATTTGAGAACCTGGTAAAAACGCTTCAACACCAAAAATATCTACAATCAAACCGCCTTTTGTACGTCTTCTTACCAAACCTTCTACAATTATATCAGTATCTAATGCTTTTTGGATATTATCCCAAGCCACTAATACTTTTGCTTTTTTACGCGACAAAACTAACTGTCCGTCAGCATCTTCACGACTTTCAACAAATACATCTACTACATCACCTGCTTTTAGTTCAGGCATATCACGAAATTCTGCTACAGACACTAATCCGTCTGATTTTGAACCTATGTGTAAGATAACATCTCTATCGCCTATACTTACTACTGTTGCTTTTACAACTTCTTTTTCAGCAGATTCAGAGATTGTAGCGTCGTACAATTTTTCTAATTCAGCACGTTCTACGCTTGAATAGCCGCTTCCGAAGCCTTTGCTGTTTAATTTTTCCCAGTTAAATTCGTCGTTTTTAATACTCATAAAAATTTTTATAGATTGGCTTTGAATACATTAGTTCTTAAAGCCTTTAGAACTAAAATTTGTTTTAAATTATTTCCTTTTTAATTGAGGTGCAAAGGTAAAAATTAAATTTTGAACTTCCAAAAAAATATGAGTATTTTTTTATTTTATTTTTTGTTGGTTATACATTAATGAAAATTATTTAGACTTTGGACAAAATCAGTTAATTTAAAAAAAAGCAGATTTTTCTTCGTAGTTTTGATGAATGAAAAAAAAACATAACTTAGAAAAAATCTG
>RDZP01000036.1 GCA_004294005.1 Cytophagia bacterium
TATTGAGCAATTGTAGTACACACTTTTAGTGTGTCGACACACTAAAAGTGTGTACTACAGTTTTTATTTTCCGTATAAATCTTAGTAGAACCATTTTTTGTAACTATTCAGATACTTTTGGTGCAAGCGTGGACGCTTGCACCAATTATTATCTTGTGCAAGCGTCCACGCTTGCACAAGACTAAATAGTTACTATTTTTTTACCTATTTTGTACAATAATTGACGTTCTATTTTTTAAAAAAAGTAGAACGTTTTTTTTTCTACTAATTATTTTAAAAAAAACACCCTCTTTTTAAGACAAAAGTATTAAAAAATGGTTATATATATAATGTACATTCTTTGACATTCTTACATATATGAAAACAAACATCATTTTTTTATTTATAATCATTTATTGTACTACATTGAATTTGTTGGCACAAGAACAAAAGGCAGGTGTAGATGCAGAAAATAGGGATACAACAAGTACAGAACAACCTAAAAAACAAGAAATAAGACGTTTTTTAGTGTTAGAGAAAAATGGTATCAACAAAAGAATTCGTTTTTATGAAGGACAAGAATTACAATTCAAACTCAAAGGTGATGTAATTAGAAATAAAACAAAGATTCAAAAAATAGAAGAAAAAAGTATCATCGTACAAGATGTTAATATTGATTTAGCAGATTTCCAAAGTGTGAGAATTAATACTTCCTCTTATTATCCTAACTTGTTTAAATTTGCAACTTTGGTGGGTGGTGTTGGCTATTTAGGTTTAGATTTGGTCAATAACGGTCCTGAAATGACAAGACAAAGTTTTATCACTCCCGCTATTTTTTTAGGGACACATTTGTTATTGAGACTTTTTTATCCTAACAATAAAACACATCAATTAGGTCGTAAAAAATACCTGAAAACGATAATTATCCACTAAAAAATGAAATACCGTAGCAATGAACTCGAATTGATGGATGATTTGAATTTGGCAACAGATGAATTAAGACAAAATTTAGAGGAGTTAGAAGTTGTCAATCGTTGGCTTGGTGGTTATTCTCCTGTCATCAATGCACTTCAAAAAAATTGGAATAAAACTAAAAAAGTAACCATTGCTGATATTGGCAGCGGCGGCGGTGATACTTTGAGAGTCATTGCAGAATGGGCAAAAAAAAAACAACTTGATTGGAAAGGTATCGGTATTGATGCCAATCAATTTATGATAGATTTTGCAAGAGAAAAAGCAAAAAATTTCCCTGAAATCACTTTTGAAAAACGAGATATTTTCGATACATCTTTTCAAAAAGAAAAATATGATTTTGTAGTTTGTAGTTTATTTTGTCATCATTTTTCTGATGATGATTTAGTCAAAATGTTCAAACAATTACATCAACAATCTTCTATTTGTTTGATAATCAATGATTTACATAGAAATTGGCTTGCCTATTATGGTATTTATATTTTAACAAGACTTTTGAATGGTTCGAGATTAGTCAAAAATGATGCACCACTATCAGTCAAAAGAGCCTTTCGCTATCAAGAGTTAAAAAATATTTTAGAAAGAGCAAATATTACCAATTATAAAATTTCGTGGCGTTGGGCTTTTAGATGGCAAATTATTATCAAAAAATAGCAAATTAACCAAATGAATATTTTGGAAAATAAAATCATTTTGGGCAATTACGGGCTATCGTGCAAAGCACAGAGCCAAAAAGAGAGAAAAAAACTACGGAAACCTTGTTTTTTCTCTCTTTTTGGCTCTGCAAGTCTGCTTCTATCCCTATTGCAAAATACATATCTTTTGCTCATCTGCCTTATCAACCAACATTATAATATAAATCAAAATACCTTCTCATTTTTTCTTTTATAAAAAAATAATGGAAACTTTGGAAACTTTTGAACTTTTATTAGTTTCCATTAGTTATAGTAACATAACTTGAAAAGTAAATACAATTTTATTCATACATATATGTTAAAAGTTTGGAAATTAGTAAGAATTCCATTATTTGTAATAGGTTTTGGAGGTTTGGTGGCAGTGAGTTTATATCGCAACAAAGAAAAATCAAAAGAAAATGCGAAAATGGTTGAGAAAGTTGTTGATGTATTTCCTGTTGCTTTAGCAAATGTAAAGATTGAGTCTTTTGATGGCAATTTTAATGCGACAGGTAATTTTGAGGCTTTTCGTGAACTCAATTTTGCTTCTGAAACCGCAGGCAGAGTTACGGCTATTTATTTTGATAAAGGAAGTTTTGTAACAGAAGGACAGACATTAGTCAAGTTAGATGATGAAGCAATTGTAAGAGAACTCAAAATTGCGCAACTTAATTTTGATAAAAGAAAAAAAGATTTAGAAAGATTTGAAAACCTTAATAAAGCCAATGCAGGGACAGGTATGCAATTAGATGATGCACGTTTTGCATTCTTAAATGTGGAACAACAAATTGAAGCCCTGAAAGAAAAATTAGCAAAAACAATCGTAAAATCACCAATTTCAGGTACAATTACAAGAAAATTGATTGAAAAAGGTAGTTTTTTAGCGCCTGCTGTACCTATTGCTGAAATTACAGACATAAGCCGTTTGAAAATGATTATCAAAGTAGCAGAGACAGAAATGTTAAAAATTCAAAACGGACAAAATGTACAAGTAGAAGTAGAAGCCTATAAAGGAACAAAAATCAACGGAATTGTTAAAAATATTGCCATCAAAGCAGATGTTTCAAAACGATATGACGTTGAATTGGATATAATTAACTCAAATACAAATCCTTTAAAGTCGGGAATGTTTGGCACTGCTTTTTTTGAGTTTGGAGCAAAAGGAAAATATTTGATGATTCCAAGAAAAGCATTGTTAGGAAGCATCAAAGAAGCAAAGGTTTATATCACTGAAGGAAATATTGCTAAAATCAAAAATATAAAAGTAGGAATTACTCATGACGACAAAATCGAAGTCATCGAAGGTTTACAAGAAGGTAATAAGGTAGTGATAACAGGACAAATTAACTTACAAAATGGTGCAAAAATTAGTGTTTTAAATTAGTTTTTTAGCAATAATATGAAGAAATATTTTTATTATTTATTTTTATTGATTTTTTTGGGAAATTGTGGAAAGTCATCTATAGATATTCCTAAAGATATTTTATCACGTCAAAAAATGCGTTCAGTTTTGATAGATATACATTTATTAGAAGGTAAAATAGCAGAATCAGGTTATATTTATCCTGATACTGCTACCATCAATTATGTCAGAGGAAGTAAAATTATTTGGAAAAAACACAAAATAGATTCTGTTTATTTTCGTAAAAGTTTTCAATATTACACTCAAAATCCTGCAGTTCTTACACAAATTTATCAAGAAGTAGTGGATAGTTTGAGTTTAAGAGAAGTAAAAGTAAAAACAAAAAATAAATAAAAAAATTTGGTTCTACTAAATTTTATACGGAAATTTATCGCAGAAGGCACACAGATAACACGGATTTTACGGATTTGAACGGATTTTTATTTTTCTAAATTTTATCCGTATAAATGTTAGAAGAACCATTTTTTTCTTTTTTGGTTAAATTTTAATATTTTCTATCAATTTTCACCTTTTATTTTAAAAACGCTATTAGTTATATATATTTAAACATCTTTTTTAATTTTTATGAAAAATAAAACAAAATTTAGTTACTTAAGTATTTCTTTGATTTTTATAGTAGGAATTACTTTTTTTTCTTTTTCCAAAAAAAGTGATATTGAAAAAAATACCATTGAGCGAGATATTGAAAAATATTATTTAGTGCCTGTATTTTTTAGTTATGATACTCAAATGATGCAAAAGGGTTTTGATGAAAGTTTCTTTTTTGCTTCTATCAAAGACCAAAAAACAGACAAAGTTACGCTTATTCAATTTATGGAACGTGTTGGAAAACGCAAAACAAACCCACCGAAAGATAAATGGACATATAAAATTCAAGTTTTGGACATCACTCAAGATGCTGCAAGTGCTAAAATATTACTTTATAAAGATGAAAAATTATTTTTCACAGATTATCTTCATCTATTAAAAGAAAATGAACAATGGAAAATTATTGGAAAAGTATTTTATCATCATAAATAAAGATTTTTCGTTGTCATACAAGACATAAACCTATAAAATGAAGATTAAAAGACACTCAACAAGTTCTATTTTTTGTTTAAAATAAAAATAAATAACTATTTCTTAGCTTACCTTTAAACCTTTTGAAAGAATATACGTCTATAATAAAAAAATAAAATATAAAACTCCTAAATTAAATTTATTATGACAATTAAATTTGTAAAAATCGGTTTATTAGCATTTTTAGCTACAACACTTACATTTACCTCTTGTAAAAAATCAGATGATGCGCAACCAAATGCTACACAAGAACAACAAGCGGTAGAAAGTGCAAGTTATTCGGAGAGGACTTTTGAAAGTACAATGGACATTGGCGAACAATCTATGGACGCAACAGGTATGCAAGCAAGACCATCGGCAAATGGCGGCTTAGAATTAGAAACAGAACCTTTTCCATCAGGAGGTTCTTGTGCAACTATCACACAAATATTAACACCTGCAGGTAGCACACTTAATACTGCCACAGGCAGACAAGTTACGATAGACTTTACACCACAAGGTTGTTTGGGAGGTGATGGAAGAACACGCAAAGGGAAAATATTTATTAATTTTCAAAGACCTTCTTCTGCTACAGGTAATCAAAATCCCTTTAACGTGATAGATAGAGTGGTTTATATTACTTTTGGAACAGGCAATGATGCTCATTTTGTAGATGGCGTAAGAGTAGAAGGCGTACACAAAACAACTGTATTGGCAAATACATTCATTCCTACAAGCACTGCAAACATAAGTTTAGGACTTACTCGTGTGCATAGAATCGAAGTAGGTGGAATAAATACAAATGGCGTGATTTCAGGTAGTGCAAGATTAACTTTCCCTGATAATACAACACACGAATGGAATGCTGATAGAACTCGTAGAGTAAGTGCTACAATTGAAAATTCTTCAGTGGCAGGTTTTGTGCCAAATATAGTTCGTCAAAGTATTCAAGTAAGAGTGTGGGGCGTTCAAAATGGTAAAACACGTCAGAATAATACTTATTCAGCGGTTACTGCTGATACAGATGCTGAAAGATTATGGTTCAAGATGTGTAATCTTGCTGCTGCTGGTACTACTGCATTACCAAGATTAACTCCTGTGCAAGGAAAAATCACTATTTCAGGTAGCAACAGACCAGTAGTTGTTTTGGATTATGGAACAGGTACTTGTGATAATCAATATACTGCTACGGTACTTGGGCAAACATTTAATTTGACTTTCTAATTTTTGATTTCCTCTAATTAGAATTTAAAAAAACACTCCATAAAAATTAATTTTTATGGAGTGTTTTTTTGTGGTTATAAAAAACAAGAAAATTAAAACGATTTTCCTTTTTTTTGTGTTAATAACAAAACAATGTTATATTTATTCACAAAAAATAAATTTTAAAAAGTATGCTAACAATTCTTTTATCTGTTGGAGTGATGATTGCTTTTGCTGTTTTAATGAGTCTTGGATTACTTTTAGGAGGCAAAGAACTAAAAGGAACTTGTGCTTCTAAAAATGTTGCTTTATCAGGAACAGGAACCGTTTGTAACGTCTGTGGGCAAACACCCGGCTCTTGTGATAATGAAAAAGACGAAAAAAATATATCTGTAGAAATGCCAAAAATTCAAAAATAATGCTTATCTTTGCATTAAGAAAAATTAAAGTAAGATAATAAAATTATCAAAATATTTTCTTTTTTTATTTTAATAATAACTAACAACTTTGTTTTATCAATAAAAATTCAATGACTTTAATCAAATCAATCTCAGGAATAAGAGGTACAATAGGAGGAAAAAGTGGTGATACACTTAGCCCTCTTGATTTAGTAAAATTTACATCAGCTTTTGGGGAATATTTACAACAAAATTCTGAATCAAAAAAAGTAGTTATTGGTAGAGATGCCAGAATATCAGGCGAAATTGTGTCTAAAATTGTATCAGGCACTTTGCAAGCGTTAGGTTTTGATGTAATAGACTTAGGATTGGCAACCACTCCAACAGTAGAGATGGCTGTTCCCGCTGAAAATGCCGCAGGCGGAATTATTTTGACTGCAAGCCACAATCCGATTCAATGGAATGCACTTAAATTATTGAACAATAAAGGAGAATTTATATCTGCTGCAGCAGGTCAGCAGATTATTGAGTTGGCAAATGATGAAAATTTTGAGTATGCAGAAGTAAGAAAATTAGGAAAATATACTACAAACGATACTTATTTAGATTATCATATTCAAAAAATACTTGCACTACCTTTGGTAGATGTAGAAGCTATCAAAAATAGAAATTTTAATATTATTATAGATTGTGTTAATTCTGTTGGAGGAATTGCCTTGCCTCAATTACTAAAAGCATTGGGCGTTGAGAATATTACTGAAATGTATTGTACTCCTGATGGTAATTTTCCACATAATCCAGAACCTTTGCCCGAAAATTTAACTGAAATTGCAAGAGCAATGGAAAAGGGAAATTTTGATTTGGGAATTGTAGTTGATCCTGATGTAGATAGATTGGCTTTTGTGTGTGAAGATGGTAGTATGTTTGGTGAAGAATATACTTTGGTGGCAGTAGCCGATTATGTATTACAGCATCAAAAAGGAGCAACTGTTTCTAATTTATCATCAACACAGGCTTTACGTGATGTTACTCATAAAGCAGGACAATATTATGAAGCATCAGCAGTAGGAGAAGTAAATGTTGTCAATAAAATGAAAGATATTTCAGCCATCATTGGTGGAGAAGGAAACGGCGGAATTATTTACCCTGAGTTACACTATGGTAGAGATGCTTTGGTAGGTATTGCCTTATTTTTGACCTACTTAGCAAAATTAGGAAAAACTGCAAAAATGTTACGACAAAGTTATCCTAACTATATCATTTCTAAAAATAAAATTTCATTGACACCTGAAATCGATGTAGATGCTATTTTATTACAATTACAAGAAAAATACAAAAATCAACCAATTAGCACAATAGATGGTGTAAGAATAGATTTTGATAATGCTTGGGTACACCTTAGAAAATCAAATACAGAACCTATTATTCGTATTTATGCAGAAGCTGATTATGAAAGTAAAGCCAATACAATTGCCTCAAAAATAATGGACGATATAAAAGAAGCTTCTAAAAATTTGTAGAATAAAATAACAAAAAATAAATTAATATTCTGAAGCAGATTTAATTGACTTCTTTAATCTTAATAGATTGGTTGGAAACAGTGAAAATTTGCTGATGTCAGATTGGACAAATGTAGAAAAACCACTTTTTCAACCTTACAAAGAAGTTTTTTGGATATAATTTGGAACGAAACCAAAAGTAATATCGAAAATTTAAACATATTTTAGAAACAAAATTAATCGATTAAAATAATAAAAATGAAAACTATCAACGATTTTAATTTCAACCAAAGAAAAGCCGTTATCAGAGTAGATTTTAATGTGCCTTTGGATAGTGCTTATCACATCACTGATGCTACACGCATTGATGCAGCATTACCTACTATCAATAAGATTTTGAAAGATGGCGGAAGTGCTATCTTGATGTCGCATTTGGGACGACCAAAAGGAGGTTACGAAGAAAAATTTTCACTTCAACATTTGGTAAATGATTTGTCAAAAAAATTAAACCTACAAGTAAAGTTTGCCACTGATTGTATTGGTGATAATGCAGTAGAATTAGCAAAAAATCTAAAAAGTGGAGAAGTTTTATTGTTAGAAAATCTCCGTTTTTATAAAGAAGAAGAAAAAGGTGATAGAGATTTTGCTCAAAAATTGGCAAAATTAGGTAATATTTACGTCAATGATGCTTTCGGAACTGCACACAGGGCGCATGCTTCGACAGCAATTATGGCTGAATTTCATACAGACAAATGTGCAGGTTTGGTAATGCACGCTGAATTAGATAATGCTGAAAAAGTATTATCAAAAGCACAAAAACCATTTACGGCTATTATGGGTGGTGCAAAAATTTCAGATAAAATATTGGTTATCGAACAGTTATTAGATAAAGTAGATAATTTATTGATTGTAGGTGGAATGGCTTATACTTTTTTTAAAGCAATGGGTGGAAATATCGGAAAATCATTGGTGGAAGAAGATAGATTAGAATTAGCGAAAACACTCATCGAAAAAGCAAAAAATAAAAATATTAATCTATTATTGCCTATTGATTCTGTAGTGGCTGATGCTTTTAGTAATGATGCCAATACACAAATTGCAGATAATACGAATATTCCTGATGGATTTATGGGTTTGGATATTGCAGATAAAGCAATTGAAGCGTTTTCGGTAATCATTAAAAGTTCAAAAACAATCCTTTGGAATGGTCCTGCAGGCGTATTTGAGATGCCAAATTTTGCAAAAGGCACAAATGCTATCGCACAAGCAGTGGTAGAAGCAACTGAAAATGGTGGATTTTCATTGATAGGTGGCGGAGATTCTGCTGCTGCTATCAATAGTTTAGGATATGGTGAAAAAGTTTCTTATGTTTCTACAGGTGGAGGTGCTTTGTTGGAATATATGGAAGGAAAAGTTTTGCCAGGTGTAGCTGCTTTGTAAAATTATTCAAAAAAATAAAAACAAAAAAATAGTCTATTTTTCTGCTTGAAAAATAGACTATTTTTTGTTTGGAATGATAAAAAAAATGTAAATATTTAGATACTTTGGGTGCAAGTGTCCACTCCCAACTAAAAAAAAGATACTAATTTAAGTAGAAAAGGCGTTGGTTTGGGCGTATTTTTTGGTTTGTTAGGATTTTTTTTTGATAAATATTTTATTTGAATAAGAAAAAATATCTACCTTTGTTCAAAATAAAAAAAGGACGCTTGGACGCAGCATTGTCATTCTTCGAATGACTGAAGTCTGGAGACTTCTATCAATACAGAGGCACAAGTTACGCTTCGCTAAACTTTCGCCAGTGTATTTTTTTTTATTTTTGTAACACTTTGGAACACTTAAACCAGTTGGGTATTAAACAAGATTTTTTTGCTAAAATACTTACGTTTAACATTACTCAACTTTTTATCGAAGAAGCACAAGAAATTATAGAAAATTCAAAAAAAAAACAAACAAATATGACTATCAAGTGAATGTGAGTATTGCTCTTGGATTGTGCAAAGATGAAATATTACGAATATTTGATAAAAAAAAATTAGATGTAGTATTATGTGATAAAATTATTAAAAAAATGAGTAAATATAAAATTCCAGTTATTCCCAACAGAAACTTTAAAAGACACAAACAAAAGAGAACAAAACGAAAATTTTTTATCCACCAGAGGAGTGCAATATAGCAGAAAAATAGTTAAATTGACAGCATTGAGCGGGACGCTAAGACCACCAAATAACGAAAGCCTCCTACTTTCAAAATGCAAAGCATTTTTAATCATTCTACAACCACGCAAAAGTAACACACTTTCGCTAAAAAACAACAAACTAAAAACTTATTTACACGAAAATTTAATCAATTACCCTAAATATGCTTCGCATTTTGCAGCAAATGCTTGCCATTTGATAGGTCTTAGGGGGACGCTATGACGACTTGGGGTTTATCTTGGCGTGTCAAATCTACATTGACAAATTGTGTGCATTCTTCAAGAGTTAAACCGCAGGACTAAAATCATAATCTAAATCTATATTTTCATAACACTTAATCACTCTACCATCATTTTTTACCATATTCCATGAGTATGGGTTGATAGAATTATCACTGAAAACAACAGTAGTATTTAACATTTCAGCGAATAAAATAGCTACAGAAGATTCTGGTAAATTACTAACACTATCTTTCATATATAAAGATAAAAACAATGGAAAAACTGATTGTGTTTGATGTAATGTATATATAATATCGTTTTTCATATCTTTTCCTGTTTCACTCATAATTGCAACATATAAGTCAACAATATCAGAAGTTTTGAAAACTTTGTTAATAATTTGAATTATCAAATCTAACGAAATATTATTCTTCAAAATCAAATCGTACATCATGGTAAAATTATTTGATTAATATTAAATGTTTGGTAGTGTTGTATTTGTAATGTTTTTGTCTTTTTGAGCGGAGGGAAAAATCTACTTTTTTGTTCGCAAAACGCTATTCAACGAGCAGTTACTTCACTTCGTTTAGCAGGACAAAACATTATATTTGTAGCACCACCATTTTCTGACTAAAATTTAGATATAAGCCTATATTACTTAATCATAACAAATATTACGATTAAGTAAGAATTTAAAAAAAAAATTAGAATCATCATCTAATTTATTAAATGATTCCTATTATAAATTAAACAAGTATAAAATGTTTCAAAAAAGATTATTTTTATCTATTGCAAAAAAAATAAATAAAAAAAATACAATATTTTCAAAAAAAAACGTTATGTTTGCAATTAAATACTATGTATTCGACAACACCAAAAAAAAATATACAAAAATAACACCATAAAAAATCAATTTTATCGTCTTTTTAGTCAAAAAACACCATTTTTTATTTTTTAAATTAGTAAAATAAAAATTAATAGCACAACATACAATTATTATGTATTCTCAATTTATCAAAGATAAGATTTTTCTTCTTCTTATCATTATCGCTTTGTTTGGTTGCCAACGTAAACAACTACCAAAAAATAGTTTGTTAATCAATGAAATACCTGAAATTTCGCGTTTTGAAATAATTCCCGAAAAAGTCATAAAAGGACAACAATGTTTTTTACAATGGGAAATAAAATCAGGTGCATCTATTGAAAAAATAGAAATCAACGGGAAGTCTGTCCGCGATTCTAATGAATTAAAAGCAAGTAATAGAATTATTGCTGAAAAAACCACTGATTATGAATTGGTAGTTTATTACAAGCAGCAAAATCAAATTGCAAATATTCGTAAAAAAATTAGTTTAGACGTTCAAGAACCTTATTTTAAAGGCAATGATTCAGTTACTATAGGTGATAATGCAGAAATAGAATGGTTGGTCAATCCTGATGCAGAAGATGTTTTTGTACGTGAACTTATTGAAGAAAGAGAACATTTGGTTTGGGAAAAATTACCTAAAAAGGGAAATTACAAGGTCAATCCTGTAAAAAACACAAGGTATGAATTAAATGTGGTAGTGGGAAAAGATACACTTAAATACAATCATAGTGTAAAAGTTGGACATGGTTTTTTTACAGGCACACGCACTTTGTTACGAGGCGAGGAAGCATCTTTGATTTGGCAAGTTTTCCCTAATTTGAAAGATGTTTTATTAGAAGAAAAAGAAAATAATTATACAACAATTGTTCTAAAAACTAATCTTACTTTTAAAGGAAATTTAAAAGTAAAACCAAAACAAACTACTGAATATATATTAGCATTGGTAGGAGAACACGCACAAACAAGATGCAAACATAAAGTTGAGGTAGTTGATGCGTTTTTTGGAGGTCAAAAATTTGTATTACCTAATGAAAAAACAAATCTCACTTGGAGAGTTGCTGAGGGTGCAAAAAGAATTTATTTAACAAAAGAAAAAAATGGTGAAAAAATTATCATTAAAGATAATTTGGTGCTAGAGGGACACTTGGAAGTAGCACCTGAAGATGATAAAAATGTTTTTCATCTCAATATTGAATTTCCCTATCACGAAAGTAGCTATCCACATACAATATTGAAAAGAGATAAAATAAGTTTATCTAAAAACAATCAAACAAAAAAAGATAATAACGCACATGGTTATCATCTAAAAGGTGCAGAAAGCATAGAACATAGTTATATGTATGACATCGAAAATGAACCGCAATTAGTAGAAGGTTTTGAGAAAATGGCTATTAACTTTGATTTCTTTAGTGAAAAGATAGATAAAAATTATGAAGAAGATTTGGAAAAAATATTATATTTTTTGAATAAACATCCTTCTTCTATTGTAAGTATCGTTGGACACTCCGATTTAAAAGGTACTTCGAAAGGTTGTTTAACTATTTCACAAAAAAGAGCAGAACTTACAAAAAAATACCTCATCTCAAAAGGTGTTCCTGAATATAGATTGATTACGCAAAATGCAGGTCGTACTGAGCCAATTTATTATCAAGAAAAAAATGAAGAACAAGCAAGAGCAAATCGTAGAGTAGAAATCTCTGTATTAGAATAAAGTTATAGGATAGAGAATCTTAGTTAAAATAACTTATTTTTGGTTCAAACATATAAAAAAAAATCAGTACACTATTTTAAATAGCATACTGATTTTTTTGTAACTATGTCTTAAAACTACGCATTAGAAGCAGTTTTGGTAGAAAGCACCAAAGCATCACCTTCAATATAATCAGCAATAATTGTATCACCTTCCGTAATATCACCTTTCAAAATCTCTTCTGCCATTGGGTCTTCTAAGTATTTTTGAATGGCTCTATGCAAAGGTCTTGCACCATATTGTGGGTCATATCCTTTTTCAGATAAAAAGTCTTTTGCTTTTTCTGTCATTTCGATAGTGAAACCTAATGTAGCGATTCTTTTGATAACATTTTTTAATAAAATATCGATAATGCGGTGCAAATCATCTTTTTGTAATGCATTAAAAATAATTACATCATCTAAACGATTTAAAAATTCAGGAGCAAAAGTTTTTTTCAAGGCACTTTGAATAGTTCCTTTCATATATTCATCTTGTCCATCTAATTTTGATTTTGTTGCAAAACCAACTCCTAATCCAAAATCTTTCAAATCACGCACTCCAATATTAGAAGTCATGATAATGATTGTATTTTTAAAATCTACTTTTCGTCCTAATCCATCAGTCAAAACACCATCATCTAATACTTGTAATAAGATATTAAAAACATCAGGATGTGCTTTTTCAATTTCATCAAGCAAAATAACACTGTATGGTTTACGGCGTACTTTTTCAGTTAATTGTCCACCTTCTTCATAACCTACATATCCCGGAGGCGCTCCCACCAATCTTGATACAGAAAATTTCTCCATGTATTCACTCATATCTATTCTGACCAGAGCATCTTCTTTGTCAAATAAATAACGAGCCAATGCTTTTGCTAATTCAGTTTTTCCTACCCCTGTCGGACCTAAAAATACAAATGAACCAATTGGTTTTTTAGGGTCTTTCAATCCAACTCTTGTACGTTGAATTGCTTTTACCAATTTATCTACCGCTTCATTTTGTCCAATAACATTTTTCTTTAAGTCATCAGCCATTCCTAATATTTTCACACTTTCTTTTTGTGCAATTCTTGTAGTAGGGATACCTGTCATCATACCAATTACTTCTGCTACGCTTTCCTCATCAACGGTATAACGTTTTTCTTTTGTTTCTTCTTCCCATTGTTGTTTGCCTTGTTCAAGTTCTTCTTGTAGGCGTTTTTCTTTATCACGTAATTGAGCGGCTTCTTCGTATTTTTGATTTTTTACGACTAAGTTTTTTTCTTTTTTGATATTTTCGATTTTTTCTTCTAATTTCAAGATATACTCAGGCACTTGAATATTATTGATGTGAACTCTTGCTCCTGCCTCGTCCATTACATCAATGGCTTTATCAGGTAAAAATCTGTCACTAATATATCTATCAGATAATTTCACACAAGCTGCCAATGCTTCAGGTGTATAATTAACGTGGTGATGGTCTTCATATTTATCTTTGATATTTCCCAAGATTTCTAAAGTTTCCTCAGGAGAAGTAGCATCAACCATTACAATTTGAAAACGACGTGCCAATGCTCCATCTTTTTCGATATATTGGCGATATTCGTCCAAAGTAGTTGCACCAATACATTGAATATCACCTCTTGCTAAGGCTGGTTTGAACATATTAGAAGCATCAAGCGAACCAGATGCACCACCTGCTCCTACGATTGTATGTAATTCATCAATGAAAAGAATCACTTCAGGTGATTTTTCTAATTCATTCATTACAGCTTTCATTCTTTCTTCAAATTGTCCACGATATTTTGTACCTGCCACTAAAGAAGCCAAGTCTAAAGTTACAACTCTTTTTCCAAAAAGCACTCTTGATACTTTTTTCTGCACAATTCTCAAAGCCAAACCTTCAGCGATGGCAGTTTTACCAACACCTGGCTCTCCTATCAAAATAGGATTATTTTTTTTACGGCGGCTTAATACTTGTGCAACTCTTTCAATTTCTTTTTCACGCCCTACGATAGGGTCTAATTTACCCAATTCAGCATATTTTGTTAAATCCCTACCGAAATTATCCAAAACAGGCGTTCTTGATTTTTCACCACTTCTTGATGATTCTCTATTGCTTCCACTTCCAGAAAACATACGAGATTCTCCTTCGTCATCATCATCAACGGCAGATGTAGGCGTAGGTGTATTCAATCTGTGTTCGAGTTCGTTTTTGACACTATTATAAGTAATTTCAAAATTAGCGAGTAATTTTGTTACTATATTGTCTTCTGCACGTAAAATAGACAACAAAAGATGTTCTGTACTAATGACAGGACTTTTGAACACTTTTGCCTCTAAGTAGGTTAATTTCAAAGCTCTTTCTGCTTGTTTTGTCATTGGAATTTGCATTGCATTTTTCAATCCATAAGAAGAAATACCTTTTGGGTCTGCATTTTTTTCTACTTCGACCACTATTTCTTCTAAATTGATGCCCGCATCTATCAATAACTCAACTGCCATCCCTTCACCTTCTTTGATAAGACCTAAAAGCAAATGCTCTGGACCGATATGATCGTGACCTAACCTTACCGCTTCTAATCGGCTATGCGTAATTACTTCTTTTACGCGGTTAGAAAATTTTGATTCTGAACTCATGGTATTTAAGGAGGCAAATATTTTATTAAATAATAAAAATTAGTTTTAAATTTTGTAACGATTTAAAACTTGTAATTACAATACGTTTTTTTTGAGCTTAAAGTTCGTTACTATTACTGAATAATACAAATTTTTAAGTAAAATGTTTTAAAAATAACATTAAAAAAGTAATTATCTTTGGACAAATCTATTGCCAAAACTAAAAAAATATGTTATTACGACAAATTGACATTATAATTCTATTGATAATATGACAAATTTACATATAAAAAGAATATTTTTTTGAAGAAGTAAAAAGAATATTTTTTGTATTCAATGACACAAATACATTTACTTAAAATAATTTGTTCAAAAATTAAGCCTATATTAAAGTTTAGAATGTAGATAATCTATTTTTAATATTTTGAATTAAGAAACAAATAAACTACCATTTTTAATCAATATTTTTGTTTTGCAATAAATTTTAATTACTTTTGCAAAAAATGTATTTATTATGAATAATCTTGTTTTAATACGTCAAACGGGTGCTTTTTTTGCTTATTTACTTTTGCAAATATTTTTTTTCAGGTATTTAGAATTATTTGGAGTTGCCTATTGTTTTTTGTATGTTAATTTTTTATTGTTCTTATCTGTTGATACTGACAATCGAGTTTTATTGTTGGTAGGATTTTTTGTTGGATTTTTGATTGATGGTTTTGATGGGACATTAGGCATACACGCTTTTGCTTGTGTGTTAATAATGTATTTTAGACAATTTATATTGAATTTTTTATTTGATAAAAACCAAGTTTATACACTTTCTTTGTCTGAAAACGGTATTATTTGGTATTTACAATACACTTTAACACTTACATTTATTCATCATTTTACAATATTTTTGTTACAACAATTTAATTTTAGTTATTTTTTCGATACTTTATTAAAAGGAGTAGCCAGTGCTATTTTAACTACTTTTTTAGGTATTTTGATACAGTATTTATTTTTTTCTCCTTTGATAAAAAATACACGTTAAGAACATTATCTACACATAACATCAAAAAAAAACTATCATATCTAAAAGAAAATGAAAAAAGTTACCATTTTTCTAAAAAATTATTGGAAAAGCATCAGTGTTTTTAGTATTTTAATTATCATAGCAATTCTATTTTATTATTGGCAAAACAGCAATAAGATAAAAGGTGCTTGGGTTTTTATCCCTAATCCTGCCGTTTTTGTGATAGAAACCAACGATTTTATCAAAACTTGGAAAGATTTTGAAAAACAGAATATTGGAAAATGGTTTATTCAAACCAATTATGGTAATATTGTCAATGAAAGAATAAATTTACTCAATAATCAAAACCAAATTTCATTCTTAAAAAAAAGAGCCTGCACTATTTCAGCCCACTTTGTTGCTTCACAAGAAATAGATTTTTTATTTACAATTCCTTGTAAACAAAAAGAAAAAGAAGAATTAGAAAATCAACTAACACAACTTACAAAAATTACCAATACAAAAATTTTTACCCGAAACTATAAGGGTTTTATGTTACAAGAAGTTATTTTTGAAGACAATCGTTTGAGTTGGTTTTGGGAAAATGATTATTTGTTAGTTAGCTTTTCTGCGGTTATTTTAGAAGATGTAGCAAGAAGATTAACTGAAAATGATAAGAATTTGGCGATTTCACAAGCAAATAAACTCTCAAAAATTCCTTTTAAAGACAATCAAAATATACAATTATACATCAATACAAATCAAATCTCAACGGTTGCAAAATGGCTGGCAAACGAAGATAAAGCCACTTTTTTTAATCCAATTCAAAAAATAGCTGCCTCGATGATTTGGCAAAATGATAATTCTTTTAAAAATTGGACAGGAAAAATCAACCTACAAGATAAAAATAATACGAATTATCATCAAATTTGGGAAGGACAAACCGCACAGAAATTTAGTTTGGGGAATGTTATCAGTGATAAAACTTCAATTTTATGGTATTTTAGTTATGATAAATCTGAAAAATTTTGGCAAAATTATGATAAATTTCAAAACAATACAGCACAAAAACATTCAAAATTAAAAAAATTATTAGACAAAGAATGGGCTTTGATCTGGCTCGAAACTGATAATATAGATAAAATTGGACAAATTATTTATCTTAAATCTTCTCAAAATACTGCAGTACTACAATATTTTGATGAATTGAATAAAAACCAAAATACAAAGGGAAAATATGGAAGTTTTGAATTTGGTGAAATTGCTGAAAATGAATTGCCCGCACAAATTTTTGGAGAATCGGTCAATGGTTTTTCACGTACTTATTACGCAAAAGTAAATGACTGTGTTGTTTTGGTCAATCAGTTAGATGTTTTAAAAAAATATTTTGATGAGTATAATAAAAGTAAGATTTGGGAAAAAACATATTCACCACTTCAAAATAATTGGCTAAGAAATACAAAAAACTTCAGATTAGCTATCAATCCGCTGAAATTATTGCCTTTAATCACACAAAATGCCTTAGAACATTGGTACACTTGGCTCGAAAACCACGAAAATTTGATTACACATACAGATTGGTGGGTGATAGATAGCAAAACTGACAACAATGAAACAGAATTTTCTTTGGCTTTGGATATTAATTGGAATAAGACTATCATTAACAACGAAAAAGTACCTGTGGTTTATAATTCGATTTGGAAATTAAACACCAATGAATTGATGAGTAGTTCACTTTTTCAGGTTAAAAATCATACAAATAAAGAAAAAGAATGGCTTTGTCAAGATGTGAAAAATAATTTATATTTGATTTCAAACAAAGGAAATTTGATTTTTAAGAGCAATATTGCAGGTACATTACGAAGCAAACCTATTCAAATTGATATTTATAACAATGAACGTTTACAATATTTATTTATCACTTCACGTGCCGTCAATTTGTATGACAGAACAGGGCGAAGTGTGGCAGGTTTTCCATATAGTTTGCCCAATGAACGCAGTGCTTTGAAAAATTTTGGTTATTTAGATATTAATCTTAACGAAAAAGAACATTATTTACTCTCTACTGAACGTGGTCAAGTATATATTTTAGACGAAAAAAGAAGTTTTTTACCTGAATGGAAACCCAAAAAATTAGATTATAAATTAGGTACAAATCCTCAAATTGCACAAATGCGAAAACAAAGCTATTTGATTTTTGGACAAGAAGATGGTTTTTTACAAGTTTTTGATAAAAAAGGTAAGATTCCAAAAGGTTTTCCAATCAAAATGGAAGGAAGAATTAATAATGAGATTTTTGTGGAAAATGGTGCAGATGAAAAAAATACTTTTTTTACGGTTTTGAGCGATTTGGGAGAACTCAAAAAATATAATTTATTGGCACAAAAAATAACGGACAAACCAATTTTACGTGTTTCTAATAAATCAAAAATAAAAATGTGTATTGCACAAAATCAAAAAAGTTATTTTGCAGTCGTTTTAGATTATAATTTGGTAGTAATTTATGATAAAAATGGAGAAAAAAGATTTGAAAAAAGTTTTAAAAGCAATACATCAGCCTTCGAAGTGCAATATTTTGACTTGAATAATCAACAAAAAATAATTGCAATTACAGACAAAGCAGACCAAAAAACGTATTTATATGATTTAGAAGGAAACTTAATTGCACCTCCTTTCCCAAGCAGTAAAAGCATTGAAATTGTAGCAGAAAAAGATAATTTAATTATCTATTATATTTTTCAAAAAACGATTGGTGCGTTAGAATTGAAAGGAATTTAAAATTATTTTCTTTTTTTAATTATATTTATCAAAAAATATTTTAATTTTGCAACAATCAATATTCAATATCAATAAAATGGAACAAGAAATCATAAAAAAAGGAAGGACAAAACCTGATTGGTTAAAAATCAAACTTCCTGATAATCAAGAATATACAAATGTAAAAAAAATTGTAGAAACTCATAATTTACATACCATTTGTCAAAGTGGAAAATGTCCTAATATGGGTGAATGCTGGGGGCGTGGTACAGCAACTTTTATGATTTTAGGTGATATTTGTACGCGTGCTTGTCGCTTTTGTGCTGTTAAAACGGGCAGACCTGAAGCAGTAGATACCAAAGAACCGATGAATGTTGCAAAATCAATTCAATTGATGAACCTCAAACATTGCGTGATTACTTCTGTTGATAGAGATGATTTGAAAGATGGTGGTTCGAATATTTGGGAACAGACTATTTTAGCAGTCAAAGAATTGAATCCAACGACAACGATTGAAGTTTTAATCCCTGATTTTAAAGGAAATGTTGAGAATATTCAGCGTGTTATCAGTGCAAAGCCTAATGTTATTTCTCACAATTTAGAAACTGTCCGTAGATTAACAAGACAAGTACGTAGAAATTCAGATTATGACAGAAGTTTATCTGTTTTAAAATATGTTTCGGAAGCAGGATTAAGACCTAAATCAGGTATTATGTTAGGCATTGGAGAAACAGAAGCAGAGATTTTAGAAACAATGGACGATTTACGCAATGCAGGTTGTGAGGTAATGACAATTGGGCAATATCTACAACCTACCAAAGAAATGATGGAAGTGAATGAATTTATACATCCTGATGTTTTTAAAAAATATGAAGAAATTGGCTTGTCAAAAGGTTTTAAATATGTAGAAAGTGGTGCATTGGTAAGGAGTTCTTATCGCGCAGAAAAGCACGTAATCTAAAAAAATAATGATAACACATACTTTTAGGAGTGTGTGTTATCTATTTTACTTTTGGAAAGTAAAAATAATTTCAAAAAATACAATCAATCAATGTCTGATATTATTAAATACGAAAAAGAGCCAATTAAATTCTATAAAACAGCAGAATTTAGAAATCTTCCTATTAAAAAAAGGAGAGAAGTATTGGAAAATTATGCAAAAGATAGACGTGTAGAAGTAGTAGAAAGTTTTGAACATAACAAAAAACAAGTGTGGAACATTGGAAAATGGACAGCAGGATTGGTTGGTACTTATTTTGCTTATCAATTATTGTTTAGTAGTTCAAAAAAAAGTAAATCAAAAAAAGAAAAAGAGAAAGAAGAAAAAATTATCAATCATAAAGAAAAAAAAATACAAACAAGAATTTGGAATAAAATACAAAATCAAATTATTGATTTTGCAGTAGATTGGTTGTTAGATTCAGCCCAAGAGAAATTTAAAAAATATACACAAAAAAATAATGACGATTCTCAATAATATTTACGAAAGAAAAGATAAAAAATTAAAATCATTGGCTTTACTCATTGACCCTGATAAGTTTGATGATGTTATTTTTGAAAAATTAAATCAAAAAAATGCATTTCAAAAAGCAGACTATATTTTTGTGGGCGGAAGTTTGATTCAAGGCGTAAATTTAGGAGAAACAATAGCGCAAATAAAAACGGTTTGTGAAAAACCAATTATTATTTTTCCTGGTAGCAATATGCACATAGATAGCAATGCAGACGGAATTTTATTACTCTCGTTGATTTCAGGGCGTAATTCTGATTTTTTAATAGGGCAACATATTGTCGCAGCACCAATTTTGAAAAAAAGTAAATTAGAAATTTTAGCAACAGGTTATATGCTGATTGAGGGTGGAAAACCAACTACAGCTTCTTATATGAGCAACACAACACCAATTCCTCATGATAAACCTGAAGTAGCAGCGTGTACGGCAATGGCGGGAGAAATGTTGGGTTTGAAGTTGATTTATGCAGATACAGGAAGTGGTGCAAATAAGTCAGTGAGCAACAAAATGATTTATATGTTAAAAAAGACAGTTAATTTACCGATTATTGTTGGTGGAGGTGTAAGAACTGCTCATCAGGCACAAGAAATTTGGGAGGCAGGAGCAGATGTATTGGTGGTGGGGAATGCAATAGAAGAAAATCCAGATTTTATTGATGAATTATTTGAAAAAAAAGAAATATTGAACGAAAAAGTAAATTTTTTTTAAAAAAAAATAAAAAAAAAAGAAAATTCTTTTTTTTTTGCGAAAAAGGTACTATCTTGGCAACTTAAAAATTATTTTTTTTTGTTAATATTATTAAAAAAACTTTACATTTACTTGATAAAAAATCAATAGATAAAAAAAGATAAACCTCACTTAATTAAAACACATAACAAACAACTATGGAAAAAACTCATGAAACAGAGTTTGGTTACATCCTTGATACAGATATTTATCTAAAAGGATATATGGGCTTCCCTGACCGCAGAATCGGACAGGTAAAGACAACAGAAGAAGCCTCAATGAAGTATTTTGAAGACCGTTATCAATTAGCGGAGAAAAAAGTAAATGACCTCGAAAATGCCATCAATGAAGCACAAAACAAAGGCTCTTATTTGATGAAATTAATTCACATGAGAGATTATTTAGGTAGTTTTGATGGATTAGGAAATTATCCAATGCTTTTTGAGCGTTTGGATAAATTACAAGGACAACTCAATGGAATGATTGCAGTCAATCGAATCAAAAACCTTGAAATTAAAAGTGCTTTATTAGAAGATGCAAAAATGCTTTTAGCAGAACAAGATATTGCTGAACCATTACAATTACTCGAACTTTCTGATAAAATGAAAGAAGTAAAACAAAAATGGATAAAAACGGGTTCAGTTGATGAAGCAGAAGAAATGGCAATGGAAAAATCTTTTGATGATACTTATCAAGAGTTTTTTTATCGCCGTAAAAATATAATGAAATCAAAAGCAAAAGAGGCAAAAGATAGATTATTGCATTATAGACGTATTTTAACCTCTGCTGATAACCTGAAATTTTCTGATAATTTTGAAGATGCTTTTAATGAGTTTAGAAATTTACAAACAGAATGGAAAACAGGTGGAAAAATTCCACACAAAAAAGCAACTGAATTTTGGGAGAAATTTAAAATGGCGAATGATTTATTTTTCGCTCGTTACAAAAGTTTTAAAAGTTATAAAGCACAATTCCCTGAAGAAACCCCTGACCAAATCAAAGAAAAACTTGAAAAAGAATATTGTAAGGCAGGTGAATCATTGGTTACAATTGGAGATGAAGTGCCTGAAAATGTAGAAAAAGCAAAAGCATTATTGATTGATTGGAAAAATTTAAGTACAACTTTTAGAAATTTAGACCACGATATTGCTGAAAGATTTAGACTTTCTTGCGACCACGTTTTTGAGTACTCTTACTTGATGAGGGTAGTAAAAAGAAAATATCCTGACATAGAAACCAAACCAAAAGAAGACCAATTTCGTATCAAAACAAGTTTTATGCGTGAATTGATTAGACGTGATGAAAGTGAAATAATCATTGCAGAAAATAATATTTTACGTGAGCAAATGAACCCAAAATTTGATAAAAAACTATTGACAAATTTGGCAGTGCAAAAACGAAAAGTATTAGTAAAAAAACATATTTTGCAATCTATGGAAGCATCATTGAATGCACTTAAAAAATATTAAATATAAAAAGAAAAAAGAAATTAGACTTATTTTAACAATTATTTACAATGTTGAAATAAGTCTATTTTTTAGGATACACTCCAAGTTTTAACGTGAGTTCGAGATAATTTTTATTTATAAACAATTTATTTTCAATTACTTATAAATAAAATCTGTGTGGATTAAGATATTTTTGGTGGTAATTTGAAATAATAGTCAGACCT
>RDZP01000180.1 GCA_004294005.1 Cytophagia bacterium
AAAAGTGAAAGATTGATTAGAAGAATTGAGAAAGAAAAATTAATTATACAAAGAAAAGAAAAATTAAAAGAAAAGAAAAAAAATACACCCCATTATTTGGGTGAAATTGCAAGAGGATTAGAATTTAAAGCCTCTGATGAAGAAAAATTAAAACAAAAAAATATTCCTTCTTTGCCTGATTTACAAGCCTTAGCGGATTTGTCAGGGCTTACAAGAGAGCAACTATTATGGCTTTCTTATCATCGCAAAACTGCTAAAATTGACCATTATACACGATTTCAAATTCCAAAACGTTCAGGTGGAATGAGAACTATTGCTTCTCCAAAATCTAAATTGAGAGTAATTCAACACTGGATTTTAGAGAATATTTTACAAAAATTGTCAATTCACGAGGCAGCAAAGGCTTTTGCACAAGGTGCTTCGGTTGTCAAAAATGCAGTACCACATCTTAATGCTTATGTGGTGATAAAGGTTGATGTAAAAGATTTTTTCCCTTCTATTAAGTTTAATCGTGTGGTAGGTTTTTTTAAAAGTCTTGGTTACAGTAGAGGTATGTCGTCTGTGTTAGGGTTACTTTGTACTGATGCAATGCGGTTGAATGCAGAATTTGAGGGAGAGAAATTTTTTGTGGCAATAGGAGAGAGGTATCTCCCACAAGGGGCGAGTACTTCACCAATGCTTACTAATCTTATTTGCAAAAAACTTGATGCAAGATTGAGTAAATTGGCTGAAAAATATGGGTTTCAATATACACGTTATGCTGATGATATGACATTTTCTCATCCTGAAAAAGAAGCAAATGTAAAAGCAATTTTGGGGTGGACAAAAAAAATATTAGCAGAAGAAAGTTTTGAATTGAAAAAAGAAAAAACATCTGTAATGAAAAAACATCAAAGACAAACAGTTACAGGCGTTTTAGTCAATCACCAAGAAACAAAAATTTCACGTACAGATATTAGAAAATTCAGAGCATTCTTGCATCAATATACATTAATTGGAGCAGAAAAAATGTCTGAAAAATTAGGAAAAGATGCTACATCTTATGGAAAAGGCTATTTTTCTTATTTAAAAATGGTAAATGAAACACAAGCAGAAAAATTTAAAAAAGAATATGCTTGGTTGGCTTCTTAGGAATATAAAATAAACAAAATAGCATTTTTTTAAATGAGTGTTTTTCTATATTAATTTGATTAGCATTTCAATAATATATAAGATTGTATTTTCTTAAATCCGCGTTGTTTACATCAGTTTCATCAGTGTTCTATGTTTTTTGGAACGTGGATAATGATGATTTTCAAACGCGGATTTTATTTTTGGCATATTCACATTATCATTTCTTTGTTTTTAATTTATAATTCTAATTTTTCCCCTAAAAAATCCATTGCATTTTGCTCATCTTCTGTAACATCAATAGAAATTTGAGCAAACCAAGCAATGGTATTTTTGATAAGTGCTTTTTTATGTGGATGTTTTTGAAGATATATTTTGAGTGCATCTAAAAAGCTATCTTGCCAATCTTCTAAATTCTTGCCTAAAAATTCAAATTCTTGCGAAAAAGAAAGTTGTAGTTCCGCTACTTTTTTGGCGCTAAAACCTTCTTCTTCAAAATAAAATCCTAAATTTTGAATCAATTTTTCTAAATATAACTTTTCTTTTTGGTCAAATGTACCATCACTAAATATCACTACAAGTGCAGGAAAAAACTCTACTAATAACGAAAAAATATCCAATCCCCAAGAGATTGGTCTTTTTTGTTGATAGTTTTGGTATAATTTTACAATACTCATAAATCTAATTGTTGCTGTTGCTCGTCTTTCTGCTTTGTTCTCATTCTCAAATTAAGTACTTCGACAAATAATGAGAAAGCCATTGCAAAATAAACATAACCTTTTGGTACTTCTATCGGATGTCCATTCACGATGAAAGATTCTGTAACCAGCAAAAAACCTATCATTAATAAAAAAGACAATGCAAGCATTTTTACTGTTGGGTGCTTATTTACAAAATTGATTACACTGTTTGCCGCCGCCAAAGTAATCAACAAGGAAATAAAGATTGCTGCAATCATTACTTCAATATGTTTGGATAAACCTACAGCAGTCAAAACCGAATCTATCGAAAAAACAATATTAAGTAGTACAATTTGAAGTATTGCCTTAAATAATGTTATTCTTTTTTTTGTAGTATGATTTTCTTCGAGATGCCCTTCTATTTTATGATGAATTTCTGTGGTTGCATTATACAATAAAAATAATCCACCAATTAGCAAAATCAAACCTTTTTGAGTAATATAAATATTTTGTTCAAAAAGTGTAATATCAACCAATTTATCTTTCAATCCTATTATCCATTGTAATATCAAAAGTAATAATAAACGAGGTAAAACCGCTAAAATCAAGCCCCAATTTCTTGCTTTTTTTTGTTCGTTTGCAGGTAATTTTCCTGCTACAATCGCAATAAAAACGATATTATCGATGCCCAATATAATTTCCATGAAAGTCAATGTAAAAAGACTTATCATTCCTTCTGTTGTGAGTAAATATTCCATATTACTAAAGTTGACATACTAAAAAAAGTAGTTTTTTATTGTATTATTTGAAAAAAATTAAAAATGTATTTGTGTTTATTTAATTAAAAATTGAGTATTGAAAAATATAGATATTTTATTCATCTTGTTCTTCTTTCTTATCATTTTGATTAGGCAATTCAAAAGGCGTTTGTCCATACACATACATATTCATTGTCGAAATCAAAACACAAATTAAAAATATCAAAAACCTTGCACCATATTCAGGCTTTTGAATTAAAATATTTCCCTCGAAAAAAAACCAAATTGTTCCTTCAATTTTGGCAAATAAATAACCAATCACAAAGGCGGTAAGTCCTAAACTTCCTTTAGAAATCATTATATTTTGCCAATTTTTGGGTGTGATTAAAAAACCAATTGCCCAACCTAACATTAAACCTGCCAAGCCAACAACTGCTGTAAAACCGATTGCGTCCATTTGCCATTTATGAATAAATACGCTAAATAGTAACAATAATAGATACAAAAATAATCCTGTCCAAAGGATTTTTGGGTTTTGAGGTTGGTTTTTCATTTTTTTTATTATGATTATTAAAAAGCAAAATTATGTATTTTTTTAATAAAAACAAAGTTATTACTAAAAATAGATAAAAATATTTCTTAGTTGTTAGATGTTTTCTGCTTCCTCTAATGCTTTTCGCAGTGCTTTAAGTTTGTGATTCACTTCTTCTAATTCGTTTTGAGGAATAGATTTTGATACAATTCCTGCACCTGCTTGATAAAACAAACGATTGTTTTTACTCAAAAAAGAACGAATCATAATTGCGTGATTAATTTCACCTTCAAAACTTAACCAGCCTAATGCACCACCATAAAAACCTCTGTTTTGATTTTCATATTCATTTATCAAACTCAAAGCCTTGTATTTAGGCGAGCCAGAGAGCGTCCCCGCAGGGAAAGTATCACCAAAAAGTTGTAAATTAGTTGTATCAGGCAGAATCTCTGCTGTTACTTTCGAAACTAAATGTATCAAATGCGAATAATATTGAATTTCTTTGAATGTTTCTACTTTGACGTGATGTCCATTTCTACTCAAATCATTCCTTGCTAAATCGACTAACATCACGTGTTCGGCACTTTCTTTTTCGTCTGCAAATAGTTTTTTAGCTAAATTAGCATCTTCTTCATCATTGCCTGTACGCCTAAATGTACCTGCAATAGGATGGATTTCTGCCTTGTTTTTTTTGATAACTAATTGAGCCTCAGGGGAAGAACCGAAAATTTTAAAACTTCCATAATCAAAATAAAACAAATAAGGTGAAGGATTGATAGAACGTAAAGCACGGTAAACGTTCAATTCATCACCTTTGAAACCTTGCGAAAATTGCCTTGAAAAAACAATTTGAAATACATCTCCTCTTTTACAATGATGAATACCTTTATCGACTAATGCCAAAAAATCTTCATTTTTAAGATTAGAATTTTCTTCTCCTGTCATCAAAAATGAATAAGCAGGAATGGCATGACGTGTGATAAGTGTGATAACTTCTTTGAGTTTTGAGGGTGTATCTTCTCCAAATAAATGCTCAAATATATATAATTCATTTTTAAAATGATTGATAGCGATTACAAAACGATAGACACTGTACCACATATCAGGAATTTTTCGTTCATCATCAGCAAAAGTTTGTATTTTGATGTCCTCAAAATACTGCACACTATCAAAAGTAGAATAACCGAATAAACCATTAGTAGGAAAATGAAAAGGCAATGTATCTGTTTCAAAACTTTTTGCAAATAAATCTAACTCTTTTATAATGGTTGTTGATTGTTTTTTTTCTATATTTCCATCAGGTGTATGAATTGTAATTGATTGATTTTCAACAATAAATTGAGCAATAGGCTCAAAACAAATAAAAGAAAAACTATTTTCGTGTCCGTGATAATCAGAACTTTCTAATAAAATTGGATTTTGAAATTCATCACGAATTTTTAAAAATAAACTTACAGGCGTAAGTGTATCAGCTAATAATTTTTGGTAATTGGTAGTAAGTTTAAATTTTGTTGTCATTGTATTGGTGTTCAATAAATAATTTTTTGCAAAAATAAAGTTTTTTTTGTTAGTTGGTTTAAAAAAACGATTTTTTTTTAAATTTTTTGGTACTCTGACAATTTTAGTGGATTTTTTTTAAAACGCCTTTAGGCGTGTTATCTTTGTAGTAATATTGTAAAAAATACATAAAATCTCGTAGAGATGATATAAGATTTCACGCTTACAGCGTTTTTTTTATCATTATATTTCATTTTCTACAAAGATTTC
>RDZP01000181.1 GCA_004294005.1 Cytophagia bacterium
ACCTAATACCAGACCTTTTGCAAGAAATAATTACAAATAAGTAATGTAAAATATTAAAAATCAATGTTTTATAAAAAAAATAATAATTACAAATTAAAACCAAAAACTCTTCTTTATTTTCTGTAAAAACATCTTTAATAATACTATCAGTGGTTATAAACTCGTGTAAATTGGTAAAATATTGAATTTTATGATATTTCTTTTTTGTAGCATTATCTAATAAAATATCATGGAAACTGCAATCAATAGGTTGATAATCCATACTTTTTTATGTTATTTTTTTTACAATTTATATGTCTTTAAATTTTCAAACATTATTTTTTTCTACTTTTTTTCTTTTTCTTTTCGTTCTGAAGTGCATCCATTGCACATCTAAAACCAATATCTGCAGTTTTGGCATCTCTATCTAAAAAACGGCGTGTACCAGGTGAACACCAATACGCTACATCTTTCCAAGAGCCACCTTTATATACTTTTACATTGAGACCCAACAAAGAAGAATCTTTCTTTGCTAATGGATTAAATTTTACAATATTATTGGGTTTTTTATTGCGTGAAGTATCTTTTCTGGTGGTATCAGTCAATCGTCTAAAAGGATTTTCGGTAGTAGTATCCATTATCATCTCAGGGTATTTTCCAACCCATTCGTTTACATTACCTGCCATATTATACAATCCAAAGTCGTTGGGTGGATAAGCCAAAATATGATTGGTTAGAAATGCTCCATCATTAAGCCTGCCTGCAATGCCTGCATAATCACCTTTTCCTCTTTTAAAATTAGCCAACATACTTCCCATTGGATACTCTTTTTGTTGATAAGGACTTCGAACCGATTGTCCGTCCCAAGGATAGACCCTATTTTTAGGATAATTTTCGTCTGTTGCGTATTGTGTGCCTATTAATGCTTTTGCAGCATACTCCCACTCTACTTCAGTTGGTAGTCTATATTCAGGAATTAGATTATTAACGCCATCTACAACATTGCTTGCAATAATTTTATTTGTTCCTAATGAATCTGTCCCTGTACTTGATCCCTTTTGTCCAGGTTTTTTATTCATATTTTCCCTTACTATTTTAGTACGCCACTTACAAAATTCACTTGCTTGCACCCATGATACACCTACAACGGGATACATACGAAAACCTGGATAACGTAAATAATTAGCGACATAAGCATCATTAAAAGCCATTTCACTTGCCCACACAGTTGTATCAGGTAATAAAACTTGAGACATATAATCCTGCAAGTTTATACCACTTGGAATACTATCAACATTAGAAGGATTTTCATAGTAACGCATATATTCAAGCCAATGAATATTCGCAATTTCAGTTTTATCCATAAAAAAAGACTGCACAGATTCGGTTTGTTCATAAGCATCATGCTTAAATAACAAATCTTCTTCTGATGAACCAAAAACAAATCTTCCACCTTCAATATAAACCATATTAGGTGCTTCAGGTTGTTCTTGGTATGCCTCTACCTGAAAACTATCTTTATTATCTTCTTCATTATAATTGACACCTGTTATTTTACTTTTTTGTCCTTTCTCGTGGACGTTTGTACTATTTTGAAATTCATCTTTCTTTTTAAATAGAAAGCAAGATTGAAGTAATGATGAACACAAAAGAAATACACCGACCTGTTTTAAAAAGGACATAATCGGCTTTTCCATACCGTTTTGACACTTAACTTTATTATTATTTTTTATTATTTTATTATTTTTTGAATGATACTTTTTTATCTTATTTACTTTTAATTTAAAAATAGTAAGATAAATCGATATTGATATATGATTATGTTTGGTAATCATTTTTTAATACATTCATTTGATATTTAATTGTCATTTAAAAATACACGAATTATGCCAATAAATAATATAATATCTTAAATCTATTACTTATAAGATACGCTTGAATTGATTAAAAGTTTCAAAAATATTACAAAGGTAGGTTTTATATCCATAAATATAATATTTTTTTGAAAAAAAATATAAAATAATAAGAAATAAAAGAATTTTTTAATTTAATTTTGCACAAATATTAAAAAAATATAACAATGAAGAAAATATTTTATGTTGCAATGGCAATTACATTCTTATCTATGAATGCTTGCCAACAAAATGCAGGAAAGAGTGATGAAAAATTAAAAAGTGAGGAAGCAAAAGTAGCGGATAACAATGCAAATAACGCAAATCCTGCTAATGTTAATAATGCTATCCCACAAGATACAGCCACAAAAAATCCAAATGCAGGAAAACTTCCAAAAGCAAAACAAGGAGAAGAACCTATCATTGAATTTGTATCAAAAGAACATAATTTTGGTGAAATAAAAGAAGGTGATGTGGTAAAACACGCTTTTAAATTCAAAAACACAGGAAAAACACCTTTGGTAATAGAAGAAGCAAAGCCAGGTTGTGGTTGCACTGTGCCTAAATGGCCAAAAGAGCCTATTCCACCTGGAGGTGAAAGTGAAATTGTTGCTGAATTTAAAACACAAGGGCAAGGTGGTGGAATCAAAGAAAAAAGTATTAGCATCAAATCTAATACAAATCCTGCTGAAACTATTTTAAAGTTTAAAGCAAATATCAATGCTGTATCTAATGCAAAAGGTCCTTTAAAACAATAAAAAACTAAAAAACGC
The DNA here is from genome assembly GCA_004294005.1 of Cytophagia bacterium. Taxonomy (GTDB): domain Bacteria; phylum Bacteroidota; class Bacteroidia; order Cytophagales; family Microscillaceae; genus RDXZ01. The sequence continues at coordinate 2,645 of RDZP01000181.1, forward strand.
TTATTTTTTTGCAAGAAAATAAGCGTTTTTATTTAAAAAAAGAATTTTTACATTTTTTGGGGCGATTCTATACCTAATAAATACAAAGATTTTTCTAATGTTTTTTGAGTAAAATCAGACAAAGCAATTCTAAAACTTTTGGCTGACTCTGTTTCTGCCTGAAAAATAGAACATTCTGTGAAAAATTTACTATAACTCTTAGCAATATCATAACTATATTGTGCCAAAACTGATGGCGAATAACTATGAGCCGCCTCAGTAATTTGTTTTGGAAAAGATAATAATAATTCGAGCAAATATTGCTCTGATTCGTGCCAATTTGTATAATTTTGATAATTTTCAGCAGAAAATAACAAATTTAATTCTTTGGCTTTTCTCATAATAGAACAAGTACGTGCATGATTATATTGAATAAAAGGCGCTGCATCTCCATTAAACTCAACAGATTCTTCAGGATTAAAAATTATTTTTTTCTTTGGGTCAATTTTCAATAAAAAATATTTTAAAGCACCTAAACCAATTTGATTGAATAGATTTTGCTTTTCATTTTCAGATAAACCTTCTATTCTCCCAAATTCTTTGCATTTTTTTTCTGCAACATCTTTCATTTCTACAATCATTTCATCTGCATCTATTACATTTCCCTCTCTTGATTTCATACGTCCTTCAGGAAGTTCAATCATTCCATAACTCAAATGATGCAAACCTTGTGCATAAGGTCGTTCTAATTTTTGTAATATTTTGAACAGAACTTGACAATGATATTCTTGCTCATTACCAATCACATAAATAGATTTTTGGATATTAAAATCTTTGTATTTCAAATCTGCTGTTCCTAAATCTTGAGTTACATAGACTGAAGTTCCATCTCCACGCAAAACTAATTTATGGTCTAATTTTTCGTTTACCAAATCAATCCAAACCGAATTGTCTTCTTTTTGATAAAAAATATTTTTTTTCAGTCCTTCTTCTACAATGTCTTTTCCAAGTAAATAAGTATTTGATTCATAATAAAACTTATCAAAACTAACGCCTAAATTTCTATAGGTTTCATCAAAACCTTGATAGACCCAGCCATTCATTTTTGTCCAAAGTGCTTTTGTGAGAGTGTCATTTTTTTCCCATTTTTGTAACATTTCCTGTGCTTCACGCATAAGAGATGTATAATTTTGGACTAATTGTTTCAAATCACTTTTAGCATCATTGTATTTTTTTTGTTCTTTTAAATTATCTTTTGATTTATTGATTTGAGTTACAAGTGGTTTTATTTTAATTTGATGTTCATCAGAGAAATCAGAAAAATCATTATTTTCAATTTTTTGCATCAAAGGCTCTAATTGTTTTCTAAGTTGTTTTTCAAATTCCACATAATATTTTCCAATCAAATGATCTCCTTTTATTTGAGCAGTTTCAGGCGTTTCATTGTGTCCAAATTTTTGATATGCTAACATTGATTTACAAATATGAATACCTCTGTCATTGACTAAATTTGCTTTGATAACCTCATAACCATCAGCAGATAAAATTCGGCTTACGCTATCACCCAAAAAAATATTACGTAAATGTCCTAAATGTAAAGGCTTGTTAGTGTTTGGCGAAGGATATTCAACCATTACACGACTATTTTTAGATGGATTTTTACCTAAGTTAGTATCGTTTTGAGCGTCTATAAATAATTGTAACCAAACTTTATTAGTGATTGTAAAATTCAAAAAACCTTTTACAATTTCAAATTTCTCCACCAAATCGCTATTATTTTCTAATAAAAAAACACCAATTTCATTAGCGGTTGTTTCAGGATTTTTTTGTAATTTTTTAGATAGATTAAAAGTTACAAAAGTATGTGAGCCTTTAAATTCTTTGCGTGTAGGTTGTAAAATAATTTCAGTATTTTCAACTTGATACAAAGATTTGATGGCGTGAGCAAGGGCAATTTGTAATTTATTTTCGATGTATAACATATTATTTTATTTTTTTTGCAAATATAGTATTTTATTTCTATTGTTTTAAAATTTATAGAAATAAAATGATTTTTTATCATTTTTTTAGGACAGGATTACAAGATTTTCAAGACTTTTTTTCGTTTTGAAATTTATCATTTTTTCAAGACAGGATTACAAGATTTTCAAGACTTTTTTTCGTTTTGAA
>RDZP01000037.1 GCA_004294005.1 Cytophagia bacterium
AAATTTATAGCAGGAGGCACGCGGATAACGCGGATTTTACGGATTTAAACGGATTTTTTACTTTTCTAAAATTTTATCCGTATAAATGTTAGAAGAACCTAAAAAGATAAAGTTAGTTTTTTGATTCTATTCTATTCTATTCTTTTTTTATCCAATTTATTATGCCCCAAAAGAACAAAAGAAAACTTGCTATCATATAACAATAACTACTCAACCAAGGTAAGCCCCAAAATTTTGGCATAGTGAGGGCAAGTGGTGAAAGTGAAAATAATGTACCACTCAAAATCAAAATACCAACCAAAAACATACGGGATAATCTTTGTGAACCTCTTTTGATTTGTTTTGGTAATGTTTCAAAATCTTTAAGTGTATAATTGATGTTTAGTTTTCCGTTTCTAAGTTGTTTGAATATATTTTTGATTTCAGCGGGAAACATATACATCAAAGACAAAATCTCAGAAGCAGAATAAAATAATTCATTCCGTTGGTTTTGAAACGAAAATTGTTCAGCCAACAACTTGATACCGTAAGGTCTTACAAAATCTAATGTCTGAAAATTAGGGTGCAATACTTTCCCAATTCCCTCCAAAATTGCTAATGCTCTCAATATCAAAAAAACAGTTCCTGGCACTTGTAATCTGTATTTATAAATAATTTTTTGTAATTGTTCTGTAAAAACGGTGATATTGGCTTGGTCAATATCCAATCCAAAAACAGTTTCAACCAATTCACCTAAATCAGCTTCAAAACCATATTGATTTTCTAAATCACCTTCAGATGCTAATTTTTTGAGGTTGATTGCCATTGTTCTGGCATCTTGATTTGCCAATGCCACAAAAATTCCTGCAAAAGCAAATCTTTGAGATTTTAGTAATTTTCCGACCATTCCAAAGTCTATCAACACAATTTTACCATCAGGTCTTACAATAATATTTCCAGGATGAGGGTCTGCATGAAAAAACCCTTTTTCAAAAATTTGCATTAGATAAATTTCCATGCCTTTTTCTACTATTTTTTCTGCACTCAATCCCCATGCTTCTAACTGAGGAACATCAGTAATTTTACAACCTGCAATGTACTCCATTGTCAATATTCTTGCTGTGGAATATTTAGGATAAGGAAGTGGTACATAAAAATCATTATTATTGGCATAAATCCTTCTGAACTGCTCCAAGTTTCTAATTTCTGTAACAAAATCTAATTCTTGTTGCATTGCTTTTTCGAATGTATCTACAATTTCAGAGATATTCAAAATACCAATTCCTTTAAAATAATTATCTGTATATTTCAAAAATTCACGCAATAAAGCCAAATCTCTTTTGATTTGTCTATCAACGTTAGGGCGTTGAATTTTGACAACTACCTCAATACCATTGTGCAAAACGGCTCGATGTACTTGTCCGATAGAGGCAGAACCAATTGGTTTTTTATCAAAACTGCTAAACCAGTCTTCAATTTTTTTACCTGTTTCAATTTCAAACGTTTCTTTTACTACTTTAAAACTTACAGGAGGAACGCCATCTTGTAGTTTTTCAAATTCTTTTATTAAAGTGTCAGGCAAAACATCAGGGCGATTGCTTAATAATTGTGCTAACTTAATAAAAGTAGAGCCTAATTCTTCTACTACCATACGCATACGCTCCCAACGATTGTATTCAAGAACGGGTTTTTCGTCTCTTAGCCAACGACTTCGATTAGGGACTAAAAAACGCAAAGAAGTTCTCGAAACAATGTCTTCAAATCCATATTTAATCAATACAGTAATTACTTCTCGCAGACGATTGAGATTGCGTAAGGTTTTTCCGAATAACATTTGATTCTATTTTTTGCAAAATTAGCTATTTTTTCTATAAAATCTAAAAAATGATGAAATAAAATAAAAAAAAAGATTAAAATGGAATAGCATTTTTAATTTGATAGAATTTATGATAATACTACTTTCGTGATTCATGAGAGGAAACAAAAATAAATTCTGATATTTTTACTGATGTTACACAAGGATAATTTTAAATTTGATAAAATTGTCTGTATCATAGCAAAACGGAGGTCTGACAGCTTTGTAAATTTAAAATTAAAATGTTTTTTGGTAGCAATAAAAGGTGTTTTCAGCAAAAAGCCTCTGATTTAATTTTGAACGGTCAGACCTTCGTTTCACTACGGTACAGACCATTCAAAAAATTAAATTGGCGTAACATCAGATTTTTATACTAAATGCACTGACTTGTCTAAATGTTCCAAAAAATTAAATAAAAAAAGAAACTTGGACCTTTGTACTGATAGAAACCTCCATATTTTACCACTCAGAGAGTAGAAAAGGCGTTTATTTTGCAGGTGTTTTTTGGTTTGGTAAGGATTTAGGTTTTTGTTTGGTAAATTTTTGATTCTACAATAAAAATATGAAATAAAAAAAAATCAATCAAAAATATTTTTTCTTTTTATGAAAAATGATTACTTTTGCAAGAAAATAGAACCGAAATTAAAAAAGTGCAAAATAAAAATAAAAAAAATCATTGTCATTTTTGTGGGAGACACGAAAGTGAATTTTTTATGTTGATTACAGGGCAAAGTGCAAGTATATGTAATGAATGTATTGATGAAGCAATGAAATTGGTAGAAGACCAATTAGGAGAATTACCGAAAAAAAAAGATAAGGATAAAAATAAAAACAACGAAACAAGTCCTTTGCAACTTATCACACCTGCACAAATGAAAGAACATTTGGATAAATTTGTGATAGGACAAGATGAAGCAAAAAAAACCCTCACTGTTGCAGTCTATAATCATTATAAAAGATTAATTCATAAAGAAAAAGCCAACGATAAAGAAGATATTATCCTTGAAAAATCTAATATTTTGATGATTGGAGAAACAGGAACAGGAAAAACTTATCTTGCTCGTACTTTAGCAAAAATACTACAAGTACCTTTCACTATTGCTGATGCGACATCTATCACAGAGGCAGGTTATGTAGGTGATGATGTCGAAACTATCCTCACTTCTCTTTTACAAGCCTGCGATTATGATGTTACATTAGCAGAAAAAGGCATCGTGTATCTTGACGAAATTGATAAAATTAATAAAAAGTCTGATAATCCGTCTATTACAAGAGATGTTGGCGGAGAAGGCGTGCAACAAAGTTTACTCAAAATTTTGGAAGGCTCTATTATCAATGTACCACCTAATGGCGGAAGAAAACACCCTGAAGCAAAAATGGTGCAGGTCAATACAGATAATATTTTGTTTATATGTGGAGGTGCTTTTGTAGGATTAAAAGATATAATTTCTACTCGTCTCAATAATAGAGTAATAGGTTTTAAAGAAGATTCACAAAAAAAAGAATTATCAGAAGACCAAATTTTATCACAGGTAGTACATCAAGATATAAAAAAATTTGGACTAATTCCTGAAATTTTAGGGCGTTTGCCTATTTTAATCCATTTGAATCCTTTGGATAGAGAGGCAATCAGAAATATTTTGACTGAACCAAAAAACTCGCTCATTAAACAATACCAAAAATTATTTACTTTAGATAATGTAAAACTAAAATTTGATAATGATGCTTTGGATATGATTGCAGAATATGCTATGACAACACAATTAGGTGCAAGAGGTTTGAGAGCAATTTGTGAAAAAATAATGACTGATATAATGTTCGAGATACCTAATCATCAAAATAAAAAAGAAGTTACAATTACCAAAGAATACTGTGAAGAAAAATTAAAATAAGAGTAAAGTAAAACCTTTCTTATTATTAAAACGACCTTGTTATTTATTTCTATAAAAATCTTTTTCTATATTCTATTGGGGTGTATTCAGTGATATTTTTAAAGAACTTTGCAAAATGTGAGGCTTCTGCAAAACCTAATTCAAAAGCAATTTCTTTGCTAGATTTTTCAGAAAAATTCAATAACCTTTTCGCCTCCAAAATAATTCTATCATGAATAATTTGTTGAGGGTTTTTTTGTTTGTTAATTATGAATAAATTAGACAATGTTTTAGGTGATTTGCATAACAGATTAGCATAATCACCTACTTTTTTTAAAGTTTTAAAATGAATTTCAACCAATAAATTAAATTTTCGAATCATATCTACTTGGGAATTGTTTGGATTTTCAGGATACACATTTAGTTTAGCAATTCGAGTACATTTGATAATCATTTTTTTTAATAATACTTCTAACATTTGCCCTTGAATAGTGTCTTTTTGATTAAACTCGTCCAAAAAAACTTCATATAAAATATCAAATTTATGTTTTTCTTCTCCTGAGATATCAATCAAAGGGATAGATTGCGCTCCAAAAAACAAAATACCATTACAAGAAACCTCATCATCATGTTGTTGTAAACAATAAAATTCTTTATTAAAAATAAATGCTGTAACTTGAGATGAAGCATTTTTTTCGTAGACAATATGATGCAAAAAAGTCAGAGTAATAATTTGATTAGGCATTAACTTTAGCCATACAGCATCTATTTGCAAATTGATAGGCGTATTTCCTCTATTCCAAAGTATCTTTACTAAATAATCTTGAATCTCAAATTGGTTTTGATTTTTTTGTAAATCGTCTGTCATTACAAAAATAGAGCCTGATTTTTTATTAAAGTATTGATGAAGCATTTTTAATAGTAAGAGAATAATATATCGCAAAAATAAGAAAAAATAAATGAATTTTCATATTTTTTGTAAAAAATATAAAAATTATTTACCTTTGTAAAACCAATTTCTATTTTCTTATTAAAACAAAAAAAAATATGTGGCTTTCTTTTCTTATTTTCTTTCCAATTTTTGCAGGATTATTTTTGCTTTTTTTCTCATCTTCTAATCATCAAAAAATATTTTCTACCTTAACCATTGTTGTTACAAGCCTCGAGTTGTTTCTTTGTAGTATTTTATATTTTATATTTTCTCCAAAAAATTATTTACAATTTGTCGAAAAAACAGAATGGATAACACTTTCATTAGGTAATTTTGGGCATTTATCCATAGATTATTTTGTAGCGCTTGATGGACTTAGTTTAGTAATGATTTGGCTTTCTGCTTTTGTGATGTGGATAGGAGCATTGGTTTCTTGGCAAATCAAAACACAAATCAAAGGTTATTATTCTTTATATTTGATATTGACAGGGACAGTAATTGGTTGTTTTGTGGCTTGGGATTTCTTTTTATTTTACTTGTTTTTCGAATTTATGTTGTTGCCTATGTTTTTTTTGATAGGCATTTGGGGTGGTGAAAAAAGAGAATATGCTTCAATGAAATTTTTTATTTATACCTTAGTAGGTTCTTTATTGATATTGGTGGTAATCATTGTTTTGCATTTATCAATGGTAGATATAGAAAAAACAAGCGAAAAATTAAAAATAGGCGAAAGAGAACTTATCAATAATATTGAAAAAAATCAAATAGAAAAACAAGATTTTGTTCGCTCTTTTAATATTAGGCTAATGATGGATAAAAAAAGTTTTATAACACAAGAAACAACAAAATCTATCAAAGATAAAAAAATAAAAAATAAAACAGATACAATTTCGTGGAGAGTTTGGGCTTTTTGGTTATTAGTAATTGGTTTTTTAATCAAATTACCAAGTGTTCCTTTTCATACTTGGCTTCCTGATGCTCACGTAGAAGCACCTACACCTGTTTCGGTGGTTTTGGCAGGTATCTTATTAAAAGTAGGTGGTTATGGAATTTATCGCTTTGGTTTTGGGATTTTCCCTGAAATAGCCATCGAATATAGTACCACATTAGCAACAATAGGCATTATTTCAATTATTTATGGAGCAATGAACGCTTTAGCAATGGAAGATTTGAAAAAAATGGTTGCTTATTCTTCTGTTTCTCACATGGGTTTTGTATTGCTTGGTTTCGCTTCACATACGCAGGAAGGCGTTGCAGGCGCAATTTTTCAAATGGTCAGTCATGGTATTTTATCAGCAATGTTATTTGTATTAGTGGGCATTTTATACGTCAGAACACACGATAGGAACATCAATCATTACCAAGGATTAAGTCAAAAAATGCCTTTTTATACAAGTTTTGTATTGATTGGTTTTTTTGCTTCTTTGGGTTTACCTGTTTTTTCGGGTTTCATTGGCGAATTATTTACTTTATTAGGAACATTCAAAGCACAAAAATTAGGTATTATTTATACTTTTTTGGGTATTATAGGCATCGTTTTGGGAGCAGGATATTTTCTTTGGACACTGCAAAGAATGTTTTTTGGTACATTTTGGGTGAAAGACAATACAATAGAAATTGATACATTAGAAGATTTATACATCAGCGAATGGTTTATTTTGTTGGTTTTGTCATTTTTAACTTTGTTATTAGGCGTGATGCCTTCTTTGGTTTTTGATAAATTATAGTCAATATTTTTTTCAGTTAAATTCGTTAGTTATACTGCCATTAACGTTAATAAAAAACGTACCAACGGGCTTTAGCCTGTTGTTTCCAAAAACAATTACAACAGGCTAAAGCCCGTTGGTACAATTTTTAGTAAAATCTTTTATGCAAGCGTGGACACTTGCACAAGATAATAGCAATAAAAAACTGGTGTAAGCGTCCACGCTTGCACCAAAAATACCTAAATAATTACTAAAATTTTAAAAAGAAAAAATTATGCAACTCACAAAAGACCTTTACAAAAGTTCGCTTTCTTTGCTCACTGATTTGTATCAACTCACAATGGCTTATGGCTATTGGAAATCAGGCAAAGCAGAACAAGAAGCCGTTTTTCATTTATTTTTCCGAAAACATCCTTTCAAAGGAGGTTTTACGATTGCTTGCGGACTCGAACAAGTCATTGATTATTTGCAACAAATTAAGTTGAGTGAAGATGATATTGATTATTTAGCTACATTAGAAGGAAACGACCAAAAACCTCTGTTCGAGCAAGGTTTTTTAGATTATTTACGACAAATGGAATTTACTTGTGATGTGCATGCAATTCCTGAAGGTACTGCTGTTTTTCCTCATGAGCCTTTGATTAGAATTCAAGGACCTGTTATTCAAGCACAAATTATTGAAACGGCTTTGTTAAATATCATCAATTTTCAATCTTTGATTGCTACCAAAGCGGCTCGAATGATTGTTGCTACAAAAGGTGAACCTGTTTTAGAATTTGGTTTGAGAAGAGCACAAGGCATAGATGGTGCGTTGATGTCGAGTCGTGCTGCCTATATTGGTGGTTGTAGTTCAACTTCAAATGTTTTGGCAGGCAAATTATACGGCATTCCTGTCAAAGGCACACACGCGCACAGTTGGGTAATGTCATTTGATACCGAATTAGAGGCTTTTGATACTTATGCAGCCGTTTTACCTAATAACTGCGTTTTTTTGGTAGATACATTTGATACAATTCAAGGTGTAAAACACGCAGTTGAAATAGGTAAAAAAATCAGAAAAAAAGGTTTTGAAATGGTTGGAATAAGGCTTGATTCAGGAGATTTGGCGTATTTGAGCATAGAAGCAAGAAAAATTTTAGATGAAAATGGTTTTCCAAATGCTCAAATTGTGGCAAGCAATGATTTAGATGAAAATATTATCACAAGTTTAAAAGAGCAAGGTGCAAAAATAAATGTTTGGGGTGTAGGTACAAAATTAGTAACCGCTTATGACCAGCCTGCATTAGGAGGCGTTTATAAAATAGCAGCCATTAAAAACAAAAATAATGAGTGGGATTATAAAGTAAAATTATCAGAACAAGCCATTAAAGTTTCAAATCCGGGTATTTTACAAGTACGTAGATTTGAAGAAAAAGGGGAGTACATTGGCGATATGATTTATAATTTAGCAAAACCTATCCCAGACGAAAGCACAATGATAGACCCTGCTGATGTTACACATAGAAAATCTTTTGATAAAAATACAGAATACAAAGATTTATTAGTGCCTATCTTTGAAAAAGGAAAATTGGTTTATCAGAAACCGAGCATTCAAACTATTAAAGAAAATGTCGAAAAATCTCTGAATTATTTTCATCAAGGCATCAAACGTTTTGTTAATCCACATAGTTATCCTGTTGGTTTAGAAAAAGGACTGAGCAATGATAAATATGATTTGATTATGCGATTGAGAGAGCAAAAGTAATATAACTTTGATTTATTCAACAAAACAAACAAATAACTATGAAAATCTATGTATTTGGCAACGGAAATATTAGCTTTTCTGACTTTAAAATGTATTATGAACAAATAATGATTCGTTATGTAGGTAACGAAAACGTTAGTTTCTTAGTGGGTGATTTTAGAGGTGTAGATACTTTAACAATGGAATTTTTAAAATGTGATTCAGCCAATGTTACAGTATATCACGTTGGAGATAAACCAAGATATTTACCCGATAAATTTAAGACAAAAGTAAATAATTGGATAATTTTAGGAGAGTTTCAAAATGATGAAGAAAGAGACTTAGAGGCTATCAATCAATGTACGCACTTTATTGCAATGGATTTTAACTCTGATAAAAAACGCAAAAGTGGAACACAAAAAAACATTGAAATTTGCGAAAAATTAGGAAAAAATAGATTGTTGGCTTAGGTTTAGATATTGTATATTATTCCACTAAACTTAAAAAATTATGCTATTTATTTGGTGTAAACAATCTTGTACCAAATAAATAGCATAAATAATAAAATAAATTCTAATCTGCCCTCAAAGCCTCAATAGGTTTGACTCTTGCTGCTTGTAATGCAGGTACTAAACCCGCCAATGCACCCGCAATCACCAAAACAATCGCTGCAGAAATTGCTATACCTGCATCAATTTCAGGTTTATAAAAAAAAGTAACTTCTCCACCTTGTGCTTCTACCATATCTATTCCCCATTCCATAAGTTGCAAAATACCCGCACCAGCCAAAAGTCCTACATACCCCGCCAAAGAAGTAATAAAAATCGATTCTTGCAATATCAAACTAACTACTGAAAGAGGAGTAGCACCCAATGCCTTTCGTACACCAATTTCTTTGGTGCGTTCTTTTACGATAATCATCATAATATTACTTACACCAACAATGCCTGCTATCAAAGTACCAATGCCAACCACCCAAACAAACATACGAATCGCATCAAAAACAGCCCTAAAACGTTTCGAATTTTCTTGATTACTATTCAAACCAATGGCTTGTGTATCGTTAGAATCAAATCGATGTTGCTTTGCCATAACACGCCTTATTTTATCACTAATTTCTTGTGTATTAGCCTTAGGGTCATGCGTGAGTGCGAACACATCAACCTTATTTACCTGCCCAAATGTATATTGAAAAGTTGAAAAAGGAATATAGACTCTTTCTTCTATGCGACCTCCATTGGTTTTATTTTGAAAAACACCTACTACCTGAAAATAAATACCTTTTATATCAATGTATTTTCCAATGGCATTTTCATCTTTTCCAAACAAAACTTCTTTTGTTTTTTTGCCTAATACAGTTACTTTTCGTCTTTCTTTTTCATCACTCCAACTCAACAGTCGTCCTTCATAAAGTTTAGAACCATTAATTGTTTGAAAATCAGGAGAAACACCATCTGCTCTTGAACTGCTATTTTTGTTTTTATATTTTAATACATATTCACCAAAAAGTGTTCCTCTTGGTGCAATGTCTTCTAATTCAGGAATTTGCTCTTGTAATGCTTTGATGTCTGCATTCGAAAATTGGATTTGTCTGCCTGCTTTAAAACCATTTGAGCCTGTGCTTGTTTGTCCTCTCCACAACCAAAATGAGCTTAAAGTGGCATCTTTGAATTGTCTTTCTGCTCCATTTTGTAGTCCATTTCCTGAACCTAACAACAAAACAAGCATAAATATTCCCCAAAACACACCAAAAGCCGTTAGAAATGTACGTAGTTTATTTTTTTGCATTGTGTGCAAAATCTCTTGCCATTTATCTATATCAAACATAGTTTTCAGTTTTTGATTTTTTTGATAGGTAATTATTTTAATTAAAAAATTACAAAAGCATCAAAATTAAATCAATTCTGCTACTCAAGTTATTTTTGTAATTGTGGTTCTACTAAATTTTATACGAAAATTTATAGCAGGAGGCATGCGGATAACGCGGATTTTACGGATTTGAACGGATTTTATTTTTCTAAAATTTTATATGTATAAATGTTAGAAGAACCACAATTTTTTATGAATCTATGTATTTGGGAGAAAAAAATAGATTATTGACTTAAAATTAAATAACTTACTCTTTTTATCTATTGTTATGAATTATCAAAAAAAATAAAATCTGCCTCTAAAAACCAGTTTCATCAGCATCCCAAGACCATAGAACGCTGATGAAACTATATAAACCATGCAGATTTAATAAAAATGAAACGAAAAATCAAAATTTATTCAACAAAAGTACGCTGCTTGCACCAATCTACCTTTTTTAGTTAAACTAATTGGGAAAAAGTTAAGCGAAAAAACGCGAAAAAAAACAACATTTTTTTAACATAATTCAAATTGTATTAACTTGTATATTTCCTATTTAGTTTATGGTGTGTAGAGGATTTAATTTCAGAATTTTACATTCTCTAAAAATTGTTTAGGTGTATAAACAGGAAGGGAAACATCTATAAAATCTTCTTTATTTCTTGTAACAAGGCAACTTATGGTAGATACATTATGAGCAGAAAAATACTGGACAGCATCTTCAAAATCTTGAAATTTACTATTAAGCGAATCTGTTATATCCTTCGGTAAATGTCCAACTACTTCTACAAACGTAAGTAATTGGACAAAAGCCTCTTTAATATTTTTTTCAGAAATTTTATAATGTTTGCTACGCAGTACATACTCAGCATTGACAAAACTTAAAACACTCAAGCAGAGTTTTATTTTTCTTTGTTCACCAAGTGCAAAAATAGCGGTGGCATCTTCCCCAAAATCATCTCTTTGTGTAAGCAAATCAATCAAAATATTAGCATCAAGCCAAGCATATATTTCCATTATTTAAGTTTTTTAAGTAAATAATCTGTTTTTGCTTGTTGGTCTGAAACGCTTACTTTTTCTTTTGTCGCAAAAATTCCTGATAATTTTTGAGTAATAGGATTTTTATTTTGTACTTCTACTACACTTACACCCAATTTTTCAGCAAAGTCTTTTATTAAAGATATGTTTTGCATATCATTCGTTTCTAACAATAAAGTAATCATATATCAAAATATTTATTTTTTTTACGAAATCTAAGCCCATAAAGTTTCATAAATGTCTTTGCTGTTTCTTGATGAAGGCACAAGCAACGGCAAAAAATCAAAATTTATTCGACAAAAACGCCCATTTTTCCAAATTTATCTATTCTATCACTAATTCTTTGGCTTGGACTTATTTTTGATAATTTTGATAATTCTTCAATAATTGTATTTTTAACTATATTAAATGTTTCTTTTGGATTGGTATGCGCTCCACCCAAAGGTTCAGCAATAATACCATCAATCAATCCAAAACCTAACATATCTTTGGCAGTTGGTTTTAAAGCTTGTGCGGCTTGCTCTTTATAGTCCCAACTTCTCCATAAAATAGACGAACAAGATTCAGGTGAAATAACAGAATACCAAGTATTTTCTAACATCAAAACCTTATCACCAATGGCAATTCCTAATGCACCACCTGACGCACCTTCACCAATAATAATACAAATAACAGGTACTTTCAGCATAAACATATCTCTGATATTGCGTGCAATTGCTTCTGCTTGCCCTCGTTCCTCTGCCTCAATACCCGGAAAAGCACCAGGTGTATCAATCAAACAAACAATAGGCTTATTAAATTTTTCTGCCATTAGCATCAATCGGAGGGCTTTTCTATATCCTTCAGGATTTGCCATTCCAAAATTACGGTATTGTCTTTGTTTTGTATTTCTTCCTTTTTGTTGCCCAACAAACATGATTGTCTGTCCTTCTATTGTGCCAAATCCACCTATCATTGCGGGGTCATCAGCAAAATTCCTGTCCCCATGAATTTCTACAAACTCATCACAAATATTCTCTAAATAATCCATTGTGTAAGGTCTTTCGGGATGTCTTGAAAGTTGCACTCTTTGCCAACGGGTCAAATTTTCAAAAGTTTCTTTTTTGAGTTTGATAAGTTCTTGTTCAAAAGTATGTATGGCTTGTTGTATTGCTTGATTTTCTAAATTTTTAACATTTAACTCTTTAAATGAATTTAGTTTTGATTCAAAATCTGCAATTGGCTGTTCAAAATCAAGTAACATAATGTATATATTGCTTCCTTTTACCCTATGAAAAAGGAGATTTTAATGAATGTAGGGTTTTTTTTTGCAAAGATATATTTTTTTTGTAGATAATTGATTTTTTATACCTTTTTTTTATCTATTTTATTTAAAAAAATATTTCATTGCTAATAAAATACAAAATATAGTTTTATTTGACAATATTTTAGAATGCTGTTTGTAAGATTATAAATTAAATATTTTGAAAGAAAAAGTATAAAATACTTTATAAGATACTTTGGATTTTAAAAATACTCTCTTTATATTTGCATTCAAAAAGGCGTGAGTTACGTCTATTTTGAAACAACAAAAATTATGGAAGACAAACAAAAAACATATCACGATTATGTTATCAAAGACGGAAAATTTATCGGAAAATTTGATGAAATGTACACTGAGTTTAATGACCCTTGGACGCAATCAACGCAACCAAATAAGTATTCGAGAATGGCTGGCATTGTACATATCCAAAATTTTAATATTAAAACAGTTTTAGAATGTGGTTCTGGATTGGGTTATTACGCTGATTGGATACATCGAGAAACGCAAATTATTCCAAAAAGTGTTGATATTTCCGCAGTTGCTATCGAGAAAGCAAAGACTTTATTCCCTCATTTAGATTTTGAGGTGGTCGATATTTGTACTGAATTATCAAAATTCAAAGATTACGATTGTGTGCTATTTTCAGAAATTATTTGGTATATTCTCCCTGACTTAAAGGAGATATTTAATGTACTTAAAAAAGACTTTAAAGGGAAATATTTTTTGGTCAATCAAGTTTTTTATAAAGGAACACAAAAGTATGGTAATGAATACTTTACAAACTTAAAAGAATTTATTAATTATGTACCTTTTACTTTAGTCGGGCAATGTGAAGCAACAATGGATAAAGACAGTACCATTGAAACATCAACAATTTTTAAAATAGACTAATGCTCTTTGAGTATATCAAAAAATCGTAGTGCTATACTTGTAATATTTTGTCCTCCTGAACGAAGTGAAGCATCTTCACTATTGAATAGAGTTTTGCGAACAAAAAAGTAGATTTTTCGCTTCACTCAAAAAGACAAAAAAATTATAAGTATAATACTACCAAAATAATCTATAAAATATTAATTTTTAACGATTAAAAAAGTATTTTGCCAAAAAAACACCTACCAAAATACTTAGAACAGCAATGAAAATACTCAAAAAAATATACAAAAAAGCAATAATATATTTTTCTGTTTTTAATAATTGTAATATTTCATAACTAAAAGTTGAAAACGTGCTAAATCCACCACAAAAACCAATGAGCAATAAATAGTTTAATTCTGTTGAAAATGAGTTTTTTTGTTGTACGATATAGACTACAAAACCCAATAGTAAACACGCAAAAATATTGACTACAAAAGTTGAAAATGGAAAGGAAAATAAATACAAAGATTGTATGTATTTTCCTAATCCATATCTTAATATACCACCAATACCACTTCCTAAAAAAATTAAGAATAAATTTTTCACCTCAAAATTGTTTCTTTTCTATCTGGACCTATTGAAACCAAAGTAATTGGCACTTCCAGTTCTTTCTCCACAAATGCAATATAATCCAATAAATTTTGAGGTAATTCATCAACTTTTGTAAGATTTGTAAGGTCTTTCTGCCAGCCTTTCATTACTTTATAAATAGGTTTTACTGGCTCACTAATCAAACAATAAGGTAACCTATCAGTTATTTCGCCATTTTCAAGTTCATAATGCGTGCAAATTGGAATTTCTGCAAAATCATTCAATACATCAGATTTCATCATCAATAATTTTGTAACGCCATTGAGCATTATTGCATATTTGAGTGCAGGCAAATCTAACCAACCACAACGGCGTTTTCGTCCTGTCGTTGCTCCAAATTCTTTTCCAATTTGTCGTATTTTTTCACCAATTTCGTTGTCTTGTTCTGTTGGAAATGGTCCACTTCCTACACGTGTGCAATAGGCTTTAAAAATCCCTAAAGTTTCTTTAATATGTTGTGGTGCTACGCCCAAACCTGTCAATGCACCTGCAGTGATAGTGTTAGAACTTGTTACAAAAGGATATGAACCAAAATCTACATCTAAAAGTGTTCCTTGCGCCCCTTCTGCCAATATATTTTTTCCTTGTTTTATCAAATCAGACAACAAATATTCAGTATTAGTAATATTTAATTGTCTCAAAAAATCAATTGCTTCATCAAATTCTTTTTGATTAATTTCAGGATTTTCAACACCCAAATTTTTCAAATCTTGTGTATGTTTCTCTACTAAGTTTTGGTATTTTTGTTGGTATTCAGGTCTTAAAATATCACCCACTCTTAATCCTAATCTACCTGTTTTGTCTTGATAAGTAGGACCAATTCCTCTTTGTGTAGAACCGATTTTTTTATCGCCCTTTTGATTCTCCAATGCTGCATCTAATAATTTATGAGAAGGTAAAATCAAATGTGCTTTTGAAGAAATAAATAGATTTTTTCTAAGGTTTACGCCTTGATTTTCTAAATTGATAATTTCTTTTTTGAGAACAATGGCATCTAAAACCAAACCATTTCCGATAATATTGATGACATCTTCTCTGAATATTCCTGATGGAATTTGATGTAATACAAATTTTTTGTTATCAAATTCGAGTGTATGTCCTGCATTAGGACCGCCTTGAAATCTTGCAACGACTTCGTATTGTGGTGCTAAAAAATCAACGATTTTTCCTTTCCCTTCATCTCCCCATTGCAATCCTAAAAGTGTATGAATAGCCATTTTGAATAAATTTTTGTTTTCGATATTTTTGCACAAAAATAAATAAAATAATTGTATAAACAATGAATTGTCCATAAACGTACAAAAAATGTCCGAAAACGGACACTTTTTTTTATTTTTATTTTTTTAAAAAATTGATAATCAACACTTTATTTTTTTGGCACATTTTAGGAATAATAAATATTATAAAAATATCACAACATAAAAAATGGATACAATTAGAACTAAAAAATATTGGACGCAAAAAAGAATAATTATGTGGACATTTCTAATAATTGCTATTGGTTTTCTTTCTTACTCGTTTATTATTAGCGATTCGAGAAGTAAATTGAATGTGGAAAAAGAAAGAATTACAATTTCTTCTATTCAAGAGGGAGTTTTTGATGAGTATATTGTAGTACAAGCGGTTGCACAACCTTTAAAAACCATTCGTTTAGATGCTATTGTTGGAGGATATGTTACCAAAAAAATGGTAGAAGGTGGGGATATGGTCAAACAAGGTGATGTTTTATTGGTTTTAGAAAATCAAACTTTAAAATTAAATTTTTTACAATCAGAAACGGAAGCAAATCGTTTGGTGAATGATTTACAAAATACAAGACAAAGATTAAAAACAGATAAGTTTACTTTACAAAAAAATATTTCTGAATTAGATTTTCAATTATCACAAGCAAAAGAAAATTTTGAAAGAAATCAATTGCTTTGGAACGGAAAAGCCATTGCAGAAGCAGAACATTTGAGAACTAAAAGAGATTATGAAAGACTACTCAAACAAAAAGAAATTGAATATGCTTCTCAAAAATATCAAGAAGAAAATGCTACTATTCAAATTGGACAATTAGAAGGAACACTTGACCGTACACAACGCAATGTAGGTGTTTGGCGCGAAAATTTGGATAATTTAGCAGTCAAAGCCCCTATTGATGGTTTACTTTCTTCGATTGACGTTGAAATTGGCACAAATATAACACAAGGACAAAACATTGCTCAGATTGATGACATTAGTGGCTTTAGGTTAAGAGGTGAAATAGAAGAACATTATGTTGCAAGAATTTTTGTTGGATTGAAAGGAAAAACTATTTTTAATGACAAAACATATATGCTTACTGTTTCAAAAGTATATCCTGAAATTAAAAATGGAAGATTTAGAGTTGATATGCTTTTTGAAAAAAATAAGCCTGAAGAAATAAAACGTGGATTAACACTACCTATTCACCTCGAATTAGGAAAATCTAATAAAGGAATTTTATTACCTTCAGGAGGTTTTTTTGCAGAAACAGGTGGAAATTGGGTGTATGTAATTGATGAATCAGGAACGAAAGCAGTCAAAAAAAATATTAGTTTAGGAAGAAAAAATGCAGAATTTTACGAAGTATTATCAGGACTAAAAAGTGGTGATAAAGTCATCACAAGTAGTTATAGTGCTTTTGGAAATAAAGAAGTTTTACAATTAAAATAACGATAAAAAACAAGGTTTCAAACCATATAACCTTAAAAAAACAATATTATGATTCAATTAACAAAAATTCAAAAAGTATTTACTACTGATGAACTCGAAACAACTGCTGTAAACAATGTAAGTTTACAAATTAAAAAAGGCGAATTTGTAGCCATTATGGGTCCTTCAGGTTGTGGAAAATCCTCTTTATTGAGCATATTAGGTTTATTGGATAACCCAAGTGCGGGAAGCTATCAATTAGACAATACAGAAGTAGGAAAAATGTCAGAAAACCAAAGAACTACATTTAGAAAAGGCTTGATTGGTTTTATCTTTCAAAGTTTCAATTTGATTGATGAACTCAATGTATATGAAAATATCGAATTACCTTTGTTATATTTAAAATTTTCTGCCTCAGAACGTAGAAAAAAAGTAGAAGATTTGATGATTCGTTTAAATTTGATGCATCGACAAAAACATTTCCCTCAACAACTTTCAGGTGGACAACAACAAAGAGTTGCGATTGCAAGAGCATTGGTGAGTAATCCAAAAGTGATTTTGGCTGATGAACCTACGGGAAATCTTGACTCTAAAAATGGCGAAGAAGTGATGCAATTATTACAAGAATTAAACAATGAAGGTACAACAATTATTATGGTTACACACTCGCAATATGATGCAAGTTTTGCCCATAGAATTATAAATTTGTTTGATGGTGAGGTGGTTACAGAAAATTATCGTGCAGGAGTTTAATCCAAATAAAATAAAACTATGATAAAAAATTATATTATTGTGGCAATGCGTAATCTATTGCGCAACCGCACATATACAGCGTTGAATATTTTAGGCTTGGCTTTAGGTTTGGCTTGTGGAATGATTATTTTTTGGTTTATTCGTTTTCAGACTACCCAAGACAATTTTCACCCTCATTTAGATAATATCTATCAAGTAACAACAGAGTTTAAACGTGATGGAAGTAATCATTCTGATGCAGTACCACCACCAATGTCAAGTGCATTGACTACCGAAATGCCTGAATTTAAAAATACTTCTCATGTGGCTTTGCAAGGTATGTTGCATACAGTTATGAGCAAAGACGGAAAGCCCTTGAAGAAATTTAAAGATGATAAAACTACAGGTGCATTTGTGCATAAAGAGTTTTTTGAAATCTTTAATTTCCCATGGAAAGAAGGAAATAGCAAGAGTTTATCAAAATCTAACACAATTGTATTGACAGAAAAATTGGCTAATAAATATTTTGGAAATGAAAACCCAATGGGTAGAATTATCAAATATGATAACCAAATTAATATGGAAGTAGTAGGAATTGTAAAAAATTTACCTGAAAACACATCTTTAAGTGATGATTATTATATGTCTTTTAAAACCTTAGAAACAAATAAAGATTATAGATATGGTGGTCCACCTATCAATGAGTGGGGAGGGGTACGCTCAGGATTTTATTGTTTTATGTTGATTCCTAAAAATATAGATAACAAATCCATCGAAAAAAGGCTTGTTGCACTCAAAAATAAATATAGGGATAAGCAAGGAGCAAAAGAGAATGATTATCATATTGCACCTTTCAAATCAATGCGTTTTAATGAAAAATACAATCCTAATTCTGCTTCAATACTTAAAAATGCAATATGGATAATGACAGGCATTGGATTTTTCTTGATAGCAACCGCTTGTTTCAATTTTATTAATATGGCAACTGCTCAATCTTTGCGCAGAGCAAAAGAAGTAGGAGTCAGAAAAGCAATTGGAGGAACGAAAACACAAATATTTATTCAATTTATGACAGAAACTTCTATTATTACTTTTGTAGCAGTGATATTAGGTTTTGGATTGGCGAGTTTGATATTGCCTAATATCAATGATTGGTTGGGTGGTTATAGTATGTTTTGGCAAACAAAAATAGTTTGGAACGATATGATAATGTGGACAATGATTGTGGTTTCTTTTTTAATAGTTAATATTTTGGCAGGCACTTATCCTGCATTGATTTTAGCTAATTTTAAACCAATTGTTGCTTTGAAAGGTAGTATTTCTTCAAGACAAATTGGTTGCGTTTCATTAAGAAGATTATTGATTATTTTTCAGTTTATTTTGATGCAATTACTCATTATTTGTACTTTGATAATAAATAATCAATTTTCTTATATGATGAATACATCAGTGGGTTATACGACAAAAGGTGTATTACAATTTAATATTCCAAATCCTCAAAAAATCAGTAGTGCAGAAGATTTTAGACAACGATTATTAAAAATACCAGGAATAGAAAAAGCTTCTTTTTGTGGGTTTATGCCCACAGATGGTTGGCAGAATACTACCAATCATAGTTTTGAAAATAAAAAAGAGGACGAAAGATGGTCAGTAAGCACAAAAAATGCGGATAGTTATTATATCGAAACCTTTAATTTGAAATTAGTAGCAGGTACTAATTATCCACAAGCAGATACAACAACAGGCTTTTTAGTCAATGAAAAATATGTTGAAAAATTAGGCTTGGCAAATGCAAATGAAATCATAGGAAAAGATATAAAAGTTTGGGGACGCAAACGCAAAGTATATGGTGTACTCAAAAATTGGTACACTACATCTATCAAGGAGGATATACAACCTGTTGCTATTTTTGCAGAAAAAAGCCAATATTTCCGTTGTGCTGTTAAATTTAACTCGAATAGTATTCAGAATACAACTTCTCAAATCGAGAAATTATGGAATGAGTATTATCCTGAATTTATATTTGAAAAGAAATTTTTAGACACAATGATTGAGGAACAATATCAAGTTGAAAAAACAATGTTGGATTTAGTAAGAGCATTTTCTTTTATTGCGATATTCATTGGTTGTTTGGGAATGTATGGCTTAATAAAATTTATGGCTTCACAAAAAACAAAAGAAATTGGTATAAGAAAAACATACGGAGCAACTGCAACAAGTATTTTATTTTTATTTATCAAAGAAATTTTGAAAATGGTTGTTATTGCTTTTGTGATTGCGACACCACTCGCTTGGTATTTGATGAAAAGTTGGTTAGAATCTTATCCTAACCGAGTTAGCATTGGAGTTGATGTAATTATTTTAGGTTTGTTAATAACGATGATTATCGCCACTTTGACTGTAGCCTATGAAAGTTTTAAGGCGGCAAATATCAATCCTGCTATTTCTTTGAAAACAGAATAAAAATCTTATTTTGACCTCTCTCTATCTGTTAGGGAGAGGTTTTTTTGTATTTTTACTGATGCAAAATTGGCATAATAAAATATAATTTGTAATTTTGCAAAAAATAAGACCCTCAATGACAAAAGATAAAATTATTAGCCTCGAAACATTGCTCACTTGGCGTGAAGAATGGAAGAAAACAAATCAAAAAGTCGTTTTTACCAATGGCTGTTTTGATATTGTGCATTTAGGACATATCGATTATTTAGAAAAAGCAAAACAAAAAGGGAATAAATTAATTGTTGGACTCAATAGTGATGAATCAGTCAAAAGAATAAAAGGAAAAAAAAGACCAATTATCCCTCAACACGCAAGACTTAGAATGTTAGCAGCAATGGAATTTATTGATGCAGTAGTGATATTTGAAGAAGATACTCCTGAAAACCTTATCGAAAATATTTGCCCTGATGTATTAGTAAAAGGAAATGATTATGAAATAAAAAACATTATTGGAAGTGATTTTGTTATCAAAAATGGCGGAAAAGTTGAAACCTTAGCGTTGGTGGAAGGTTTTTCTACCTCAAATATTATTCAAAAAATAAAAGAAGTTGAAAATTTATGAAATATTTAATTGTTGGATTAGGAAACCCTGGTGCAGAATACGAATTAACAAGACATAACATTGGTTTTTTGATAGTAGACCAACTTGCTCAAAAATTTGAAGGGAGTTTTCAAAAAACTAAATTAGCAGAAAAAGCAGAGATTAGATACAAAGGACGCACACTACATCTCATCAAACCTACAACTTTTATGAACTTAAGTGGGAAATCAGTCAATTATTGGTTACAAGAATTAGGTATTCCAAAGGAGAATTTGTTGGTAATTGTTGATGATTTGGCATTAGAACACGCAAAAATTAGACTTAAAAGCAAAGGCTCTGCAGGTGGACACAACGGACTGACAAGCATAGAGCAAATGATTTCGACACAAGAATATGCACGATTAAGATTTGGAATAGGCAATGACTATGCAAAAGGACAACAAGCAGATTATGTATTGAGTAATTTTTCAGGTGAACAACTTGAAAATATAATGACTCCTATCAATAAAGCAATGGACGTAGTGCTTTCTTTTGTTACGATTGGTATCGATAAAACGATGAATTTAGCCAATACTGACTAATTTTATTTTTAAACTTTTGGAAATTTTGAGAAAAAATCCAAAAGTTTAATTATTCTTACTAATAAAAATTATGCAGGAATTAAAGTTAAAGTAGGCATACCTCTTTTTTTGTCTTTTTCATCAGGCTCTATTTCAAGTTTTGAACTCGATAATGATTTAATTTTCATTTTTTGTTCTTTTCCTTTTGGGTCTTTAGTAATGATTTGTGTTTTATCTTCTGATAATTCCCAAGTTACTTTGTTATCCATTTTCTGTCCTGCTACTTCTAAAGTACCATCTGCTTTGAAATCCATCACAACGCTACCCATCATAGTAACCATTGCATCAACCATTTTTTCAGCCATTTCAATACCTTGAGGTTTTTCTTTTTTTTGTTTTTCAAGTTCCTCTTTCATATAGGCTTTTAAGGCAACTACATCAACTTTCCACTTGCGAGTCAATGCTTTTTTTTTGTCTGTACCACCACAAGACACCATCAAAATAAGCAATAAAAAAATAAATAAATAGCGTAATTTTAACATAATAAATAAATAATTTAGAGATTTAAAATAAATTTGCTTGTAATTTAGTTGTTTTTTTTAATATTATAAAATATTTATGTTTTTTTATGAATATTTTTTTTATTTCTTTTGTTTTTATGAAAAAAAATGAGTTGTTTTGTGAGTAAATAAAAAGTATAGGTTAAACACGCCTAAAAATGAACATTTTTTAATAATTCCATTCAATACTCAGTAATGATAATAAAACACATTCATCTTTTTATTGTGAGGGAAAGTTATGATTTAGTTGACATCAATTTGAAAATATATAACGCTGACTTTCAAACGCGGATTTTATTCTTTGACAATTCATAAGAATTGATAAAAATAGTAACTTATTTAACAACTATTTTTGATTATTCCAACCTGTTATTTCTTTCACGCAATAAAAAATATGAAAAATTAAAAAAAAATAAAATTTTATTTAATTTGTAATTATTATTTTTTTTATAAAACATTGATTTTTAATATTTTACATTACTTATTTGTAATTATTTCTTGCAAAAGGTCTGGTATTAGGTT
>RDZP01000182.1 GCA_004294005.1 Cytophagia bacterium
GTTTTGTAAGAGATACCAAAATTAAACCTTTTTTTTTAAAAAAAAAATAAATTAAACCATTCAAAATCAAATAATTATAAAATTGTCATATAGAGTGGTAATTTATTTTTAACAAAACGGATAATAACCAAAAATCTATGACTTTTTCATCTATTCTCCTAAAAATATACAACTATGTTTTTGAAAAAAATGAGAATTAAAAAAAATTTTTATGTGTTTATTACGTTATGGGTATATGATTATTTTCTTAGAAAATAGAAACTAATTTTTTATACCTTTCAAAGAATGATTTTTTTGCACAATTATGAAAATACATACGCGTTTATTATTTTTTTTTATGACCATTTCTTCTTTTGCATTAGCACAAAAAACAGATAATAGAGTTGCTGATAATCTCAAAGCATTGTCTTTTAAATATGAAATACAAAGCGAAGATGGTACTTTTAAGTTTACAGTACCTATCGGGAAACGTACCCAAACAGTGTTTATTGAATCTACTATAAGTAGTTATGATAAATTAGAAATGAGAGAAATTTATTCAATTGTACATCAATCACCACATATCCCTGACCAATCAAGATTGGTAAAATTATTGATGGACAATGCACAAAAGAAAATTGGTGCTTGGGAAATTGTTTATGAAGGAAGTGAATATTTTATTATTTTTACTGCCAAAGTACCTGCCAATGCTGATGCTTCTGATATGAAATCAGCGATTGATATTGTGGCGGCTTCATCTGATGGTATGGAACAACAATTATTTGCTACTGATGAATGGTAATTCAATTTTCTGACTATTCACTTATAAATCAAAACACCACAAAATAAATATAGTAAAAAATGAAACGAATTTTATGTATTGACGGCGGCGGAATCAGAGGAATTGTTCCTGCTACTATTTTGGTTGCATTAGAAAAAAAAATACAACTACTTACTAACAATGCTTCAGCACGCTTGGCTGATTTTTTTGATTTTTTCGCAGGTACAAGTACAGGAGGAATCCTGATAAGTATCTTACTTTGTCCTGATGAAAATGATGCTACAAAATCTAAATTTTCTGCACAAGAAGCCGTTAATCTATATCAAAATTTTGGTAATCAAATTTTTAGTACAAATATTTGGCAGAAAATTAAGAACTTTGGTGGTTTAGATGAAGAATTATACAGTGCAGAACCATTAGAGAATATTTTAAAAAACTATTTTCACGATTTAACTTTGTCAAGATTGCGAAAACCTTGTATTATCACAGCGTATGATATCGAGAGGCGAGGTGCTTTTATTTTTTCGCAAGAAGACGCAAATAGTAAAGAAGGCTATGATTTTTATTTAAAAGATGTTTGTAGAGCCACCTCAGCAGCACCTACTTATTTTGAATTGGCTACTATTAAATCATTAGTAGGCGTAACTTATAACTTGATAGATGGTGGCGTTTTTGCTAATAATCCTGCTTTGTGTGCTTATACAGAAAATAAAGAAAAAATCAATCCTGAAACACAAAAAAGTTATTCTACAAAAGATCTTTTTATGGTTTCATTAGGCACAGATGTAAAACGCTCAGATGGATATAACCCACAAAAAATGAAAAATTGGGGTGCATTGACTTGGGCAAAACCATTGATTGATATCATGATGGCAGGCATTAACGATACTACTGATTACCACTTGTATTCTCTGTTTAAAGCAGCTACTGTTCCTAACCAATACCATAGATTAGACGCAAATTCAGTGCAAAGAATAAGAGAAGTGAATGAAAGTCAAATGGACGATGCTTCAGATAAAAATATTCAAAGTTTGATAGAATTTAGTATAGAAATGACACAATCTTTAGATGAACGCCTTAATTTTATTGCGCAATGTATAGTTGAGCCTTTGAATATTAAAGCAAAAACAGCAAGTGTTTGATGTGTAAAAACAAACTATTTTCCATTTACCATTTATTTTATTGATTGTATAAAATTTATTTTCATTGAAAAATTATTTTCATTTCAAACAATTTTCTATTCATCAAGACAAAACAGCAATGAAAGTTTGTACTGATGCTTGTGTTTTTGGTGCTTCTATTTTTCTACCTGAAAATGGTAATATTTTAGATATTGGCACAGGCACAGGAGTTTTGAGTTTGATGCTTGCTCAACGAACAAACGCACATATAGACGCTGTAGAAATAGAAAAAAATGCTTTTGAGCAAGCATCTGATAATATTAAAAATAGTATTTTTAAATCACAAATTGATATATTTCATATTGATTTGCGAAATTTTTTACCTGAAAAAAAGTATAATTTGATTGTTACCAATCCACCCTTTTTCTCACACAATTCAATTTCTCCAAAAAAAGAACGAAATTTGGCAATGCACACCGATTCTTTGTCTTTTGATGATATTTTAATTTTCTCAAAAAAATATTTGGAAATAGAAGGAAATTTATGGGTTTTATTACCTGAATATGAAGGTGAAATTTTTAAAAAACAGGCAACACTTCAAAATTTATTTCTATCAAAACAAATTAATATTTATCAAAATAAAGAAAAACCTATTTTTAGAACGTTACTCAATTTTCAAAAAAATGATATTTTAAGTGATATTAAATATGAAAATTTTTACATCTACAAACAAAAAATTGAATATTCTGAAGAATTTATTGCACTTTTAAAAGAATATTATATTATTTTTTAGATTTGTCTAAAATATTTTTAAAAATATTTGGTAAATTAAAAACAAGTTACAACCTTTGCATACGAACTTCTACAAGGCAATAAGTAATTATTTAGTTACTTTCAATTTATTTAATGTTATGAAACTTCAACAATTTTTATTTCGTGGTTTAGGTTTTTTACTTTTGCTTTCTATCACAAGAGGAATATTTCTTGTAGATACTATCAAAGCAAACGATAATTTATCTTCTCGAATAATAGTAAAAGAAGTAGAAAATAATTTTTGGGACAAATTTATTAAATATTTGCTCAATGAAAAAACAGAAGTAGAAGAAAAAGATAAAAAAGAAATTGAAGAAGAAAAAAACAATGAAAGTGAAAATCGAAAAATGGGTGAGGCTTTTTTTCATACACACACCAACAAAACTTTAGTTTTCAATTCTTCTTGGTTCAATTTGACACATAATTGGACTTACCGTAATTTATACCCTTTCAAATCAAAACATTCTTATCATTTATATATTTTTCACCGAAATATACTTACATAAATTCAGTAAAATTGATTGATTTTGTTTTCTATTGTTTACAATCATCATCAAATAAAACATTTTGATATTTTAGATTGAAATTTTCTAACTTACCATTTAAAATTAAACTATTATTTGAATCGCTGTCTGTGGAACTTTTTGTATCATCAAAAATACTTTCACAATTATAAAACCTAATTAAAAATATTTGTATTTGTTATAAAAAAATCTAAAATAGTTCAAAATTTATATAATTGATTATTTTTATATTTATTTTATTGTATAAATTTTGATATTTTAGAATGCCTAATTCCTTATTAAAATAAAAATTTATTATTTTTCATCATTTTTTTTATAGGCATTTTGTCCCTAAAAAAACCTAAACTTTTTTATTATGGTACTTTTAGTTGATTTTAATTTAATTACACAAAACTTTTTTTCGCCGCCTATTTTATTTTTTTTCTTGGGAATGATAGCTGTTGCAGTCAAATCTGATTTGCATATTCCTAATGATGTAGCCAAATTTTTTTCATTGTATTTATTGATGGATATTGGTTTTAAAGGCGGGCATGAATTGTATGAAACAGGATTTTCTTCAGAAATTATAGGTTTATTAACAGCTTGTATAGTTATGGCTTGTATTACTCCTATCTATTGTTATTTTGTATTAAGAAGAAAATTTGATGTGGCAAATTCAGCGGCAATGGCAGCCACTTTTGGTTCAGTAAGTGCTGTAACTTTTATTACTGCTCAAGATTTTTTACGTAGCATCAATGTACCACAGGGTGGGTATATGGTGGCAGGAATGGCATTAATGGAATCTCCTGCCATTATTATTGGCGTTGTTTTGTTTCAATTATTCAATAATGAAATGAGTCCTGCTGAATTGGCGTTGGCAGGCAATAGAAAAATCAATCCACCAAAACCTAATTGGAAACTTATTTTAAAAGATGCTGTTTTTAATGGTTCTGTGATATTATTGGTAGGTTCATTGATAATTGGCTTGGTAACAGGCAATTCAGGTTGGAAAGCATTTATGCCTTTTGACGCTATTTTTAAAGGGATTTTGGCTTTTTATTTATTAGACAATGGCATTGTAGCAGCACAAAGATTAAGATCTTTGAAAGGTTCAGTCGGATTTTTGATTGCTTTTGGTACTTTAATGCCTTTATTCAATGCTATTTTGGGTATTTTAATATGTAAATTTATATTGGGTGCAGGTATTGGAAATTCATTATTGTTCACAGTTTTGTGTGCAAGTGCTTCTTATATTGCTGTACCTGCTGCGATGCGTTTGGCAATTCCACAAGCAAACCCTGCTTTTACTGTGCCTGTGGCATTGAGTATTGTTTTTCCGTTCAATATCATCATAGGAATTCCTCTTTATTATGGTATAATAGAATGGCTCAAATAAAATGTAATTACTAACTAAATTTAGGTTCTACTAAGATTTATACGGAAAATAAAAACTGTAGTACACACTTTTAGTGTGTCGACACACTAAAAGTGTGTACTACAATTGCTCAATAGAAA
>RDZP01000217.1 GCA_004294005.1 Cytophagia bacterium
TTTGGTGCGCTCAATTCGCCAGGCGCACCTGATGGTATGTATCTATCTAAATTAGCTGCACCAATAACCGTAATGGTAGAAATACCAGGCCCTGTCCAGTCGATGGCAAGGTTATCGCCACCAAAACCTACTTTCCTGTTTTCCGCACATTTCCAGCCCTAAAAAAAATACTATTGATTATCAATAAATTAGGTTAAAAAAATCACAAATCTGGGTGTCCCAGCTAGTTTTTTTAGGTATATTTCACGCATGTTTATTAGGAAGAAAAAAAATAAAAGTGGTGTAATAAGTGTTCAAGTAATTGATAAAAGTTCTGGCAAATACAAATTAATCAAAACCATTGGTAGCTCCTGTAATTTGATAGAGATAGAGCGGCTTTATAAAGAAGGACTTTCTTGGATTCGCAACTATACAGGTGCTTTAGAATTAGATTTTAATAACGAGTAACAAGTATTTAAACAGTTCACTAATGGTATTCAAAGCATTGATGTGATAGGTACAGAATTACTACTGGGTACTATATTCAACGATATTGGTTTTAAGGCAATAGATGATTTTACAGCCTCTTATGGTCATTTATGGAAAATTGAAAAGGCCTTTAGAATCTCGAAAACAGACTTGCAAATACGCCCCATTTATCATCGTTTAAAAAGAAGAATAGAAGCACATATTTGTATTGCCTTTGTAGCAAATAAAATTTACAAAGAGTTGGAAAGACAGCTGAAAGAAAAACAATCTACACTAAGTCCAGCTAAAGCGATTGATATTGCTAAAACTATTTATGCTATAAAAATAGCAACACCGATGAACAAAAATATTATCTCTAAAACGCTTATTCTAACATAAGAACAGCGGCTTTTAAGAAAATTGTTTCAATGAGACTGATTTTTTGGGTGTCCCAGTGCGGAAGACAGGAAACAATTCTATTTTAAATAATCGGTTAAATAAAGGTAAAACCTTTTTTGTAAACACAACATAAAAACAAAAATTTTACAAATAACCTGAGTTCGATTA
>RDZP01000133.1 GCA_004294005.1 Cytophagia bacterium
AAAAACTGTAGTACACACTTTTAGTGTGTCGACACACTAAAAGTGTGTACTACAATTGCTCAATAGAAAAAATCGTATAAAATTTAGTAGAACCAAAAATTATCAAAATACCAAAAAGTTATACAAAAGGCAATTTTACTACCTCTGCTTTCCAATCTTTTTGTCTAATTTTAATAAAAATTTCAGTACCAACCGTAGCATATTCCAAAGGAACATAACCCAAACCAACTCCAATATTTAAGACAGGTGATAAAGTTCCTGATGTAACTTTACCAATTTTTTCGCCTTTTTCGTTCACAATTTCATAATGACTTCGTGGAATACCACCGTTTTCAGGCACTTTAAAGGCTACTAATTTTCTTTTGATACCTTCCTCTTTTTGTTTTTTGAGATTTTCATGATTGACAAATTCCTTTGTGAATTTGGTTACCCAATCCAAACCTGCCTCTAATGGAGAAGTTGAGTCGTTGATTTCATTGCCATACAAACAATATCCCATTTCCATACGCAATGTATCACGCGCACCCAAACCAATTGGTTTGATAGTAAATTCAGCACCTGCTTCAAATATTTTTTTCCACACTGATTCAGCATATTGATTGGGTACAAAGATTTCAAAGCTTCCTGAGCCTTTTTTTGTATAACCTGTTGAGGCAACAGTAATATTTTCGATTCCTGCAAAAGTAATCGTTTCAATGGCATAATAAGGCATTTCTGCTAAATCTGTTTGTGTTAATTTTTGTAAAGTAGCCACTGCATTCGGACCCTGCACAGCAAATAAACAAATATCTTCAGAAATATTTTGAATATCGGCTTTAAAAAATTCATTCCAACGATTGACCCAAGCCCAATCTTTATCAATATTAGAAGCATTGACCACCATCAAATAATCATTTTCTGCTTTTTTATAGACAATCAAATCATCAACTACGCCACCATTTTCATTAGGAAAATAATTATATTGTGCTTTTCCAATAGGTAAATTAGCAATATCATTCGAACAAATTTTTTGTAATAATGGCAAAGCATTTTCACCTTTAAAAGTAAATTCTCCCATGTGAGAAACATCAAAAACACCTACAGAATTTCTTACTGCTAAATGCTCCTCTTTATCAGAACTGTATCTTACAGGCATAAAAAAACCGCCAAATTCTGTCATTTTCGCACCTAAACTTTCGTGTAGGTCGCTTAAAGTTATTTTTTTCATCTTAATTTTAAACTATTTTATTTTATGGTTACAAAGTTAGATAAATAAAAAATAGAAACAAATAACTAATTAAAGATTTTTATTCATAATTTTGCAGAAAAATTGATGTGATGAATAAAAATAGTAAAATTTATATAGCAGGACACAGAGGAATGGTCGGTTCGGCTATCTTAAAAAAACTCAAACAAGAAGGTTTCGAAAACTTTGTTCTCAAAACATCTTCGGAATTGGATTTGAGAAATCAACAAAAAGTAAGCGAATTTTTTGAAAAAGAAAAACCTGAATATGTATTTTTAGCGGCGGCACGTGTAGGTGGTATTGTTGCCAATAATACTTTTAGAGCGGATTTTTTATATGATAATTTAATGATTCAAAATAATATTTTTCATCAATCTTATTTACAAAAAGTAAAAAAATTGATGTTTTTAGGTTCGTCTTGTATTTATCCAAAGTTAGCACCACAACCTTTAAAAGAAGAATATTTATTAAGCGGTTATTTAGAATATACCAATGAGCCTTATGCTATCGCCAAAATTGCGGGAATAAAAATGTGTGAAAATTATCGAAAACAATATCATTGTGATTTTATTTCGGTAATGCCCACTAATTTATATGGTGAAAATGATAATTATGATTTACAAAATTCTCACGTATTGCCCGCGTTACTACGAAAATTTATGGAAGCAAAACAAAACAAAATAAATTTTGTAGAAGTTTGGGGAACAGGAACACCCTTTCGTGAGTTTTTGCATACAGAAGATTTAGCAGAAGCTTGTTATTTTCTGATGCAAAATTATAGCAGTGAAGAATTGATTAATGTGGGTTTTGGAGAAGATATTACTATTAAAGATTTGGCTTTATTAATTCAAAAAATTGTTAGGTACGAAGGAGAAATTCATTTTGATACTTCAAAACCAGACGGCACACCACGTAAACTAATGGATAGTTCAAAAATACACGCTTTGGGCTGGAAAGCAAAAATCAATTTAGAAGAAGGAATCAAAAGAATTTTACAACATCAATTCAATTATCAATATGAATAGTTTTTTGGATAGTCAATTTGAAGAAAATAATGTTTTGGTTGCAAAAACTGAAGAATTGTTAAATTGGGCAAGGCTTTCATCTTTGTGGCCTATGGGATTTGGTTTGGCTTGTTGTGCAATAGAAATGATGGCAACGTTTGCTTCTAATTATGATTTGGATAGATTTGGCGTTTTTCCGCGTGCTTCTCCTCGTCAATCTGATGTAATTATTATTGCAGGTACAGTTACATTCAAAATGGCAGATAGAGTTCGAAGATTATACGAGCAAATGGCTGAACCAAGATATGTTATCTCGATGGGAAGTTGTGCTAATTGCGGCGGACCTTATTGGGAACACGGTTATAATGTAGTGAAAGGCGTTGATAGAATAATTCCTGTTGATGTATATGTTGCAGGCTGTCCACCACGCCCCGAAGCCTTGATTGGCGGTTTTTTGAAATTACAAGAAAAAATAAGACAAGAAACGCTCAGACGACCAAAAGCGATTGAACATATTTTGAATGAAAATAGCAATTCATAAACATAATTTTTTTTCAAATGCTTGTTTGATACGATTATCATGTGTTGCAATCAATAAAGAAGCATTGTATTGTTGTGTTTGAGATTTTAATAATTGGATAATTTGTGTAGTGTTGTCATCATCAAGCCCTGCACTTGGCTCATCAGCCAAAATAATAGAAGGTGATAATAAAACCGCTCTTGCGATAGCAACTCTATGTGCTTGTCCTACACTTAGTTGCTCAGGATAATATTGTTCAAATCCTTGTAAATTAACTTGTGCCAATACTTCTTTACAATGTTTTTTATCTTGTTTGATGCCTGCCAAAAAATAAACTAATAATAAATTTTGAATGACATTAAGTGTAGGAATGAGATGGGCTTTTTGAAAAATCAGTCCAATATTTTTTGCTCTGAATTTATCTAATTTTGCACCTGAAAGCATTTGAATTGATTGTTGATTAATTTCTAAAATAGATGCTTTTTGAGAAGGCACTAATAATCCTGCTAAGATATGCAAAAGCGTTGTTTTTCCACTTCCTGAATTGCCTACCAAAATCCATTGTTCACCTTGTTTTACTTCCCAACTTTCAAGGGCTATGATTTTTTTTTCACCATAAAAATGGTTTAAATGACTAATTTTTATCATATTTATTAGTTTTTTGGTTTATTGATAGAGATTATTTTTTTTGATTGTATAAAAAATTTGTATTTTATTTTCTCTGCTTATAAATGGTTTATAATCTACCTAATATTTTATTTTTTGCTTTATTGAAAATAATCTTACGCAAAAATAAATATATTTTTTAAAAAAGTAACGCAAACTCAATTATTCTTTTTACTTTTTTGTTGGTTTTAGTATTTTTGAATTTGATATTTAATATTTAATATTTGATGAGTCTTAGAGAGGAACCAAATAAAGTTTGTATGATAAATGCATATATTTGACACCACAACTAATAGATGTTATGGTCAGCAATTATTTGGTTATTTCACTTTTCCATTCGTGTTCGATATTGGTCATTAATAATGCATTGTCAAATACTACTGAACCCTTTGGAAAGATTGCTTGATTTTCAAAAAAACTTGATTTAACATTCAAAACATCAAGTGGTTTAAGTTCCCATGTATATGCTTTCAATCTAAGTCCATCAAATTTGTCTTTATTTGGCGAATAACCAACGTTACCAGTTTCGAAAAAATCAGAAGCGTTATTTAGTGTTTCAAAAATTGATTTATTAGTAAACAATTTTGTTTCAGTAGCATCGATTAAAATCTGAGTATCATCTGAACTTTTGAAGTCTATATGATAATTTCCGTTACCTTCTTCTACGTTAAATTTTGCATAATAATGCCTACCTGGGAATATTCTTCCACCTAAAAGTGCATTTAATTTAAGTGAAGTATCTCTGCGAGGAATGTAAACACCTGATTTTGTTTCTCCATTTTCATTCCATTCAACAGCAATTCTGTGAGCACCATTTTCAGAATTTACACCAATAAAGTCAGGCAACCCTTTTGGTTTAATCTTTTTTAGTCTTATCAGACAAATACCAACAATTGCTTTGTCTTTATAAATTTTTGGTCTAAAAGGAAAAGGGATAATTTTCTCCACTACTTTTGGATCTGCTGTGAAATTAATTAAAATTCTTCTCTCAATATATCCATGTATTGTCGGAATTTTCATTCTTGTATTGTTTTTTATCTGCAAAAATAGAAAAAATTTATTAAAAGTCAATTTTAATTAGTTATTTTTAGTTAAATTAAAAATAATCGGTTCTACTAAATTTTATACGATTTTTTCTATTGAGCAATTGTAGTACACACTTTTAGTGTGTCGACACACTAAAAGTGTGTACTACAGTTTTTATTT
>RDZP01000038.1 GCA_004294005.1 Cytophagia bacterium
TTGGGCGATTACGGGCTATCGTGCAAAGCACAGAGCCAAAAAAGAGAGAAAAAACTTCGGAAACCTCGTTTTTCTCTCTTTTTGTCTCTGCAATACTGCATCTATCCCTATCGCGAAATACAAAATAAACCTTGTACTTCAAAAATGATAACAAATCATTTTTAAAACTCTACAATAAAACCAATTGTAGGTAAAAGTCTATTATTATCATTGACCAACTGAATCGGAACACCATTCGAACCATTTGGATTGAGCGGAAGGTTATCAGTAGTAACAAAAGCACTATTGTCATCTGTTCTTTTGAAAGTATATTGTGGAAAAGCAGGATTATTAGAAGCCAAAGCATTTGTAATATCGATATACAAATCAAAAGTAAAATTTTTGCGATTCCATTTTTTATCTACCCTTATATCAAACTGATTAAAATTACCCAAACGAAGTGTATTCAATCTCGAATTATCCAATAAACCTTGTCCAAGAGAAGCAAAATTTTGTCGCGAACTTACCTCATCAAAAGGCGTATAAGGTGAACCTCCTGCAAATCTATATTTTAAACCTATTTCCCAACCTCTGCCTAATTTACGCCCAAGAATTGCCGAAATTAAATGACGATTATCCCAAGCAGAAGCAATATTTTTGCCATCAACTCCTGCAAATTCACTTACCACAAATGTATAAGAGAAAGTAACAAACGTATTTTTTACTAATTTTTGTTGAAAGAAGAATTCAAAACCATACGCTTGACCACCTCCGATTGCCAAAGTACGTTCATTACCGATAAACCCAAAACCACCACCTTGATTTGCTAACGAAATACCATCTCTGGCTGATACAGGATAATTTGAATATTGTTTATAAAAACCTTCTAAGGTAAATCTTGTCGTTTCTCTTGGCAAATATTCTAAGCCCAAAACATAATGCGTTGAACGAATATATTTATTATCTTTATTGACAAGTGTTCCATTTTGGTCTTTGTAACCCAAAACCGTATAAATAGGAATTTTATAATAGTCGCCAACGCTTGCACTGATATTCCATTCAGGTGATAAACTATAAGACAAAGCAATACGAGGCGAAAGAGAACGCAAAGGATTGTTTCCTTCATTCATAAAACTATTCATATCTGTACGAATACCTACTGAAAGCCCTAATTTATCCTCCAAAAATGTACGCGAAGCCTGTCCAAATACCCCATAACGGAAAAAATCTATACCTGTATTAAAATCAATCGTAACACGAGGACTTACGATATTGTTGAGGTTATCTCTTACTTCTTGTCTTATTTCTGAAAATATATTGTTAGTAAATTTTACAAACTGAAACATTCCACCATAAGCAACTTTCCATTTTCCGTAGGTTTTATTGACATCAATTCTTAATTTATTTTCTATTTCTTGTGAACGCAATTTCAAAGCGCGAAATGCTTCATTGCCTGTTTGTTTGTCTTCGAATCTATCCAAAGCATTGTCAAACATATTTCTACTCAAAGCAATGTTGATAAAACCGTTATTGACTAATCTTTTCAAAGAAACGCCAAAAGTATAGTTCCATTGCTCAATAGATGGTGTAGAACGCAATGTGTAATCATTATCAGGCGTAGATTTTCGAGGCGTTCCAAAAGAAAACTCATCAATAGCACCCACACCTAAGAAAGTAAGCGTAGTTTTATTATCAATTTTATGCGTAACTTTGTATTGAAAGTCCCAATAATCAGGACGAATAGGCAAATCAATTAACCTAAATAAAAAACTCAAATAAGAACGTCTTGCTGATGCCAAAAAAGTCGTTTTTTTAGATTTACCAAGTGGTCCATCTAAGGTAATCGCCGCTTCTGTACCACTCAAACGGAAATTTCCTTGTAGTCTTTGGTTGTTGCCTTCTCTTTGTTTGAATTGAAAAACGGAAGCCATAGCATTATCAAATCGGGCATCAAAAGCAGATGAATTTAATTTTACATCTTCTATAAATGATACATTCAAAATACCAACAGGACCACCCGCAGAGCCTTGCGTCGAAAAATGGTTGATAACAGGAATCTCAATGCCATCTAAATAATAAACGTTTTCGTTGGGCGCACCACCTCTGATAATAATATCATTTCTAAAACCGCCACCACCTGTTGTCCCCGCCACACCGGGTAATGCCTGAATTACTCTCGAAATATCAAAATTACCACCAGGATTGCTTCTGATTTCTTCTGTTGTAAGTCCTTGTACCGAAAGAGGAGAAACTGTTGTCGCTACTGAAGCCGTAGAGCGTCTATTGGCTTTAATTTCTACTTCTTCAAGTTTTTTTTCTTCACTTTCTAATTCAAAAGTCAAAATACTTGCATTTCCTGCGGTCAGCACAACATTAAATTTTGTTAAAGGTTCGTAACCTACATAATCCACTTTGATATTATAACTTCCTACGGGAGCGGTCAAAGTAAAATTACCGTCTACGTCAGTTGAAGCGCCAATTTGTGGCGTTGTGCCTTCCAAAATAACAGTTACACCAACGAGTAGTTCTTGCGTGTTTTTATCTCTGACACTTCCTTGTATTGTGCCTGTTGTTTGAGCAAACGAGAAATAAAAATTTGTAAAGATGAAAAAAATGAGTAAAAAATGTTTTTTGCACATATTAGATATTTAAAAAAAAATTAATAATTGATAAATTGATTATTTGATATTAAAACATACTAATAAAGAAAATGTTTAAAAAAAGTCAAAAAAAATAGTGTTTTTTTATATCAATTTTATTTTATTGTATTTTTTTGAGATAAAAAGAGATAAAAACTACTTTTTGATTGATGAAAGGATTGTTTATTTAAGCCTAAATTACTTTTTTACGTCCATACTCAATAGTATATTTAATAATAAAATAAACCAATAAAGCAGTAATAGTACTTACAACAGTTGAACCAATCAGCATCACATAACCGATTTTTGAGATGTTTTCATACCAATTTTCATACTCAAATTTTATATCTGTCTCGATAAAAAATGTACCTACCTTAAAACTAATCATTAACAAAAAAGGACTGGTTAAGGGATTTAAAATAAAAGCGGCTGAAATTGCCACTGGTAAATTAAAACGAAATATTTTGTAGAGTAACAAGGATAAAATAGTACTTAAACCAAAAGTAGGAAATACTCCCCAAAATGCACCAATAGATGCACCTAATGCAATTATGACTATCTGTAAACCAAAAACAAGATTCCTCCTTTCAGTCGGAATGACAAGGTTTATCCCAAAACCATTTTCCGATGTACATAAAACAAAATTTCTATTTTAATAAAATCAATTAAATTTTTTGGTATAATTATGAAATTAAAAAAAAATAATTTATCTTTACACTTCGAAAATATAGTACAATGAAAATATACACAAAAGCAGGTGATAAAGGTACTACAAGCCTTATTGGAGGTACAAAAGTATCAAAAGCAGATTTGAGAATTGATAGTTATGGAACGGTTGACGAACTCAATTCTTACATAGGATTATTAGCAGACCAACCTATTAATATACATAGAATTGATTTTTTGAGAGCAATTCAAAATAATTTATTTATTATGGGTTCTATTTTAGCCTTAGAACAAAACGCTCAATTCAAAATTCCGTCTTTGATAGCTACTGACGTGATTGCCTTAGAAAATGCCATCGATGAAATAGACAAAGAAGTTGAACCTCTCCGCAACTTTATATTACCAGGAGGGCATCAAAGTATTTCTTTTGGGCAAATAGCGCGTTGTGTATGCAGGCGTGCAGAAAGATTAGTAATAGCTTTGACACATACCACCGAAATAGACGAGTTAGTCTATCAATATCTCAATAGATTGTCCGATTATTTATTTATGTTGTGCAGGCAAATGCACAAAGAGTTACAAATCAACGAAATACATTGGAAAAGTAGATAATCAAACACAACAAAATAATCAATAGAATCATTTTTTTTTATTTTATTGATGATAAAAATTAAAATTTTAAACTTTTTAAATAATTTGATAATATGATAGCCACCTTAGATTTTCATATTACCCGCACCAAAAATTCAAAATTAGCGGGTACAGATTTTAATAAATTACCATTTGGACGTGTATTTTCAGACCACATGTTAGTGGTTGAATACGAAGATAATCAATGGAAAACCCCTCAAATTATTCCTTATGGTAAATTAGAAATAGCACCTTCTATATTGGCTATCCATTATGGTCAATCTATTTTTGAAGGAATGAAAGCCCATCGCAAAGATGATGGTGAAATCGTAATGTTTCGTCCTGAACTTAATTTTCAACGTATGAATTTGTCTGCAATTCGTATGTGTATGCCTACAATTCCCGAAGAGATTTTTTTAGGAGGCATTGCTAAATTATTAACAATAGAAAAAGATTGGGTGCCACAAGTCGAAGGTTCGTCTATGTATTTACGTCCTGTGATGTATGCTTCTGACGAGGTAGTAGGTATGCATCCTTCTACAGGTTATAGATTTATAGTGATGTGTTGCCCTTCAGGTCCTTATTACGAAAAATCTCTGCGTATGAAAATAGAAACTGAATACATAAGAGCAACGCCGGGCGGTATTGGTGCAGCCAAAACTGCAGGTAATTATGCGGCATCTTTGTATCCTGCAAAATTAGCCCAAGACAAAGGTTTTGACCAAATTATTTGGACTGATAGCAAAGAAAGAAAATTTATTGAAGAATCAGGAACAATGAATTTGATGTTCAAAATTGATGGAAAAATTATTACGCCTAATGTACACGATACTATTTTGAACGGTGTTACAAGAAGAACTTTGTTGCATTTGGCAAAACATTGGGGTTATGAAGTAGAAGAAAGACCTTTGAGTATTGTAGAAGTAAGACAAGCCTTAGAAAATAATACATTAGAAGAATTTTTTGGGGTAGGAACCGCAGCAGTCATTGCACAAATGGAAGCCATTGGTTTTGAAGATAAAATTTTTGACTTAAAACCTTTAAATCAAAATGGATTTGCATTAACAGCCAAAAAATATTTACAAGATTTGTGTAGAGGAAAAGTAAAAGATGAATTTGGTTGGTTATATCCTATTTCAAAATAAAAATATTTTCTACAATTAACTTCCTGTTAAAAAAATAATAGGAAGTTTTTAATAATTTTTAAAAAATGAATCTAAGTCTTACAGAAGAAGATTACCTCAAAACCATTTATCATTTATCTGAAAATATTGATAATGAAGGAATTAGTACCAATGATATTGCTAAAAGAATTGATATAAGTGCTGCCTCTGTCAGTGATATGATAAAAAAATTATCACAAAAAAAACTCATCAATTATGTCAAATATCAAGGTGTAAATCTCACTGAGTTGGGAAAACTAACTGCTGTCAAAATTATCAGAAAACATAGATTATGGGAAACTTTTTTGGTAGAAAAATTAAGATTTACTTGGGATGAAGTACATATTGTGGCAGAACAATTAGAACATATTGATTCTGATTTGTTGATTCAAAGATTAGATGAATTTTTAGAATATCCACAAATTGACCCACATGGCGATGCAATTCCGAATGAAAATGGTGAGTTCATTATTATCAAAAGAATTTTATTAAAAGTTGCGCCAATCCACGAAAACTTAAAAGTAGTGGCAGTAGAAGAAAATTCACCTATTTTTTTGAAGTATTTGAATAAATTACAAATCAATTTAGGGACAAATATAAAAATTATTGATAAAATTGATTATGATGATTCGTTAGAAATTCAAATCAATCAATCAAAAGTAATGATGATAACAAAAGAAGTAGCAGAAAATTTGTATGTAATTAAAATTTAATATATTGATTATCAAATAATTGCCATCTGAATAAATAATTGGTAAAAAAAAATAAAAAAAAATATGATTTTTTTTCTCAAAAAATTTGGAATTTTAAAATAAACATATTACCTTTGCATTATCAAATAAGAGATAATAAAGTTTATCACTTACACAATGCGAAAGTAGCTCAGTTGGTAGAGCGCAACCTTGCCAAGGTTGAGGTCGCGAGTTCGAGACTCGTCTTTCGCTCAAAGATTAAAAAGCCCTTTTATCTGGGCTTTTTTTATCCTTTACAGTTCCTTTGCTGAAATGGCGGAATAGGTAGACGCGCAGGACTTAAAATCCTGTGAGACTTAAATCTCGTGTGGGTTCGATTCCCACTTTTAGTACTTAAAATTTGAAAGCGACAAAATAAATTTTGTCGCTTTTTTTTGTAAGTTAGTTCAACGCAGGAGGCACACGGATAACACTGATTTTACGGATTTGAACGGATTTGTTTTTGTAAATTTTATCTGTATAAACGTTATAAGAATCATTATAAAGAAAGAAAATCAAGAGTACAATGATACAGATAACACTAAAATGAAAAATTACTTCTATCTGTTTTATTAAAAATAACAAAGCATATTTAGTTACATTGAGTGCTGAATTGGAGAAATATGAGCGGTATAAAAAAGTTGGAGAAGAAATTTTAAACTCATTTTGTCTAACTGACTAAATGAATCGCCCCAATTTATCTTATAAGATAAGTTATTACCCTGTTTTGTTAGTATTCATTAAAAAAATAATCTTAAAAAAAATATTTTTCTTTTAAAAAAAGTGTATCTTTGCAGTCTAATTGTATAATTAACACCAAAAATGAAAAATATTGCCCAAACAACTGCACAATATTTGTTAGATATTTCAGCGGTTCAATTTAATTTCAAACAACCTTTTAAGTGGAGTTCAGGCTGGTTATCGCCTATTTATTGTGATTGTAGATTGACCCTTTCTTATCCAATGATACGCGATTTTATTACAGATGCTTTTGTTGAAACTATTAAAACTCAATTTCCCGATGCAGAAGCCATCGCAGGCGTAGCAACAGCGGGTATTCCACAAGCGGCGATGATTGCTCAAAAAC
Source organism: Cytophagia bacterium (assembly GCA_004294005.1). Classification (GTDB taxonomy): domain Bacteria; phylum Bacteroidota; class Bacteroidia; order Cytophagales; family Microscillaceae; genus RDXZ01. The sequence continues at coordinate 6,896 of RDZP01000038.1, forward strand.
TCAATTTACCAATGCTTTATGTCAGAGCAAAAGCAAAAGAACACGGAAAAGAAAATTTGATAGAAGGAAAAGTTGAAAAAGCACAAAAGATAATTGTCATCGAAGATATTATCTCAACAGGTGGAAGTTCTTTGAACGCAATAAAGGCATTACAAGAGCAAGGAACAGAAATTTTGGCTACATTGGCAATTCTTAGTTATGGTTTTGAAATGGCACATCAACAATTTAAAGAGCAAAATATAAACTTATTCACTTTGAGTGATTATACTTATTTAATCAAAGAATTTTCAAAAAAAGAAGATTTATCAGAAGAAATTATGGCTTCTTTGTACGAATGGCGAAAAAATCCACAAGATTGGAAAGGAATTTAAAAAATGGGAAATAATATTAGCAATATCAAAAGTGGGAGCGGTTTTGATTTTTTGACTGTTGTTTTATATTTTATGCTTGTCATTTTTGGCTGGTTCAATATATTTGCAGCTGAATTTGATGCGAGTGCAGGAAAATCTATGTTTGATTTTTCTTTGGTTTCTACTCGACAATTAATATTTATTGGGACAGCAATTATTATTATTTTGGTAATTTATACCATAGATTATAGTACTTTTGATACCTACTCCTTTGTTTTTTATATTGGAGCATTATTTCTTCTATTATTAGTTTTGATATTTGGAAAAGAAATAAAAGGCAATCGGTCTTGGTTGTCAATAGGTAGCTTTACTTTACAACCTTCTGAATTTGCGAAATTTGCAACGGGTTTAGCTTTGGCAAAATTCCTCACTATTTCAGGGAATATCAACAAAAAAAGAGCTTTTATTAGCGATACAGCTTTTGGTGTACCTGTTTTTTTGTTTGAATTATGGAATCCTGCTTTACGTGCTACTTTGATTATTATTGGTGTTCCTACGTTATTGATTCTATTACAAGGAGATGCAGGTTCAGCAATGGTTTTTAGTGTATTCATTTTTGTTTTGTATCGAGAAGGCGTATTACCCACATGGTTTTTGACCTCCTTGTTTGTCATTATTACTGTTTTTGTTTTGTCTTTGTTTATTCCTGCTGAGAGATTAATTCCTTATTTGATTATTCCACTTTTATCTATTGTGTTATTGATATTGTTATTAAATCCTAAACGCTCTTATCAAAGTGTAGTTTTTACTTTGATTGTGGCATCGGTTTTGCTCGTTTATATTGTCAGTGCTAAATATATTTTTGATAATGTTCTCAAAAAACATCAAAGAGAAAGGATTATGGTTTTGATTGATAATGATATTGACCCTGCTGGGCAAGATATTCGTTATAATCTCAAACATTCAAAAATTGCTATTGGTTCGGGTGGTTTTTTTGGAAAAGGATTTATGCAAGGTACACAAACTAAACTTAAATATGTTCCTGAACAAAGTACAGATTTTATTTTTTGTACTGTAGGCGAAGAATATGGCTGGGCAGGAAGTTTTGCTTTGATAGGTATTTATTTGGTTTTATTGAATAGATTATTATTTTTGGCAGAACGACAGAAAGATAAATTTGCAAGAATTTATGGTTATTCTGTTGCTTCTATCTTATTTTTTCATTTTACAATTAACCTTTCAATGACGATTGGTTTGTTTCCTGTGGTAGGAATACCACTTCCTTTTTTGAGTTATGGAGGTTCGTCTTTGTGGGCATTCACTTTGTTGTTATTCATTTTTTTGAAATTAGATGCACATAGAGAACAGCAAATGGTAAGAAAATAATACAAATTAATCCATTTTTATACTATACTTTACAATTATTTTGATAATAAAAATACTATTCGTTATTATTATTCGTTTCTAAAAAAGTTCATAAAAGAATGAAAAGTAGTTTTTGTTCTTTTTAATCAACACATTTATTTATGCTCAAAATAATTTTTAAAGGTATTATTCTTTTATTGGTTGGTATAATCATTGACCAATCTTCCACATTTGCACAAACACACGAAATAGGCTTGCAAGTTGGCGCTATGAACTACAAAGGAGAATTAGCACCTATCGTCAATCTAAAAGATACACAACAAGGCTGGGGACTTTTTTATCGTGCCAATCTTACAAAAGCAATGAGTCTAAGAATAAATGGACTTTTTGGAACAATTGAAGGTAGTGACAAAAATTCTAATGACTTGTTTGCAAGGCAACGTAATCATCAATTTAGAACAAATTTATGGGAAATATCATTATTAGGCGAATATAATTTCCTTAATTTTAGAAACGAAGGCAGAAAAAAAGTAGAAAGAAAACAAAATTTTACGCCTTATCTCTCTTTTGGAATTGGTTATATGCAATTTGTACCAATGTTGAATGGTGCGCCAAGTTATAGTACTTATTCCCTAATAATTCCATTAGGCGTGGGAATGAAGTGGGCAATTGGTAGAAATTTCAATGCAGGCGTAGAACTTGTAGCACGCAATACATATACAACCTACTTAGATGATTTGGGTTTGATGACCAATAAAGGTCAAACACAACCCAATAACCCCAAATATTTTACAGGCAATCCAAATAGTTATGATAAATATTTTTTTACTTCTTTTACCATTAGTTATCTGATTCGTGATAAAGGAAAAGATTGTCCTGTTGTAGTAGAATAAACTCTTTTTTGCAAAATACATTCAAATAAAAATATGATTTTACAAGCAAATGATTTAATTAAAAAATACGGAAAAAGAACAGTAGTTAATAATGTTTCCGTTTATGTTGAACAAGGTGAAATTGTAGGACTATTAGGTCCGAATGGCGCAGGAAAAACAACTACTTTTTATATTTGCACAGGTTTAGTAAAACCTAATAGTGGTAAGGTTTTTTTGGATAAAGAAGATATTACTGCATTACCTATGTATAAACGCGCCCGAAAAGGTTTAGGATATTTGGCACAAGAAGCTTCTATTTTTAGAAAATTAAGTGTAGAAGATAATATTAAAGCCGTTTTACAGATGACTTCTCAAACACACACTGAACAAAACGCAAAAGTAGAAGAATTATTGAGTGAGTTTAAACTCAATCATGTTAGAAAGTCAATGGGAGGCGTGCTTTCTGGTGGAGAACGCAGACGTACAGAAATTGCGAGAGCATTGGCAGTAAATCCAAGATTTGTTTTGTTAGATGAACCTTTTGCAGGCGTTGATCCGTTAGCAGTGGAGGATATTCAACGTATTATTTATTATTTAAAATATAAAAACTTAGGTATTTTGATAACAGACCATAATGCTGATGCAGTTTTATCTATCACAGATAGAGCGTATGTAATGAAAGAAGGTACACGATTTGCAGATGGCACTCCTGAGTCGTTGGTCGAAAATGAGTCTGTAAAATCAGGTTATCTCACGAGCAATTATACACTCAATCGTAAATTTAGAAAAGAAGAAGTGGCTCTTTAATGAGTTTGATAATCAGCAAAAAGTAAATAAGTTGTTATTTTTGTATTTTGCGATAGTGATAGAAGCAGACTTGCAGAGACAAAAAGAGAGAAAAAAACAAGGTTTCCGCCGTTTTTTTTCTCTCTTTTTGTCTCTGTGCTTTGCACGATAGCACGTAATCGCCCAAAATGTCTTTTTTTACAAATAAAATAATATTTTAAGCATATTTATAAATTCTTATTTTATCCATTATCATCTGCCAAATTTGTTCATAAGGGATAATTTCTATATTTCTGAAAGAGCCTCTGTAATCTATAGGTGTAGATTGTAGTTCGTTCAAAGTTTCCTCACTCGCTTTTTTAGTAGGATAATATTTGAAGTCGTTTTTTTCTAAAATCATTATTAGGTTAATAAAACATTCGCTTCTGTAACTATTGTCTTTTTTGGGATAACGTCTGCAATAATCGTTCAATAAAGGTATTCTTTTTTGAATTTGTGAAAATTCTAATTTTTCAATATAAAAAAGAAACTGAATTGCCATCAAAGCCAAATGTAAACCTCTTTTATTTTTATGATAAACAGGTGTATGTTCCAAAAAATGATGGTATCTGAAATTTACTTTATTTGCTGAACTAAGTGTTTTACTATTTTTTATTTTTTCTTGTTTATGAAAATAATGCAAAATTGAAGCAGCAACATACCAAAATTCCTTTTTATGGTCATCAATTTTTTTAAATCTGCTTTCGTTGTGTGTCATTTGGAAAATTTCATTCGCTTCAAAGTAATTTTGTTGATATAAAGCAGCCATCAATTTATATTCTTGTTGTTCTATCCAAAAATCCAAAGGCATTTGCTCATTGTTTTTTTGTGTTGAAAATGTTTTTTTAAAATCAACAAAATTTTTCGTATTCAAAAAATGATTTGCTTTTTCTAATTCAAAATTAAGAACATCTTTTTGGCTAAAAAAATGAGGATTTTTTTGAATGTATTTTAATTGTTTGTCAAAAAGTTCTGCAACTTCTTCGCTTTTTTGTGTCAATTTACCGCATAAAATCAATGTATTTTCATAATATACTTTTAATCTTCCGCTGATATTTTCTTTTTTATCTTCCCACCAATTCAAAAAAGTAGTTATTTTTTCTAATAAAATATCATTACTCATATTTTCTTTTTTGTATTCAAACTCAATATTTTTCCATTGATGATAGGCTTCATTTTCATAAAACAAAATTTTTGAATAAGTGGCTACCATTTGATTATTATTGTTAAAATCGGTTTTTTGTCCTTTTTTTGAAAAATAATCAGCTAAAATTTTTGCACTCTCTAAAACAATATCAGTCAAAAAATAATCTTGTGCCTTTTTTAGATTTTTTTCTATCATATTAATACCTACTTCTCCTGCTTCACACAATAACAAAGTTTTTGCTTGAAATAATGTCTTTTCACACTCTTGACGTGCCAAATCTACCGCTGAAACACTCTCATTTTCCTCAGGGTCTAAGAAAAAAATGGTATTCATTAGTTTTTGTTTGAGGCGTGTTTTAAGGATAAGGTATTTTTTTTCTGATGCGTCACAAGCATAAATATCTTTGGCAGCATCTTCGTCTGAACTGTATTTTTCTTGATGAATGCCTTGAAAGAGGGCATAATAATGACTCGATTTATTTCGACTTTCTTCATCAAAAAGTTCTACTTTTTTTACTCTTTTTTGAGTAATAATTTGAATAAGCGATTTTAAAGTTTCCATACAAAAAATAGAAATAAAAATGTGAAGATAAAAAAATAAAAGTAGTATTATAGAGAGATAAAAAAAATTTTTAAACGAGAAAAAATAAAAATCAACCGTTTAAACATAATATTGAGGCAAAGTTAGTATTATTTTTTATAAAAACAAATTTTTAGATGTTTTTTTATCAATTTTTTTTATAATATTGTATCAATCAAACCACTCCCTAAACTCATAAACAAAAAACTCCAAAAACTTTCGTGTTTTCTCTTAAAATTAATTTCACCATACTTAGGATGTTTTTTATACATATTATTTCTATTTTTGATAATAAGGTTGGTCAGAAAATTTTTAATACCTTGTTTTCTCTTATGGTTTTGAGGTTTTAAAAATTGTATTCTTAACCTTTTGTAGCCCGCCAATAAAACACCTTTTGCTTCTCTATCTGCCATTTCTACTTGATAAACGGCACCCTGAATAATACCTTTTTTAAGTCTAATATGATAATTTGGTTCTAATAATTGATTAAAATGAACCACTGACATACTGCTTAAATCACCAAAAGCTTCACATTTTAATATTTTTTGATTTAAAAAAATATCCATTTCCATCATTAGTTTTCCTTCACCCATCACAAGTGCTTCAGCATTGATTTTAGTTTTGGTAATTGTATCTAAATTACTAATATTTTTCATTTTAACAGCAAAATTAGATAAAAATATTTCTCCTGCATCTTCTAATCCTTTAGTAACCTGTTCGCTATATTTCAAATATCCTTCCGTAATTTCTAAGCTATCAACTTTGAGTGGTATTTTGATTAATTGAAATAAATCATTGAGCATCAATCTGTTATAAGTAGGTTTTCCCCAACGTTTGTCTTTGAATAAATCTGTATTTACTTTCTCTAATCGTATAAAAGACGCACTAAAAGTATTTTCCTTTTTTAACAATGAGTAATCAATATTTTTCAGGTTTACTTTTTCTATTTTTAAATTGGCTGATGTGCTTCTTCCTTTTTTTACCCAAGTATAAAAATGGTCATCAAAACGTGGCTTTAGATGTACACTATCTAAATCTAAAGTGCTATTTTTGGTATTAAAACCAATTTTTCTGATGTCAATTTGTAATAAATTTTCGTCCAAATAACTACGATAATTGTTAGCAGTTACTGACATATTTTGCCAACAAGTATTGATATTAGTTTGATTTATCCACACTATTTTTTCAATATTCCCTTCAATATTTTCTATCTGATATGGGATTTCTAAAGGTTCGTAATTTGTTTTTTTTGCTTGTAAGAATTTTATTTTCCCTTCTTTGCAATTCAAATTTTGTATTGTCAATGGCTTTGCTAAATTAGGCAATCGAATACTATTATATTCATCTTTAATCGTTGAATAACCATTAAAATCAGGTTTTTCTATTTTTAAATCATAAATTAAATATTCTTTTCCAAAAATCCATTTTCTAAAATCATTGGATAATATTTCTACTTTTTCAATGTTTCCATTCCAAGTAGTTGTATAGGTTTTTTCTTTTAATGGACGAATAAATAGCTTTTGAATGCTTAAAATAGAATCGGTTAGCTGTGTTTCTAAATATTTGAAACCTACTTGATAACTACTATCAGGTAAATAAAAATTATAATTTTCTAATTTTAATATTATTTTTTTCGCATCTATCGAATTTCTTTCTTTCGTTATCTTTAAATCCTTACCAACGATTTGAAAAGGCTCAATACTATGTTTGGCTATTTTTCCTTCATTTTTTTGTTCTTCATATTTTAAAACTCCATCTACAATTTCAAAATCTTTTACATCAACTTTCACAGGCAAAGTTTGTAATATTTCTGTTAAATTTTGATTCACTTTCTCAGTAGAAGTTATCTTTGAATTATCAAAAAAGAAATAAAAGGAAGGCTTTAAAAAAAATAATTTTTTGAGTGATAATGTTTGTTCAAAAATCCATTTTTCAGTATTCAATGTATTGGTAATAAATTCAGGAATGATAATTTTTGCATATAATTTTTGATTATATTTTGCTTTAAAAAAATCTTTCTGGCTTAACTTTGGTTGAATTAAAATCGTGCCTGTTCGCAAAGTAGAATCATATAAATTTGTACTTAAATTATTGATAATCAATTCATAAATTTCATTTTTCTCTCTAAATTGATATTGTTGTAAAGAAGCAATCAGAGGTGTATTTGTATTATAAAAAAATGCCTTTGTAGAATCTTGATTGTATTTTGTTGCTTTTCCAATATGAATTGAAGGAATTGTAAAATTCATATTTTTGAGTATGTGTTTTCCTCTATTTTGAGCAATAGTAAAATTACCATTTTGAAGTACAAAGTTATCAAATTGTATAAAAAATGGAAAACTTTTCAATGTTTCATACAAGTTAAAATTCTTTTCTTCACCAATATTCAATGTTGCTAAATCAAAATTAGGATTATCAATGATAATATTTTTGATATAGAGTTCTTTCTTTTTCCAAAGTCTTATCACATCTAACGCTTCAAATGTAGCTTTTTTAATTTGCGCATTTTGTTTTATTAATTCATTGTTTTGATAGGGGATAATTTGTATATTTTCGAGATTTAATTTTTTTTGTTGTGCGTTGATTTTTCCATTTTCAATGTCAATTTTTATTTTATTTTGCTCTGAGTCGTATCGATAATTTTGACATTCTACTAAAAAATCATTCTCATTCAAATTCAATACAATATTTTGATTTTTATTTTTTTTGACTTCAATATTTTTGAAATGCAAATTTATTTTTTCTATCGAATGCTCTTCTTTTTTTTGTACGTTATTTCTTTGTGAATAATGAATTTTTCCATTTTCAACAATGATATTATTGGTCGAAAAATAAAAATTATTATCGTTTTTTAACGCGTTAAAAGATATATTTTCATTGATTTTGGCTTCAATAATAGGCTTTTGTAAAATAATATTTTGTGTAAAGAGTTCTTTTTTTGTCCATAATCTTTCCCAATCAATCCCATTAATATTGATATTTTCAGAAAAAAATCGTAAATATCTATTTTTTCTCTCAGTTGTATTTTTTGAAAAAATAGTCGTATTTTCAAGTTCTATTGTTTTGTTTTTCCAAATAATATTTCCTTTTTTTGAATAAATTTGATATTGATTATCGTTTGTGAGGTGATGATAATTTTTCCAATCAATTTCAATATCTTCAAAATTGATATTTTTAATAGATTTTATGATTGGTTTTTTTATCTTTAAAGCAACATTATCAAAAATATGATTGCCACTTTCTTTGTCATTCAAAGCAAAATAAGAAGATTTACCTTTAATTTTTAAAAAAATAGTCGGTAGAATAATACTTTCTGCTTCTAAAATTTGATTTTTTAATAATTTTTTAAGATTATAATTATTAATTTTTCCTTCTTCTGCTTTACAAATTACTGCTAAAGTGTCTTTATTATTTTTTTGAGTTGGTTGAAATAAAAGACGCTCAAAATGTAAGTTTTTATTGTCTAATGTGATATTTTCTCCTAAAATTTGATTTTTATTGTCCAAAGTTTTTAAATCTATTTCATGAATATTGACCGAAAAAAGACACATTTCCATTTCTTTTTTATCAGGATTAAAGTCAATATTTTTGAGATTGGCATCTATTTTTTGTAATTTTTGAGTAAGATAATATTTTTGATTATTGAGCATATTCAAAGTTATATTTGAATGCTTAATATCAATTTTTCTAATAGAAAATGCTTTTTTAAATAAATTTTTGAAACTGAAATTTTGTTTTTTATTTTCCCATGCTTGTTGAATTTCTACATTTGCGTGTTCTATGATAATATCATCTAACCTAATTTTGTTTTGAAAAAAATATTCCCACCAATACCAACGAATGATAGAAAGTTTTGGAATATTGACTGCAATTTGATTAATGCTTGCTTTTTGAATTGATGTAAGATTTTTCCACTTTTCTTCATTTTTTTTTAAAGTAAGATTATAGATGTAAAAAGAAGTTTGAATGAATTTACTATCAAATTTTTCTATTTTGCAAACAAAAAAATTATCAGTTGCTTCTGATATTTTATTTTCTATCACACTATGTAGATAAGGTGTAAAATGATAATGAAACCAATACAAACCAACAGAACCTAAAAAACAAAGAGTTATTAGAATATAACTTATCAAAAGTAATTTTCGTTTTTTCTTTTTTTTGGTTATTGCTGTTTTGTTTTCGGTAGGTAACATATTTTAACTGTAAGATTTACACTAATTATAAAAAATTAGTATAGATTTACCAAAAAAATTACTTTTATTAACTAAAAATAGATTGTGTTTTAAGGCAGAAAATATAAAAAGGTAATTAGTTGAATAGTTTTTTTCATTTTTTATTGTTGGAGTAATTCACCTTTGACCTTTCTACATTGCAAATCTAAAACTAATTGATGATATTTACAAATATTTTTTCATTTTTTTTGTATAAAAATAACAAAATCGAGTACATATCGTTTAACTTTGCAAATAAAAATTAAAAATATATGGCTGTTGTTCCGTACAAAGAAAAAAATACTTCCAAAAAAAGTCAAGTAGCTGAAATGTTTGATAATATTTCTCCTAAATATGATTTTTTAAATCACTTTTTAAGTCTTGGCATTGATATTTGGTGGCGAAAAACCGCACTTAAAAGATTGAAAAGATATTTAAAAGGTAAAAAAATAGATAACTTATTAGATGTTGCGACAGGAACAGGGGATTTTGCCTTAGAAGCACATACTATATTAGCACCTAAAAAAATAATTGGTATCGATATTTCTGAAGGAATGTTGTCATTTGGTTATCCAAAAATCAAAAAAAGAGCCATACAAAATATTATGACCTTAGAAGTAGGGGACTCTGAAAATTTACGATTTGAAGACAATACTTTTGATGTGGTGATTGTTGCTTTTGGTGTACGAAATTTTGAAAATTTAGAAAAAGGTTTACAAAATATTTATAGAGTTTTGAAGCCCAATGGTTATTTGTTGGTTTTAGAATTTTCAAAACCAAAAATTTTTCCTTTGAAACAATTTTATCAACTTTACTTCACTAATATATTGCCAATGGTGGGGCGTTTTGTGTCAAAAGACAATGCGGCTTACACTTATTTGCCTGAATCGGTCAATGCTTTTCCTGATGGCGAAAAATTTATTGATGTTTTATTGTCAATAGAATTTAGAAATGTCGAATGTCGAACTTTAACAGCAGGAGTTTGTTCTGCTTATTATGCTCAAAAATAATATTCTAAGCAAAAAATATGAATTTTGAATTTTTAGACTTTGTACTTAGCGAAAGTTATTAAAGAAAAATTTGGTAATGTTATAAATATAATATTTTGTCCTGCTGAACGAAGTGAACCATCTTTACCATTGAATAGCGTTTTGCTAATAAAAAGGTAGATTTTTCACTTTGTTCAAAAAGACAAAAATATTGTGTTTATAGCACTACAAAAATAAGTAATGCTACTTTATATTCTTTTATAATTGTTATTTTTCCAAAAGGTGTAAAAAAAGTAATAGAAAAATAAAACTATCAAAAATAATATTTAAAAAAGTTCTCAAAAAGTTAAAAATACATACAATTTTAGTAATGATTTTGAACGTAGTTGTGTTTTTGTCCAAAGTCTAAAAATCTACCCTACAATTACCTCTTTTTAAGAACAAAAATGCTTTCGCAAAAAGTCTATTTTTAACCGTTATTTTGTTTCCAATTTCTCCATTTTTCCAATACATCTTTAAAATCATCAGGTAATTCACTTTCAAACTGTATCCATTTTTGTTGTGTTGGATGCATAAAACCCAATGATTTTGCGTGTAAAGCTTGTCTTGGCATTATTTTGAAACAATTTTCGATAAATTGTTGGTATTTATGATGCTTTGCTTGTCTCAAAATTTTATCTCCGCCATAGCTTGCATCACTAAAAAGCGGATGACCAATGTATTTGAAATGTGCTCTAATTTGGTGTGTTCTTCCAGTTTCAAGGTTGCATTTTACCAAACTTACACAATCAAAATCTTCCAAGACCTCATAATGTGTAATGGCTCTTTTACCTGTATCACCTTCTGGATAAGCATCTATAATACGTCTATCTTTAAGACTACGCGCCAAATTTACATCTATAGTACCTTTTAGTTTTTTTGGAATACCCCAAACCAACGCATAGTAAGTACGTTCTATGGTGTGGTCAAAAAATTGTTTTGCCAAATAAGTCATCGAAAAATCTGTTTTTGCGATCACCAATAGTCCAGAAGTATCTTTATCAATTCGATGCACCAAACCTACACGTCCATCAGCATTTTCAGGTAATCCTTGAAAATGATATAACAAAGCATTGATTAAAGTACCGTTCCAATTAGCGTGTGCAGGATGAACTACCATTCCAGCTGCTTTATTGACAATCAACAATTCTTCATCTTCATAAAAAATAGTCAAAGGAATATTTTGAGGTAAAATTTCGGTATTAAATGCTGGTTTTGGCAATGAGACCACAATTTCGTCAAAAGGTTTTACTTTATAAGCGGCTTTTGAACTTTTTTGGTTGACCACAATTGCTCCTGCATCAATGCCATTTTGCATACGATTACGGCTTGTATTAGGAACCTTGTGCAATAAATATTTATCCAAACGCATTGGAATTTGTCCTTTATCTACTGTAAATCTATATCTTTCAAAAAGAGGTACTAATTCATCTTCTTCTTGTACCTCTTCTATTAAAATCGCATCATTTTCATTTTTTTCTTTCATTGTTTTTTTATTGCATTTTCAAGATTATTTTTAGTCTTCCAATTCTTGTTCGCCACTTTCAATCCTGCATTTTTTCATTTTTTTGTGCATTCTACTTTTCCAAAAAAAACCATTTCGCCAAAAAAGTTTCCATTTTGCTCTTCTATTATGTTTTGTAAATTTTCTTTGAGAAATTCTTTGCCCCAGAGGAACTATGTCATATTTCATTCCATAAGCAATCATTACATCATATACACAAGGATTATGCAAACCCAAACCATTGACATCACGTTTATAAATTGTAGTCAAAGGAGCACGAATCAGCGTTGCTAAATCTCTTCGGCTTCCGCCTGAAATACTGATATTGATTTCCTTATCTGTTACCATTGATTTTTCTTTCAAAACAATATTCTGGGCTTGAATACCATTAGTCAAAAGCCAAAAACAAAATATAAGCCTATATTTTAACATAAAAAAATAGTTTTGATGAATAATTCAAAAATATATTACAAAAATGATACTAATTTGAGGTAAATATTTTTTATTTTTATAATAAATTTTGTAATTTTGTGGACAATTATAGAATTATAAAAAATATATTATGAAAACTGTTTTAATTACAGGTGCCTCGTCAGGTATCGGAAAAGCAACTGCTGTTTATTTTCAACAAAAAGGTTGGCAAGTCATCGCAACTATGCGTAATCCTACCAATGAAAAAGAATTGAATACATTAAAAAATGTACAAGTTCTTCAATTAGATGTTACAGACGAAAAAAGTATAGAAAACGCAGTCAAAAAAAGTCTTGAATTATTTGGAAACATTGATGTTGTTATCAATAATGCAGGTTATGGAACATTAGGAGCGTTTGAGGCTGCTACATCAGAACAAATAAAAAGACAATTTGATACCAATCTTTTTGGTTTAATGAGCGTTACAAAAGCATTTTTACCCCATTTTAGAAGCAAAAAATCAGGTTTATTTATCAATATTTCTTCTATTGGTGGAACAATGACTTTCCCTCTTTTTTCTTTGTATCATGCCACAAAATGGGCGTTAGAAGGCTTTTCTGAATCTTTGAATTTTGAATTAAGAGAATTAGGAATAGGTGTAAAAATAGTAGAACCTGGTGGCGTAAAAACTGACTTTGCAGGACGTTCTTTGGATTGGCTTATCAATCCTGAATTAACTGATTATAATACTACGATTGAAAAAATACAAAAAGTATTTTCAAATCCAGAAATAGCAAATAATTATTCTGAAGCAGCACAAATTGCAGCAGTTATTTTTGAGGCAGCCACTGATGACAAAAAACAAGTGCGTTATTTGGCGGGAGCTGATGCAATACAATTATTTGAAACACGTAAAAACTTAGGAAATGAAGATTTTATCACAATGATGAAAACTAATTTTTTAGGTTAATTTAAAGAGAAGAAAAAAATAAATATGCTTTTTTTACAAAAACTTACTTTACCAGACGGACTTCCTTTGAATGCCTATGCAGAAACTAACACAAACCATTTTATTATGGAGCCTTGGAATACAGTTACCTCTTTGTTTTTTCTCATTCCTGTATTTTACTGGTTGATAAAACTCAAAGGGAGATATAAAAATTATCCAATTCTGATGTGGTCTTTGCCTTTATTAGCAATGAATGGAATTGGAAGTGCTTTATTTCACGCTTTTCATATTTCTCGTTGGTTTTTAGCCTTAGATGTTTTACCTGTTTTGTTATTGATGCTTGTTTTGACAACTTATTTTTGGAATGAAATTTTGCGGAGTTGGTTTTTATCTGTTTTATTAATAGGTTTTATTATTGCTATGCACGTACTTTTGCATTTTTTCACGTCAGTTGCTACTTCTATCAATTTGGGTTATTTATTGAGAGGTATTGGTTTGTTTTTACCCTTTGTTTTAATATTGTATAGAATAAAATTTAAGTATGCTTTAGAAGCTATTTTAGGTATTTTATTTTTTATTTTAGCATTAATTTTTAGAACTTATGACAAAGATTTAATTCAGTATTTATCAATGGGGTCTCATTTTTTATGGCATATTTGCACTACAATTGGTGTTTATTTTATTTCACAATTTGTTTATCATTATATTTCGCTGAAACACAATTATACAAGTTAAACGCACTTAATAAATTTAAAAATTTACTATAATTAAAATAATATTGGTTCTACTAAATTTTATACGATTTTTTCTATTGAGCAATTGTAGTACACACTTTTAGTGTGTCGACACACTAAAAGTGTGTACTACAGTTTTTA
>RDZP01000039.1 GCA_004294005.1 Cytophagia bacterium
TTCCAAATTTCCAAATTTCCAAATTTCCAAATTTCCAAATTTCCAAATTTCCAAATTTCCAAATTTCCAAATTTCCAAATTTCCAAATTTCCAAATTTCTTAAGGGGTTCTTTATTATTTTATTTGTAACATCTTCATTTTACGCTTGTAAAACCAAAAATGAAACAATAACTCCTGTCAACCAACAAAAAATAGCACAGAAAAATGCTATTCCACCAACAATAACTTCTAAAAATGGGTATTTAGCATTTATAAATACTGAATCTATGCATAATTTTGTAGATTCTGTAAAAAAGATGTCAGATGAAGACAGAATAAGTTGGGAAAAAAGTATGAATTTTGAATCAATGCATAGGATATTTTACAAAGGTTTAGAAGCAGAAGAAATTTATTCAGATTCTTTGTTTGAATTAAATCAAATGGCACAAAATCATTCTGATTATGTTAAAAGTTATCCAAATGTATTTTATCAAGAAAACGATACATCAGGCTTAGCAATGAATATTTTTTTAGGTGAAATGGCAATGTTAGTGAATAAAGATGGTATAGTTAAAATAGGACCTTATTTCTTTCAATATACAAGAGATTACTACAAAATGCTCCAAAGTACTGATGAATCTAAAATCGGACTTTTAATGCAAACAACCGAAAATGATACACAAAACAATATAAAAGTTCAACAAATAAACAATAGACAAAAAAGTTTTGACTATTTTAATCAGTGTTACGGAAGTGGACAAGGGGCTTTAACAAATAGTGGATTGTATCCCGCGTGTTCTATATGTTCTTTTAATTTTATACGACCAAGGCAGTTTGGTTACTATTCGGGTATAGCACGTGTAACTTCTTACACAGAATGGAATATTGGTACGGAAATGTATTATGATTGCAATCCTATTTATCCACCTCTAATGTCTAGTGGTTGTTGGATATTTGTTGTAGTTGTCAGAGATATTCAAAAAACTGCTTTTAATGCTGAATTACGTTCTGATAGAAGATGTTGTTGCCTTAATATTTGTGCCAGACAAGCACTAAGAACGAAAAAAATTATAACATTTAATGGTTTTATTGCTGGACAACCTTATACATATTATCAAGAGTGGGGATTTTTTAGTATTGCTTATGTCAATGTTACTATTTATAATGGTAATAGAGCAAATGTAGAAGGGGAATTAAAATTAGTATTACAACAAGAAACTAGGATTGGTGGTTCTTTTCCAGATGGTGTATATTCAGCTCAATGTGTATTTAATATTCCATAATATCAATATGAAAAAAATAACCTTATTATTATTTTTTACTTGTATGCATTATTTTTTGTTGAATGCACAACAAAAAGACAGCACGAAAGTTACAAAATTCAAAAAGAATGCCTTTTATATTAGTTTTTATTCACAATTTACCTTAAACTATGAGCGTATTTTATTTGTAAAAAATAAAAATATAATCATAGCGAGATTATCGGGTGCATATTGGGAAAACAACATAAATTATAGTAATTTTGGTAAAAACCCAACAAATAATACATACTTAGGTGTAGGGTTGATATATGCAAGAAGTTTTAAGAATCCAAAACATCATTTGAATATAGAATTATTTTATTTGCATGTAAAAGGTACTGACCCTTCATTACAACCTTCCATTGCTCGAAATTATCCTTATCTAGCTAATCTCTATGCTATCAAGTCAGGTTGGAGAAGACAAAAATCTGATGGTGGCTGGCTTTGGAGAGTTAATGCTAGTACAGGTAAGATGGTAGAAGATGAATCACTTACTACCACTGTTTTTTACCCTGAAGTGTGTTTAGGTTACAGCTTTTGAAATAAAATATATTTTATTTATTGTTATTGTTTTAAAATGTAACACTTTTTATAATGTTACATTTTTATTTAAAGCAGAGGCAAAAGTATGTCATAATTACCACCTTATACAAGAATCCACGCTTACATAAAATTATTTTTTTCTGAAAAATAATTGAATAGGAACACCTTTGAAGTCAAAACTTTCACGTAATTTATTTTCAAGATAACGTTGATAAGGCAACTTAATATATTGTGGTAAATTACAAAAGAATAAAAAAGTAGGACGACTTCCTTCGGGTAATTGTGTAATGTATTTTATTTTCACGTATTTTCCTTTCAAGGCTGGTGGTGGATATTTTTCTATCGCCTCCAACATTACATTGTTCAAAGAAGAAGTAGATATTTTTTTGAATTTATTAGCATACACTTCCAAAGCAAGTTCCATCGTTTGAAAAATACGTTGTTTATTGGTTACAGACGTAAAAATAATCGGAATATAAGTCATTGGCTTTATTTTTTCCTCTATTTCTGTTGTAATTTTATTAATTGTATTGCTGTCTTTTTCTATCAAATCCCATTTATTGACCATAATTACAATCCCTTTTCCTTTTTTATCAGCCAATCCAATCAAATTAACATCTTGCGACTCCAAACCGCGTGAAGCATCAACCATTATCACACAAACATCTGTAGTTTCCAAAACTCTCAAAGCACGCATTACAGAATAAAATTCGATATCATCATGCACTTTACTTTTTTTACGAATACCTGCTGTATCAATCAAAATAAATTCTTTTCCAAAAGCATTGTAACGTGTATGCAAAGCATCTCTTGTTGTGCCTGCAATATCTGTAACGATACTTCTATTTTGTCCTGTCAATACGTTTACAAACGAAGATTTACCTACATTTGGACGACCTAAAATAGCAATTTTTGGTAATTTATTATCTTCCATTTCAATAGGCTCAGGTAATATTTTGATAATATCTTCTAAAATCTCGCCTGTTCCACTTCCATTAGCAGAAGAAATAGGATATAATCTATCACCTAAACCTAATTGATAAAAATCGGCAGTCAAATAAGAATTAATAGGTTCATCTATTTTATTGACGGCAATAAAAGTATTTTTTTTGTATCTACGTACTACATTGGCAAATTCTTTGTCCATATCTGTTACGCCAATTTGTGCATCAACCACAAAAATAATAACATCTGCTTCTTCTAAGGCAACCTCAACTTGATGACGAATTTCACCTTCGAATACATCATCAGAGCCAACCACATATCCACCTGTATCTACCAAAGTAAAATTATATTTCCCCCACGAAGCCTGTCCATAGAGTCTATCTCTTGTTACCCCACTTACATCGTCCATAATAGCCAAACGGCTTTCAGTCAAACGATTAAAAAAAGTTGATTTTCCAACATTAGGTCTTCCAACAACGGCTATAATTGCACCCATTTTTATAATTTTTTTTATATTTTATATTTTTTGATAATTATAGTGCTACTAAAATGACTGATTACTCAAGTAATTATAATAGTATTTTAATTAGTTCAAAAAATTTTGTGCAAAGTTAGTCTATTTTTGGATTAAAAACAAAGATTTTTTTTACTTTCCTTTGATTTGTAAGAAAGTGAACAGATTGAATAGAAAAATAACCAAAAATCTTGTGAATTTTTATAACATTATTAGAATTTTTTTGGAATGGCTACATATACTCTACGAAAAATTCTATTGGTATTATCAAAACCATTGATTGCACCTGTGATAGATACATCATAAATCAAAATCCCATCTTTATAACTCACAATACGTGAATAATTTGTTTTGTTTTCTCTATCTTGATAAGTAATATAATGATAATTGCCTATTTTTACTACCTTATGATTTTTAGATGCTTGATTTTGTTGGAATTTAAAAGTTCTTTTACCTGAATTTTCAAGTGCTTCATATTCTTCAATTATGCTCTTAGGAATAAACCTTTCGACCACAAAATTAGCAAATTGCCAAGTATAAATTACATCATTAGGGTCGTCCTCAAAATGAAAAGAGCGTAATTGTCCCCAATCATATTTATACAAAGTATCATTCATATTAGAAGGCAAAGCAGAGGGTTTCATAGCAATCAAATCAGCAATGGTTGGATTTTTATTTTTTCGGGCTGATAATAGTATATCATAGATTTCGGAAGCGATTTCTGTTGATATTTCTTCGTTAGGTTTTCTATTTTGGGCAGAAATTTCTATTGATAAGAAAATAAAAAATAATATAGGCATCAAACATTTCATTTTTATCATGATTTTTTAGTACTATTTTTTTGAAATTGAGAAAAACAGCTACTCTCTACTAAGTACTTCAAAAATTAAATATATTACAAGATGATTTATTATTTTAAATAAATTATATTTTTTTATTGATGGGGGAAATAAAAAAAATGCGTTTCAGCAAAGCCAAAACGCATTTTGTATCACTATAAACAAACAAACAAATGCTATTTTAATAACGATACATTTCAGCTTTGAACGGTCCTTTCGCCTCAACTCCAATATATTCTGCTTGTTCGTCTGATAATATATCTAATTCAGCTCCAACTTTTTCTAAATGTAAGAAAGCAACTTTTTCGTCCAAATGTTTTGGTAAAACATATACTTTTTTCTCATATTTATCAGTATTCGTCCACAATTCAATTTGTGCTAAAGTTTGGTTACAGAATGAATTTGACATTACAAACGAAGGATGTCCTGTTGCACAACCCAAGTTTACCAAACGTCCTTCTGCCAACAAAATGATGTCTTTTCCATCAATATTATATTTATCAACTTGTGGTTTGATTTCAATTTTGGTATCACCATAATTTTCATTCAACCAAGCAACGTTAATTTCTGTATCAAAATGTCCGATATTACAAACAATTGCTTTATCTTTCATTTTTCTAAAATGTTTTTCACTGATGATATGCAAATTGCCTGTTGCAGTTACAAAAATATCAGCAATAGCTGCAGCATTTTCCATTTTCATTACTTGATAACCTTCCATTGCCGCTTGTAACGCACAAATTGGGTCAATTTCAGTAACAATTACTCTTGCACCTGCACCACGTAAAGACGCTGCAGAGCCTTTGCCTACATCTCCAAAACCAGCAACAACGGCTACTTTTCCAGCCATCATTACATCAGTTGCACGACGAATTGCATCTACTAATGATTCTTTACAACCATATAAATTATCAAACTTAGATTTTGTAACTGAATCATTAACATTAATAGCAGGCAACAATAAAGTACCTTTACGCATTCTTTCGTACAAACGGTGAACGCCTGTAGTTGTTTCTTCTGACAAACCTCTGATGCCTTCTGCTAATTCAGGATATTGGTCAAAAACCATATTTGTCAAATCACCGCCATCGTCTAAAATCATATTCAAAGGTTGTCCACCTTCAAAAGCGAATAAAGTTTGTTCTATACACCAATCAAATTCTTCTGCATTTTGTCCTTTCCAAGCAAAAACAGGTACACCTGCAGCAGCAATTGCAGCAGCAGCATGGTCTTGTGTAGAAAATATATTACAAGATGACCAAGTAACTTCAGCACCTAACGCTACCAATGTTTCTATCAAAACACCAGTTTGAATAGTCATGTGTAAGCAACCTGCAATTCTTGCTCCTTTTAAAGGTTTTGATTCACCAAATTCTTTTCTTAATGCCATTAAGCCTGGCATTTCTGCTTCTGCTAATGTCAATTCTTTTCTGCCCCACTCAGCCAAAGCGATATCTTTCACTTTGTATTTCAGTTGTTTTTCTGAAGTTACCATTCTTTAATTAAGTATATAAAATATGAATTTTTAAATTTTGTGCAAAGATAAATATAAAAAATAAGAAATAAAAAAATATTGATTATTTTTGATGAATATTTTTTTTAGAATAAATATTAAAAACGTACTGAGTTGTATTGAGTAATTAATTTGTTGTTTTGGATATACATCATAAAAATAGTTTGGGAGGTTTTTGAATATATTTTTTATTATAAACCATTCATTATTAAGTAGTTATATCTATAAATAATTAAACCTATAAAGCCTTAAAGACCTTATAGGTTTAAAATTCTAAAAATACTTTTTATGTAGATAAAACTATCAATTAAAACAAAAAAGATGAATTGTATAATCCTTATTTTTTGCCGTCATCTCTTGGTAAAAGTACTTTTCTTGATAATTTATATTTACCATTTTTTTCAGTACCTACCAATTTTACCATTACTTCTTCGCCCAATTCAAGCACGCCGTCCATTGTTTCTAAGCGTTCCCATTTGATTTCAGAAATATGTAATAAGCCTTCTTTTCCTGGTAAAAACTCAACAAAAGCACCAAAAGGTTGTATATTTTTGACTTTTCCTTCGTAAACAGTACCCACTTCAGGAATAGCAACGATTCCTTTTACTCTTTCTTTTGCGATATTCAAACTTTCAGCATTATTCGCATAGATATTTACCCAGCCTTCATTTGCTTTTTCCTCAATAGAAATAGTTGCTCCTGATGTTTTTTGAATTTCTTGTATAATTTTTCCGCCAGGTCCGATAACAGAACCAATTTGGTCTAATGCAATTTTGATAATTTCAACTCTTGGTGCTTGTGGTTTTAGTTCATGTCTTGGCTCTTGAATTACCTCCAACATTTTCCCTAAGATATGCAAACGTCCTTGTTTTGCTTGATTCAATGCTTCTGCCAATACTTCATAAGAAAGTCCATCAACTTTTAAGTCCATTTGACAAGCCGTAATTCCTTTTGCAGAACCTGTAACTTTAAAATCCATATCACCCAAATGGTCTTCATCTCCTAAAATATCAGATAAGATCGCATAATTACCTGTTTTACTATCAGAAATCATACCCATTGCAATTCCTGCTACAGGTGCTTTTATTTTGATACCTGCATCCATTAATGCCAATGTACCTGCGCAAACAGTAGCCATCGAAGATGAACCGTTAGATTCTAAAATATCAGAAATAATTCTAATAGTATAAGGATTTTCTTCACCTGATTCAGGAATCATATTTTTAAGAGAACGGAAAGCCAAATTTCCATGTCCAATTTCTCTACGTCCTGGTGCTCTATTTGGTTTTACTTCACCTGTTGAAAAAGCAGGAAAATTATAATGTAACATAAATCGACTCACACCTTCAATCACTGCTCCATCTATCATTTGTTCGTCTAATTTTGTGCCTAATGTAACAGTTGTCAAAGATTGTGTTTCACCTCTTGTAAATACAGCCGAGCCATGTGGCATTGGCAAATAATCAACTTTACACCAAATATCTCTAATTTGAGTATATTCGCGTCCATCTAAACGTTTTTTTGCTTTTAAAGTAAAATCACGACAAGCTTTTTTCTTTATTTTTCCAAAATATCTATCCAACATTTCTTTAGGAAACTCTTGTCCTTCTGCCAATTCACTTTTTAATTTTTCAACAAAACCTTCTTTGATAGCTTTGAATGATTCAGAACGCAAATTTTTATTATTATTCATTTGTGCGGCTACATCATACAAAGGTTGATACAATTCAGTTTCAATTTTCGCTAATAAATCTTCATCATTTTTTTCATGTGAATAAGTGCGTTTGATAGTTTTTCCAACTGCTTCTGTTAGTTTTTGTTGAGCAACACAATGTTGTTTGATAACTTCGTGTGCAATTTTTAAACCTTCTAACATATCATCTTCAGAAATTTCTTTCATTTCACCTTCCACCATCAAAATATTTTCATAACTTGCTCCTACCATTAAATCAAGGTCAGAGTTTTTGAGTTCTTCAAAAGTTGGATTAACGATAAATTGTCCATTGACACGCCCTACACGCACTTCTGAAATCAATGCTTCGATAGGAATATCAGAAACAGCCAATGCCGCCGAAGCTGCCAAACCTGCCAAACAATCAGGTGGAGTAAGTCCATCTGATGAGATTAAATAAATAGCAATTTGCGTTTCTGCATGATAATCAGCAGGAAACAAAGGACGCAAAGCCCTATCGACCAGACGACTAATCAATACTTCATAATCAGATAATTTACTTTCACGTTTCATAAAACCGCCAGGTATTTTACCTGTTGAAGAAAATTTTTCTTGATAATCTACTGAAAGTGGCATAAAATCAATACCATCTTTTGCATCTTTCATGGATACAATTGTTGCTAAAATAACTGTGTTTCCGAGTTTGATAGTTACAGCACCGTCAGCCTGACGTGCTAATAAGCCTGTTTCAATCTCGATAATTCTTCCGTCTGGGAGAGGAATTTCTTGACGGTAAATATTTGGTAACATATATATAAGAAAGGAAAAATTGATAAATAAAAACAAGTTATCTTCTACTTGTTTTTTTGAATTACTATTTATTTTATTTTATTTTTGTTCATTTTGAGTGAAACAAAATTTTTTAATAATAATATTCAACATTGGAAAAATTAAAAAAACCAAATATTTGAATAAGATTTCTATCATTATTTAGATTATTAAAATATTTTTGATGTCTATTAGTCTACTAAATAATGATAAAAAAATAAGAATGAACATATAAAACATTCATTCTTACTTTATAAGAAAATTTATTTACGAAGTCCTAACGCTGCTATAATAGAGCGATAACGTTGAATTTCTGTTTTTTGTAAATAATCTAACAATCTTCTTCTTTTACCAACCAATTTCAACAAACCTAAACGAGTAGAAAAATCTTTTTTATTCGTTTTCAAATGCTCTGTAAGGTGAGTAATGCGATGTGTGAATAATGCAATTTGTGATTCGGCTGAGCCTGTATCAGTTTTAGACTTACTATGTCCAAAATTTTCAAATAATTCTTGTTTTTTAGCGACTTCTAAATACATTTTACAAAAGTTATATATGTTTTTAAATTTTTAATTTCTTTATTAAGTGTGCAAAGTAAATGATTTTTTTCTAAAAAAACAATTTTTATTAAAAATATTTTTAAACTTTTAATCAATTACACTCAGTTTTAAATTATGAACGTTACATTTTCAATAAAAAAATAGAAATAAACAATTTTAAAGGCTATTTTTTTCATTTTAATCAAAATAAAAAATAATTTATTTTTAAGTGTAAAATATTTAGTTGCGAAAAAAATATCAATATTGAACAGTAATTACTTTCAAATCAGATAAAAAACCTTGTTTTTGTGAAAAAGTCAATTTATTTTTTTGAATTTCAAATACGATATTTTCGTGTTTATTTTCTCCACTTAAATATTCAGCAGTAGGTTTGAGTAATTTTAGTTTCTTAAAATTAATTTTTTTGCCCTTTTCTAATACAATAAATTTGGATATGTCTATTCTTTCATCACTGCTTGGTATCAACAAAACAGAATGTTCTTTTGTATCAATTTTCATATCTCCTCCTTTTTCAGGTTCATCTTTTTCTCTTATCTGCCAAACATCTTGTTTTTTATCATATTTCAACAATAAAACCATATTCTTTTTTGTTTCACTACTGAAGAAAACAAATTCGCCTTGTTTATCAATCGGTACGAATTGTGTTGCTAAATACAAAGCAACAATAAAACC
Source organism: Cytophagia bacterium (assembly GCA_004294005.1). Lineage (GTDB taxonomy): Bacteria > Bacteroidota > Bacteroidia > Cytophagales > Microscillaceae > RDXZ01. The sequence goes on from RDZP01000039.1 coordinate 9,367, forward strand.
ATATTGCGTCATAATATTGGAGGTAGTAGTAGTTTCTACTCAACTAAAAATTAAAAATTAAAATAAATTATATACAAAACGTCTTTTTTTCAAAAATATTTTGTCTTTATGAAATTTTTGCTTTATTTTTGCAAAGAAGTTTATTACCAAACATCATTTTAAAAATTTTCACGCATTAAAAAGGAAAGAAATGTTTAAAAATATTGTAAACTTAATTACTTTTTATCTTTGTGTCGTTTCAGTTGGTATAGCACAAGTCGGGATAGAAACAAAAAAAATTGAAAGTGGTACAACCATCAAAGTTCCTCCTAAAAATAATGAGGACATCATAAAATCGAAAAAACCTACACAAGAAGAAAATAAAAAAGACAAAAATAATCAAATTACAAATACTGAAAGTAAAGAAAATGCCGCTGAAAATGGTGATTTTAATTTGTATAAAAAATCTTCTTTAGTAGGCAGAGATTCATTGGGAAAAGGATTGAATGGACCACAATTAGTCAAAATTTCAGAAGAAATAAAAATTGATTGTGTATGGGTAAAATCAAGAGATTATTATTCAATTTGGGACTCAAGAAATATCAATCCTTATCAATGGAATACGGAAAAACTAAGAGATACAATACATCTTACACTTTATGAGCCTGAAAAAGGAGAATTGTGGGCTTCACCACTCGAAAAAACATTGACAACTTCGCCCTTCGGACCACGTTGGGGGTCTTTTCATGCAGGAATTGACTTAAATTTAAGAACAGGCGACCCAGTTTATTCATTATTTGATGGCATTGTGAGAATATCTGCTTTTATGGCAGGATATGGAAACACTGTGGTAGTAAGACATAAAAATGGTTTAGAAACGCTTTATGGGCATCTAAGCAAATGCAAAGTAGAAGTTGGACAGGAAGTAAAATCAGGGCAAATTATTGGTTTGGGTGGAAGCACAGGTTGGAGTACAGGTCCACACTTACACTTAGAAACAAGGTATGCAGGACAAGCGTTTAACCCTGCTTTATTGTATGATTTTGGCAAAGATGACCAATTAATGTTTCAAGAATTTGACTTAATGCCTCATCATTTTGCACATATTTTAGGGCAAGTAAGACAAAAAATTACGCATACTGTTTTGGCAGGTGAAACTTTACAAAGTATTAGTATTAAATATAACGTTCCTGTGTATAATATTGCACGAAAAAATCAACTTACTATTTTTGCTAATTTAAAAGAAGGACAAAAATTAATTATTTTCTAAAAAAAATTCTTAATTTTGTACCCATTTTTATTTAATTTCGTTTAATATATAAAATAAAGTGTTATAATAAGTTAAAAATATTCATTATCATTCATACATTATGAAAAAATTAGTTCTTTTAGCATTTGTTGCTATTATTAGTTTGGCTTCTTGTGGTCGCCGTTATACTTGTCCTACGTACTTAAAAAATGAAGATACTCAAAAAAATATTCGTGTAAAAGTAGTAGAAAAAGATATTAACACACAAAAAATGTAATTGATTTTACATCTCATTGGCAATCTATCAAAATTATTTTTAATAAAACATTTGCATATTTTTAATAAAATTGTGAATGTTTTTTATTTTCTAATTCTTAAAAAAAAAATGTTTCATTCTTAAAAAAAAGATGAAACATTTTACAAAAAAATTATCGACTTCTATTTTTCCAACCGCTTTTCTTAGGTTGTACTGATGTATCAACAGGCTGAGTAATTTGTGATGTATTTTCAGATAACAACTTACCTATTAAGGTAGCAACTATCATTCTTTCAGTTTCAATTTCTGTTGGATTTAATTTTTCAGGAGAGAAATATTTTTCTACAAACTTTGTATCAAAATTACCCGATAAAAATACTTCGTGTTGCAATACAAAATCACAAAAAGGCAAAGTAGTTTCTACTCCAATAATTTTATATTCAGCAATTGCCCTACGCATACGTGCAATGGCTTCTTCTCTATCTTTTCCAAAGGCAATTAATTTAGCAATCATTGGGTCATAATAAATTGGAATAGTCATACCTTCCGCAAAACCATCATCTACTCTGATACCAATGCCTTGTGGTCTTTGGTAAGTAGTAAGTGTACCAATATCAGGTAAAAAATTATTTTTTGGGTCTTCTGCGTACACACGCACCTCGATAGCGTGCCCTTCTATTTTTAAATCTTCTTGTGTAAAACTTAATTTTTCGCCTTGTGCTACTTTTATTTGTTCTTTTACCAAATCAATACCTGTTATTTGCTCCGTAACAGGGTGTTCAACTTGTAGGCGTGTATTCATTTCTAAGAAATAAAAATCTAATTTTTCATCTACAATAAATTCTACTGTACCCGCACCAAAATAATTACAAGATTTTGCAACCATTACCGCACATTCACCCATTGCTTTTCGCATATCAGGGCTAACTACGGCTGAAGGCGCTTCTTCTATTACTTTTTGATGTCGTCTTTGTACTGAGCATTCTCTTTCAAACAAATAAACTACATTACCAAAAGTATCTCCTACTACTTGAATCTCAATATGTTTGGGAGAGCCGATGTATTTCTCGACAAACACTGCTCCATCTCCAAAAGAAGATTGTGCCTCGCTCACAGCTCTTTGCATTTGTGATTCAAATTCATCATTATCTTCGACAATTCTCATACCTTTTCCACCGCCGCCTGCACTTGCCTTTATCAAAACAGGATACCCTATTTCGCTTGCTTTTTGTTTTGCTTCTTCTATATCAGTGATTGCTCCTGCTGTGCCAGGCACTAATGGTATATTGTATTTTTGTGCTGCCTCTTTTGCTGCTAATTTATTGCCCATCACCACAATACTTTCAGGAGAAGGTCCGATAAAAATCAATCCTGCTTCTTTTACTTTTTTAGCAAATTCAGCATTTTCAGATAAAAAACCATAGCCTGGGTGAATAGCATCTGCACCAAGTTTTAAGGCAGTTTCGATAATCAAATCACCTTTGAGATAAGATTGATTAGAAGGAGGTGCACCAATACAAATCGCTTCATCAGCATACTGTACGTGCAAAGCTTGTCTATCTGCCTCACTAAAAACAGCAACAGTTTTGATACCCATTTCTTTGGCAGACCTCATAATACGTAGTGCAATTTCTCCACGATTTGCTACTAATATTTTTGTAATTTTTTTCATTTTTCTTTTTGTGATATAGTAATTTATTTATTTTGTGATAAATGTTAAATAATAAGATAAAATATTTATTTATCAGTCAATAATAAAAATCAACAAAAAAAGTGGATTTTTATTATCTATTTTATTTATATCTTACAATTCACAGAGTTAAAAATATAATTTTTTAAAGAAATAATAACTTTATTTTGTATTTTTTTGATAATACTCGCAAGAAAAGGCGATTTCTTGCGAGTATTCAATCAATAGATGCAAAAAAAGGGCTTTTCTTTCCTTTATTTTTTTAGGAATAAGTCAAAAAGTGGTTTATTGAGATAAAAAACACTTCTACCTACTTTGTATTTTTCTAAAAAACCTGCTTCTACCAATTCTTTTAAATATTTTAGGGTAGTTCTATCGCTACACATCAAATCTTGTTTTAAATAATCAACCTTTGTGTAAGGATGTTTAAATAAATTTTCTAACAAATCTTTACTATAAATTTTAGGTAATTTTTCTCTTATTTCTGCCTTGTATTTATCCATTAATAGCCGAATTTCACTTATCAAAACGATTGCTTTTTTTGATGTTTGTTTTATGCCTTCAAGCATAAACAAAATCCATTCTTCCCAAGTGTTGTTTGTTCTTGTTGTTTGTAATAATTGATAATAAACTTGTTTGTTTTCTGTGATATAACGACTTAAATACAAAATTGGAAAATCTAATAAACCTTTCAAGACCAGATACAAAACATTAATAATACGACCTGTTCTGCCATTTCCATCATAAAAAGGGTGTATTGTTTCGAATTGAAAATGAATAATTGCCATTTTAACCAAATTATCAATCTCATTTTCATCATCATTGATAAAAAACTCAAGGTTATTCATAAGTCTTATTATTTCGTCATATTCCTGTGGAGGAGTATAAATAACCTCGCCTGTTTTATCATTTTTGAGTGCTGTGCCTGTTAGTTTTCTAAATCCTGCTTTATTTTTTTCTAATTTTTCTTGAATTTTAAGAATAAAATTATTACTCAAAAAACCACTTTTTTTGATTAAATCAAAACCAAGACGCATAGCTTCTGCATAATTTAAAACCTCTTTTGTAGCATTACTAATAAAATTATCTAATAAACTACCTCTAAATAACTCATCGTGTGTCGTGATAATATTTTCAATTTCAGAACTTTCTTTTGCTTCTTGTAAAATTAAAGTATTTAATAAAATTGCTTCGTTAGGAATTGTTCTACAAACTCCTTTTAATTCTGCTAAGGCTGAATGTGCTTCTGTTGCTTTTTTGAGTACAATTTTAGTTTCTACTTCAAAAGACAAAGGAAGTGTAAATATTTCATCATTTTTCATTGTACTTATTTTTTATTCTTTCTCTATTTCTTCTTTTAATTTTTGATAATTGCCTTTTGGATTAAGTTCAATAACTTTTTTTAAATCTTCCAATGCTTTTTCCTTTTGATAAGCTTCTTTGTATGTTTTTGCACGCAAAATATAATAATCAATCGTTGGTGGATTATTTTTTATCAGATAAGTATAATCTTCAATAGCATTAAAAGGATTAAAAAAATATTGTCTATAAATTTTTGCTCTTAACAAACGAGAGGCTTGCAAATTAGGTTTAAAACGAATAGAGGCACTGACTTGTACTAATGCTAATTTTATCTCTCCTTTGTCAAAAAAACTTTGTGCAGATTTATATTGTGCTTCTGATTTTGAATATTCTATTCGATACCCAAAAAATAATGCACCAATAATAAAAAGACTTAAAACGATTATTGTTCCAAATAAAATTCGTTTTTGCCCTCTGCGCGTGATGTGATTCACAGGGTCATAACCATTTTCATAAGGTGGATAAATAGTATAAGTTTCTGGCGGTGTTGGCGGATTATAAAACGTTTGTGTATTAAAAACATCATTTTGATTTTTTTGATACAAATTAGTTATACTTTGTTGATAATCATACTGACGGCGATTATTTTCATTGCTCAAAATTTGATATGCATGTGCCACCAATTTAAAATGTTCTTCTGCTTGTTCGTTATCTGGATTGCGGTCAGGGTGATATTTCAAAGCCAATTTTTTATAAGAGGCTTTGATTTCTTCTTGTGAGGCAACCGCTGAAACTTCCAAAATTTCGTACAAATTAGACATTTTATTTTTTTATTTTTAATGTAATTTGGTGCAATATTTTTACCAAAAAATAATTAATAGGTGTACAGACAACACAAAAACCTACTAATAACAAAAAACGGTTGAGTTCTGAAGTATTTTTGAAATAATTAATTGTCAAATAATTACCTAAAAACAAAACAGGCAAAACCAACATAAGAATTTGATAACGTTTTTGTTTTAATGATAATTCTTGAGGATTTTTTCGCCAAAGTATCATCACCCAAACACTTGCAATAATCCATATCAACACCAATGAAATCATTTTTTTTTAAATTTATTTTTTGATAATTGCTTCTACTTGTTTTAAAACTGATTCGTTTAATTCGTGTTTTCCTTCAAAAGAAATTACTTTTGAAAATAAAAAATCTTTTTCTTTTAATTTTTGCTCTAATATTTCATAAGTTTGCCACTCTCGCAACACTTCATCATCTAAGCCATAAACGTACATTACTTTCATCTCAGGAAAGCGTTCAGGTATTTTAGTATAATCAATTTCTGCAGGAAAATCGCCTGCCCATAATACCAAATTATCAAATTTTGCATTGCCATCATTCACCCAACGCCAAGCCGTCGCACAGCCTTGCGAAAAAGCAATGATGTTCAACCTATATTGATGTTGATGTTCAGATAACAATGTGTCCTTCAATGTGTTCAAATAATTAACATAGTCTTTTACTTCATTTTCTCTGTCCTCTTTCGTCATCCAAACCGCTCCCACTTTGTTTTGATGTGTACTCAAATAATGCCTTGATAGTGCTTCGGGTGCTACCACAAAATTTGTTTCAGGGTTTAAAAAAGTAAATTTTTTGATGAAAAACTCTGCTAATTGTCCATAACCATGAATAACAAACCAAACATCTGTGGTTTTTTCGTCCAAATTACCAAAGGTAGCAAATCTTGCAGTACGTTTGATTTCTATATTTTGAATACTAATCATTTTTTATTATTGTTGAAAATAAAGTACAAAAATTATCTAAAAAACAAAACTAAATTGATGCAAAAGCAATCGTCATTTTTTCACTTTTTAAGATAATATCTTGATAAGGTAATTTTTTAATTGTTTTTGATAAATCTTCAGGATATTCCCAAGGGTCAAAATTTGAAATTGGCAATACAAAATTATAATTGGTTGTTTTGTGTTGATGTTTTTTTTCAAATCCGTGCCAAAATATTCTCATTTTTTCAAAATGTGTGTTATAATTACCTTGTACTTCTCCAATTTCTATGCTTTTATTCTCGTCATCATACCAAAAACAACGGCGATAAAATTCTTTTTCTTCGTGATTGGTTGTCAATCCATCATCTTCATAATATACAAATGCTTGATTATCAATATTTTTTCCACGATAAATATGTACTTCTAATGTTTTTGAAGGTTTTTGAGATGTATTCGAAATAGCATTGTGCGTAATAAGCAACTGACCACCTTTCACAAAAATAGGTAATTTATCATTTTTGATTTCCATAAAAATTTCTTGTTCGCCTTCATACATTGTATCATTGAACAAATCAAACCAATTTCCTTTTGGTAAATATAATTTATGAATTTCACGTTCAGAACTCACCGCACAAACCATCAAAGATTGTCCAAAAAAATATTGATTTTGATAATTACCTTGATAGATTTTTTCATCAAAAGGATAATAAAAGGCTAAACTTCTTTGAATTGGCATACCATTTTGAGTTGCCTCAAAAAATGTACTATACAAATAAGGTAATAATTTATACCTTAATTTGATATAATTTCGAGCAATTTCTTCTGTTTCCTCTCCAAAACTCCAAGGTTCTGCATCACGCGAATTTATCATCGTATGACAACGAAAAAAAGGAGAAAATGCACCAATGGCAATCCATTTGTTAAATACTTCTTTCGTACATTCGCCCACAAAACCACCTACATCTGCCCCTGAAAAAGCCAAGCCTGACAAACCCATGCTATTCAAAAGTCTGACATCATTCAACATATTTCGGTCTTCAGATACATTATCACCTGTCCAAACTGCTGCATATCTTTGTATTCCTGAAAAGCCTGCTCTTGTTAATACAAAAGGGCGTAAATTGGGTGCAAATTTTTTTGCTCCTTCGTTGGTGGCTCTTGCCATTTGCATACCATAAATATTGTGTGCTTTTCGGTGCGTTGTAGGGTGATTATCATAATCAAACTCAGTTATATCAGGAAAATCTTTGCCCCAAACCGCAGGTTCATTCATATCATTCCAAAAACCTGTCAATCCAATTTTGATAAGTTCTTCAAAATAATCGCCCCACCAAACACGTGCTTTTGGATTGGTAAAATCAGGAAAATGACATATACCAGGCCAAACTCCGCCTTCATACAATTCGCCATCAGGATATTTTACAAAAATATCGGTTTTTTTTCCATCTTCATAAGGTAAATAATTTTCTTCTTTTTTGATGCCTGGGTCTAAGATTACTACACTTTGAAAACCTTTTTGTTTAAGTTTTTTTAATGTTTTTTCAGGATTTGGAAAATGTTTTTTATCCCAAGTAAATACTTTGTATTTTTCCATATAATGAATATCAAAATACAAAACATCACAAGGAATATCTTTGGTGCGAAATGTATCCGCTAAATTCAAAATTTCACTTTCAGGATAATAACTGTATCTACATTGTTGAAAACCCAAACTCCAGATAGGAGGCAATGCAATTCGACCTGTCAAAAAAGTATATTTTTCGATAATATTGCTTATTTTTTTTCCATAAATAAAATAATATTTCATTTCACCACCTAACGCCTTAAAATAACTATGTCGGTGAGAAGCTGCTCCAAAATTAAAAATAGATTTATAAGTATTATCAAAAAAAATTCCATACATTTTATCAGGACGAAGCCCCATAAAAAAAGGAATAGAAGCATACAAAGGGTCAGCGTCAGGGCTGTAAGCAAAAGCATCACTGTTCCAATTGACATAATAATTGCCACGTCTGTTTAAATTCCCATTTTTTTCGCCTAATCCAATAAATTTTTCATTTTCTTGTAGTTTTTTATAGGTCGTAACTTCTTCACCATACCAAGAAATACCAAAATCATCTTCGTTAATCAATTCATTATCATTGTTATAAAAAGATAAACGCAGTGGATTTTTTTGAACTTTAAGTGTCAAAGAATGTGTTTTTATCGAGTAATATTCATTTTCTTTTTTTATATCGATGGCTACTTTGTTGCGTCCACCAACCACGCTGTATGAAAAATTATCCCACTCTTGATTGTTTTTTTTTGCTCGAATTTGAAAAATATCTTCAGCAAAAACATTGACTTTGAGTTCACCTTCTTTGGTTGTAAATGTAAATATTTGATTATCACTTTGAAAATCAATAATTTCAGTTAGAAAAATTTGTTGTGTATTGTTCATTGCTACTATTTTTTGAATTGTATAAAAATATAAAAACTAAGAAAAAGTAGCCAAAATGGTTTTTCCACCAACTGCTTTTTGCCCCATTTCTACTTTTATTTTTGCATCTAATGGTAAAAAAATATCCACTCTTGAGCCAAATTTGATAAATCCAAATTCTTCGCCTTGTTGGATACTCTCACCTACTTTTACATACCAACAAATACGTCTTGCAACCGCTCCCGCAATTTGCCTCAAAAGAATATCTTGTCCGTTCAATGCTTGAATGACATAAGTTGTGCGTTCATTTTCGGTACTTGACTTTGGATGCCAAGCGACTAAATATTTTCCTGCGTGGTATTTAAAATAACGAACAATGCCTGCCACAGGATTTCTATTGACGTGAACATTAAGCGGCGACATAAAAATAGAAATTTGTTTTCTTTTTCCTTTGAAATATTCATCTTCAATCACTTCCTCAATCACCACTACTTTTCCATCACAAGGAGCATAAATAATATTATTATCCAATGTAATTTCTCTTGTTGGATTGCGAAAAAAATTAAGTACTAAACCAATCACAACACAACCAAAGATGAGTAAAATAACATTCAAAAAAATGGGTGCTTTGAAATAATCACCTATTAAAGCAGGTAGAATACCAACAATAAGTGCAATAAAAATAGAGGTATAACCTTCTTTGTGAATAGACATTTTAATTTTGAGTTTTGAATTTTTTATTGAAAAGATAAATTATTTTATTCAGTTTTGTTACGAAAAGGCAAATTATTAAAAATAACAATTTGAAATTGATTACGATTGGTATTTTCAAGTGTTTGAGCCATAAAACCAACTTCGGCTCTAATGTATTTATTAAATACATAACCAATTGCTCCATAAAGTCTATTTCTATCAAAAACAGGCTTTTGTCCATTGACAAATATTTCATTATAAGCAGAAGCATATACCGTTTTAGCGGTCATAGTTTTGTTATTGATAGGTATATTGACAGATAAAAAATACCTGAAACGAACTTGAAAATCATTATTAAAAAAACGTTCTTCGATTCTATATCGATGTTGAGTGAATATCCTACCAAACTCTTGTCGAGTAACAAATTGTTGATAAATTCGATGTTCTTCCGTTCCTACTTTGTCAGTATTATTCGCTAAATAACGTTGTGAATTAATGAAAGCATAACCCAATAAAATATTATTATTGTTTTCGGTCAAATTATAACCAATTCCTGTACGTAATAATAATTGTTGTAAATCACCCACGAAATTATAGTTTCGATATTGCACTTCATTCCATAAATTCCATTTTTTGTTAATTGCTTGATTACCAAAATAAATAAACCAATTACCTGTGTCATTTTTTTGTGCCAATGTATTCAAATGTATAAAAACCACAAGCAATAATAATATTAGCGTTTTTTTCATCGTATTTTTTTAGATTTGTTTTAATTTATTATTTTACTTTCTTTCAATTTTTCCATTTATTTTAATTTTAATTACTTCTATGCATTCAAGTCCTTCATTATCAACTACTTTTACCGCAATTTTATGTTCTCCTGCTTTGAATAGGTAGGTTTGTTTGCCTGTTTTGTCGAGTAGAATTTCGGGTGTAAAATTGGTTTCGTTATAGGCAAAATCCCAAGCATAAAATTGTATTTCATCTTGTTTTTGGACAATGACACTGAGTTCTATTTTGTGTAAATCTCTTATTTTTCCCATATCTTTTACTTCAACTTGCAAAGATGGTTTTTTAGCAATAGGTACAATTTCCTCAACAGTTACTAATTTAATGATGACATTTTCTTCATTTTTCAATCTTGCTACTTCTTGAATAGCACCTTTTCCAAAGGAAAATGCAATGATAAAACCTACAGGTTTATTTTCTAATTTATGTTTTTCAAAGCTTGCTTTGTCAAAACGTTGAATGGCTGAAAAAAAGTTATCTATTACATTTCTACCAATATTATCACTTCTTTTTACTTGTATGGCTTGATTTTCTCGTGTTCTGCCGTCAAGTCCTAAATCTCCTCGTTGTTTTGAATTGGCAAGTCCGCCAAATTGCCCTACTATCCAAGTTTCAAATTCAAAGGCATCTTTGTAACGTAAAGTGTCGTAATCGTATTTGTGAAGTTGCACAGAAAATGGTTTTGAAAATAAGTTTTGTTGTTTATTTAAACGAAACTCTGTAACTTTTACTGCGTTTACACTCTGGTCGATGCCTATCCAATTTCTATTCAATTTGTCTGCCACCGCAATCGTTGTTCCACCACCCATAAAACAATCTAAAATAATATCATTTTCATTGCTTGCACATTTTATTATTCTTTCTAATAATGCTTCTGGTTTTTGTGTTGGGTAGCCTATTCGTTCTTGCTTAGTTCTAAAAACACAATTAAACCATAAACTATCTACACTCGTTCCTTGCATTTCATCTAAGTAATGTTTTAGGTAAGGTTTACCCGTAGAAGAATAATATAATTTACCTTCAACTTCAAATTTTTCCATATTTTTTTTAGAATATGCCCAATAACGACCTTTGGGAGGTTTTTTACCCCTCCATTCATACGAAGTATCACCGCCACCTTTTGCAGCGGAAAGATCAGAGGCTTTAAAGCGTCGACCATTGTCGTCTGTTTTATTGTAAGATTGAGCAATATAATCAGAGGTATACCTTTCGTGTTGCGGATTAAAAGTATATGATTTATGGTCTTTCGAATAAAGGAAAATTGTATCTGTTATTCTACCAAAATGCTTTGCTCCTTGTTTAGTATCATTGTGAGTAGTTGCCCTCTGCCAAGTAATCTCATTTATAAAATTATTTCCTCCAAAAATTTTATCTAAAATAGCAACTCTTATGTATGCGTTAGCGTGATAGTCGCAATGCACAAAAATACTTCCTGT
>RDZP01000134.1 GCA_004294005.1 Cytophagia bacterium
CCTCTTCGGGAGTTGTTTGTGCCTTACTTAAAAAAGGTAAACACAAAAAGAACGCAATTAGGGCAAGTGCGGTGCAAGTGCGGTGCAAGTGCGGTGCAAGTGCGGTGCAAATATAAGTTTTTTAATTTGAAAATTCATAATTATTTTGAATAAAATGTGAAAAATTTAAAATGAGATGTCAAAACGACCATCTTTAGCTTCAAAAATATCATTCCCTTTTTGAATTTTAAAATGAAATTTTCCTGAAATAATAGCACGAGTGCTTCCTAAATCTAGCTTCGTAATAATTAATTCTCCGTCTAAAGAAACATCGTTATCAGCTGGTGTAATGTAATTGTAGTTACTAGTTAAAGTTATGCTTGCTTCCGCGTTAGTTTTTAAAATTTTATAAGAACCTATTCGATTCAATTTACCTGACGAAATTTGAATTATCTGTTTTTTTCCGTCAGGGTTCTCTCGAGTAGCAACTACCCAAAAATAAGGACCATCATTTCCGATAGCTACTTCATAGTTAACATCAAGAATAGGTGAACACCAAAGACAATAAGGCGAATTAGTGCGAGGAGTCCAAGGTACCCCATTGAGGTAGCATCCAAAAGTATTTGCACCTATCTCTGTAGCAGGTGGCAAATCAGGGGGTGCAGGTTCGGGGTCTTTCTTTTTTGTGCAGGCTATCAGCACTAAGGCGAGCCACATCACGAGCATTATTTTTTTCATAATAGAAAAAAGTTAAATTGTTAAAAATTAAATAAATAAAGTACAAAGGAAAAATATTTTTTTGAATAATCCAAATAAAAGTAATTCTTTTTTTTGTTAATTTTTTTATTTTTTATGCAAACGATTGTATTTTTGTCATGCTGAACGTAGTGAAGCATCTTAAAGTCATTCTTATAGCATTTTAATAATAGTTTACAAGTTCACTTTGCAGATTTTTCGCTTCGCTCAAAATGACAAAAAATGACAAAAAATCACAAATTATTCATATCAAAATCAAATATTTTTCTCGTTGCAAAGTTAAAAAGAAAAAATGAAACTCGATTATTGATTTTCGCAAGTGATTTTTGATGATTTGCATTTTTCGCAGAAAATAAGAGAAATTGAACTAAAAAAGGAAAGAAATTACGGATTTCCGCAACTCATTTTTAAAAAGTCGTTTTTTTTTGCGTTTTTTACTAAAAATAATTGGAAGATTTGCATTTTTTGCGGAAAATAATTATAAAGTTTTTAAGATCGACATTATTTATTTCTTCACAAACAACTTATTAACGAAATAAAAGTTGCCGTTGAAAACACAAACAATGGCGAAAAACCAAAAAAAACAAATCTATTCTTTATGAAACAGATTTGTTTTTTTGTTTTATTTTTGATAAATATTCAAAAATAAAAAATTATTTATTATAAGAAGTATAAATTTTTGCATCATTTTCAGTAATATCAATATCACTCATAATAATCAATCTTTCTACTACATTACGCAATTCACGAATATTACCAGTCCAATTCAATTCTTTAAGATAACCTAATGCTTCTTCACTGATTTTTTTGATACCTGCTCCATATTCTTCTGCAATATCCGCCAAAAATTTATCTACCAACAAAGGAATATCCTCTTTTCTTTCATTCAAAGGTGGGACGTGCATCAAAATAACACCCAAACGATGATACAAATCTTCTCTAAAATGATTTTCTTCTATTTCTTTTCGAAGGTTTTTATTAGTTGCAGCAATTACACGTACATTTACACTGATTTCTTTATCACCACCAACTCTGGTAATTTTTCCTTCTTGCAATGCTCTCAATACTTTTGCTTGTGCAGAGAGGCTCATATCTCCAATCTCATCTAAAAATAAAGTACCACCATTTGCTTGTTCAAATTTACCGATTCTTTGTTTGATAGCAGATGTAAAAGAACCTTTTTCGTGTCCAAATAATTCACTTTCAATCAATTCACTTGGAATTGCAGCACAATTTACTTCTATTAATGCTTTGTTAGAACGCAGACTTTTAGCGTGAATCCATTTACAAACCAATTCTTTTCCTGAGCCGTTTGGTCCTGTAATTAATACTCTTGCCTCTGTAGGTGCTACTTTCTCAATATCCTCTTTGAGTCTTTTGATAGGGTCAGAGGTACCAACAATATCATAGGTTTTAGAAACTTTACGTCTTAATACTTTTGTTTCTTGTACTAATTGAGATTTATCTAAGGCATTGCGCACACACAACAAAAGTCTATTCAAATCAGGTGGTTTTTGGATAAAATCAAAGGCACCCATTTTAGTTGCTTCTACGGCAGTTTTGATTGTTCCGTGTGCAGAAATCATAATAAATTGAATTTCTTTTCCTAACTCGCCTACTTTTTCCAAGACTTCCATTCCGTCCATTTTAGGCATTTTTATATCACAAAGGGCGAGGTCATATTCACCATTTTTGATTTTTTCGTAGCCTTCTTCGCCGTCTTGTGCTTCATCTACTTCGTATTTTTCGTATTCTAAAATATCTCGAAGTGTATAACGAATACTTTTTTCGTCATCGATTATAAGGATTTTAGCCATTTTTGTAAAGGATAGTTTGCTTTTTTTGATTTCAAGTTACAAAGTTATTAGAAAAAAAATAATTTCCAAATATATATAAATTATTTTTTTGAAAAAATAATATTTGTAATGAATTTGTCATAGAAATACAACAAATTTTATCATTCAATAGAAAAATGTGCTGTTTTTTCAAATATTTTTTTGGTATTATTATTTTTTCTTAATCCAAAACAATATAAATGAAAATCTATTTTTTATTTTAAAAATCAGTTAAAAATAATAAAGAATGTTTTTTATTTATTTTTTTTTGCATATTTTTGCAAAATTAAGAAATTATTAAATTATTGTTATTAAATTATTCTACACTTACTATGATAAAAATATTAAAAAGTATTTCACTTATTATCAACTACAAAACATTTTTGGTGATTTTTATTGCTTGTTTATCTACTTATTTTTGCCGTCAAATGAAATGGGAAGCAGACTTTACAATGACATTGGTGAGCGTTGCGATTGTGTTTCCTGTTGTTTTTTCTATTAGTAGTGCTTATCAAAGGCGTGAAAATGCACTCAAACAATTAGCAATGCTTCGTAGCAATGCTTTGTCTTTTTTTTATTCTACAAGAGATTGGACAGATGTTTCCTCTGCACCTATTATTGATGAAATAAAAGATTTACAAAAAAAATTATTTGATAATATTCATAATTTTTTGACCTCTCAAGAAAAAGAAGCGCATCATTACGAAAAACCTATTTTTGAATGTTTTTCATCATTATCAAAACAAGTCGCTAAACTCAAAAATCATGGTTTGACCGCAAGTGAAATCACGCGTATAGGACAATATCATAACAATATGATGATTTGTTTTAATGTGATGAAAAGTATTTATTATTACCGAACTCCGATTGCATTGAGGGCTTATTATCGTTTTTTTATTTATATTTTTGCTATTTTGTACGGACCTTATTTTGCACAAATGAAACATTCAAATCTTTTACCTGATTATTTAATTTATATAATGCCAATGATGTACAGTGCAATTTTGGTTAGTTTGGATAATATTCAACATCATTTAGAAAAACCTTTTGATGGAGTTGGTGAAGACGATATTCAAGTGAATGTAAAAGAATACACTGATTTGTTAGTAGATTAAATTTATTTTTTACTAAAACTTGGGAAATCTCTAAAATACTTTGCAGAAGGTGAAATAAATGCCACCACTATACATAATATAACATCTTTTTACTTACCATAAAAATTTTGTATATCTTTGAAATTTTAAGAAAAATATGTATTTACACAACCAACATTTCGCACTCTATTTAAAAAAATGAAACATTTTTTATTTTATATAACTTTTACAAGATAAAATATAATAAAACAAAGATATTATAAAAACATAAAATATAATTTTCTTTAAAAATAATATTTTTTCATCGATTTTTCCTATTTATTAATAAATATCTCATTTCTAATCAGGGGGTGCGAAATGACGGGTGTAACTCGTTTGTTACAAAATTCGCTTGTGAAACACAAGCGAGGGCATAAAACAAATATTTTCGCCATTTTGATTAATATATAAAATTTTACACTTACTCTTTTTATGTGAAAAAAAAGATTTCCCAAGTTTATAGTAAACACTTCTTTTTTTCATTGAAAATACTTAATTTTGCAATTATTTTTAAAAATAGATATTAAAAAGCAAATGTAATAATATAATTACAGCAGTTTTTAAAATCTATTATATTGATTTTTAATGCTTTATAAATAAAATAAATTTATTGAATGCCAATGGAAAACAAACAAAAATACATCAATCCATTTACAGATTTTGGTTTCAAAAAATTATTTGGAGAAGAAGCAAATAAATTATTATTGATTGATTTTTTGAATAATTTA
>RDZP01000040.1 GCA_004294005.1 Cytophagia bacterium
CAAATTAAAAAAAAATAAAATTTTATTGAATGCAAAAAAAACAAAATATTATTTTAATTTTAATAAATTTTAAAAAATTATTAGGTGCGTTTAACCTGAAAAGAAATAGAAAAAGAACATTATTTATTAAAAAAAGGTATAAAAACACAAAGCAATTTTGTATTTTTATACCTTTTTAATCATAACAAGTATATGCTTTTTAAGCACTCAGATAACAGCCAAAAAATCCGTTTTCATTAGCCTAATCCGCGTTATCCGCGTTCCTAAAATAGCGTACAATAACCATTGTCTAAAAATACAATAAAATCTATATTTTTGTTTTGTCCAGCAACAACGGCGGAAAAAACAAGAATGATTTGAAATCAAATAAAAATATATTTTTTGATTTGTAACCACCAAAAAATACTAATGATTGTCAAAAAACTAAAAACAACGCTTATTTCAGTAGGCATTCCAAATAAATATACCAAACCAATTCCCACCAAAAGAAATGAAAAAATCAAACGAAAAGCCTCAACATAATACCAAATTTTATTCTGCTCAAATAATTTTCCCGTATTCAAAACCGCCCAAGCCACCAAAAAACCATACAATAAACGATATTCTATTTGCCAATGTTGTTGATTAAACAAAAAATAAGCTGTACCCGCAAAAGTAAGAATGTATTGAAAAAATATATAATAATTGATTTTGGCAGAAGCATGAAAATCATATTTTTGATATGTTTTTTTATCAATTTCAGGAGTCGCAATACTTCCACCTAAATAGTGAGGTTGCCAGCCCGGTTTTTTAAAAAGGACTTTGATTTTATCTGAAAAATAACGCATTTTTTTTGTCGTTTGATAAATTTGGTACATACCAAAAAATTGCGACCAAATTGGATTCCAAGTTTTGACGGGTGTAGTGATGCCATACGTTGGTCTTTCTTTTTCTTCTTGAAATGTTCCAAACAATCTATCCCAAACAATAAAAACGCCTGCATGATTTTTTATCAATGTACTCAGGATTACGTCCATGATGTACGCGATGATGCGAAGGTGTATTCATTATCCACTCTAAAAAGCCTAATTTTCCTATTTTTTCGGTATGAATCCAAAATTGATAGACAGTATTAAGACTATATGCCAACAAAAATTGTGTCGTATCAAAACCCAACAAAGCAATGTACCAATAAAAAGGAGAAGTAAAAAAAGTTTGAAACCAACTTTGTCTAAGTGCCACTGAATAATTATAATCTTCGCTTTGATGATGAACCACGTGTCCTGCCTGCCAAAAAAGATTAATTTCGTGACTCATTCGATGCGCCCAATAATAAGAAAAATCAGCCAAAATAAATACAATAATAAAACTTAACCAATTGACAGGAATATCAAAAATAGCAAAATTATAACGAATTACCTCAAATATTCCTACTGATATTACTTTCAAAAAAACACCTACTATTTGTTGGCTCGCTCCGCAACCAATGTTTGTCAAAGCATCATGCAAACGATAACTTTTTTGATGTTGAATTTTATCAGCCAATAATTCTAAACCTATCAAAAAAAAATAAAAAGGAATTGCTAATGTTACAGGGTCAAAGTTCATAGTAATTTTATTTTTGTTATTTGATGCAAATCTAAGGAATTGTATTTATTTTTGCAAAAAAAACAACAGACTTCTTTCAAAAGTTTTTTTATTGATTGATACCAAAAAAATTTGCAACTATTTAGGTAATTTTGGTGCAAGCGTGGACGCTTCCACAAGATAACACATTATTTTAAAATAAAAAGAATCAATATAAAAAAATATTTTTGAAAAAGACTATCACAGAAAAAAAATAATTATGAAAATAATCATCACAGGTGGAGCAGGATTTATTGGCTCTCACGTCGTTCGTTTGTTTGTGAAAAAATACCCAAATTATGAAATTATCAATTTGGATAAACTCACTTATGCAGGTAATTTAGATAATTTGACTGATATTAGTCAAGAAAAAAATTATCGTTTTATCAAAGGAGATATTACTGATGCGGGATTTATTCAAAATTTATTCAACGACGAACAGCCTAATGCAGTGATTCATTTAGCAGCCGAATCACACGTTGATAGGTCTATCACCAATCCTTTGGAATTTGTGCAAACCAATGTAATAGGTACGGTAAATCTATTGAATGCCGCCAAAGAAATTTGGAAAAATAGTATTGGAAAAAAAGAAAGAAATTGTTTGTTTTATCACGTTTCGACCGACGAAGTATATGGCTCGCTTGATGAAGGCGGTTTTTTCTATGAAACTACTGCTTATTCGCCACAATCACCTTATTCTGCTTCAAAAGCTGCTTCTGACCATTTTGTAAGGGCTTATCACAATACTTATCATTTGCCGATTGTGCTTTCGAATTGCTCTAATAATTATGGTCCTAATCATTTTCCTGAAAAATTAATTCCTTTGTTTATTAATAATATTCAACAAAAAAAACCACTTCCTGTCTATGGAAAAGGTGAAAATGTAAGAGATTGGCTTTATGTACTTGACCACGCAAGAGCGATAGATGTTGTTTTTCATACAGGAAAAATTGGCGATACTTATAATATTGGTGGTTTTAATGAATGGAAAAATATTGACCTTATCAAAGTAATTTGTAAAATAATGGATAGAAAACTCAACAGAGAAGAAGGAGAATCTGAGAAATTAATTACTTATGTTACTGATAGAGCGGGACACGATTTGCGTTATGCGATTGATGCTACCAAAATTATGGAAGAATTGGGCTGGAAACCCTCTTTGCAATTTGAGGAAGGCATCGAAAAAACAATAGATTGGTATTTGGAAAATAAAACTTGGTTAGACAATATTACAACAGGTGCCTATCAAAATTATTACAAAGAAATGTACGAAAATAGATAAAAAATATAGGTTCTATTAAGATTTATACGGAAAATAAAAACTGTAGTACACACTTTTAGTGTGTCGACACACTAAAAGTGTGTACTACAATTGCTCAATAGAAAAAATCGTACAAAATTTAGTAGAACCAAAATATATAAACTATTATAGCATTTTTAAAACGCTCCGAAAGTTTAAAAATTTTGGAGCGTTAAAAAAAGTCTAATTGCAAACAAATTTATCAAAATGAAAATTATTTTTATTTCAATATTTTTCCAATTCCTATAATACCAAAATCTATTATCCAGCCAAATATAATTCCAAATATAAATCCATATCCAATCAAATAGACAAAATATTTTTCTGCAAAGCCATAAAATAATGCTTCTAATTCTTTTGGGTGCATTGCATCAATTTCTTTTACTACAATTCCTGTAAAATTCAGGGCGTTCAAAACATCTAATAAATGCGTTTGTGTGGCATTCAAAAATGAATTTGCTAAATTATCTATCAAAAAGTTTTTAGTATCTTCGCTCAACATTGCATTCAATCCATTGAATTGTTTTTGGGCATTTTGAGTAATCATTTTCAATAAAAAATCTTGTGTAGTAGGATTTTGAAGCATCTCCACCAACGTTTTTGATAAATCTTGTTTCAATATATCAATATCAACAATTTGTCCTAATTCATATTTTTTAAGCCTTGCAAACATCAAATTAACAAATTCAGTTTTTGTATTTTCAAAAATAGAAGTATTAATAACCGTTTTTGTAAGATTTTCAGCAATTTTTTCAATTTGTTTGATGTCAATATCTTTAATAACAGTACCAATTTTTGCACTAAACAAATGTTTTTCAGTAATTTCTGTGGCTAATTCTGCCAAAGGTTTTGCTAATTTTTCTGTATTTTCTTTGTTATTCAAATGCGTTTTAAAGTGCGATAATATTTCATCAAGATTAGGAGTTAATACCGATTTTAGGTGCAACAAAATTGCTTCTGTATCATCTTTTAATAATCTATCCAAAGGAATTTTAAAAATTCTTTCTTCTAATAATAAGTTTGTGAGTTGTTTTACTTTATTTCTAAAACCTTGATTTTCAAAAATAGTTGTCAATTTTTCTTCTAATTTATCAGTTTGTAACAACGTACTGACTTCAAAATTGAGTGGTTTTTCTCCTAATTCTTGAATTTTTTTCTTTAATAATAGCGTCAATTCATTTTTTTCTTCTCTCAAAAAATCAGGAATACCTGTTTCTAAAAGTTCATTAGTTGTATTTCTAATGCTTTTTCCTGCAAAAAAAGTGGCTAAAGTATTTTGGCTTTTGATTTGTTCGTATATTTTTTCTGTGATTTTTTCTTTGTTTTCTTGTAAATTTTCGATACCTAATTCAATAGCATTTTCTAAAATTTGTGGTAAATTATCTTCCAAAAGTGCTAACAATTTTCCACGATTAATATCTTTTAAAGCTCTACTTTCCCCAAATTCATTTTTGATATAATCATTAATAAAATCAATCAATCTTTTTCGGAGTTGTGGGCTATCTAATTGATTAAAAATAAAATTAAAAGTTTGATTTTTAAAATTTTCTTCTTGGTTTTGATTCAATAATTCACCTAAACTTTTGCTCAAAGTTTGGTCTAAAGTAGTGGTAATCGAGGTTAAATCTAACATTTTCCATACCTTTTCCACCTCAAAAAACTGTGTCAGATGAGGTAGTTCTTGTCCTAACCATTCTCTCAAATCAGGTTCTATTTTTTCTAACCAATTATCAGGAAATATATTTCCAAAAAGATTATTTTCATTCATTATTTTGTTTACTCTCGACAAAATAAAGTTTTTTAGTTGTTCATTAGCGTTTTCACTTTGCAAATAATCGTTCAATATTTTTTCAATTCCTTCTGTTTTTAGATTAGATAAAAGATAATTTTTATTTTTTTCGATTTGATTTTTTGTTTGCATTTCCACAATTTGCGGATTAAAAAAATTATTTTTGATGGCATCAGAGAGCCATTTTATAAGTTTTCCATCATTGTTTTCTACCAAATTTTGTATGATTTTGAAGTCATCTTTATTGATAAAAGTTTTTATTTTCTCTAAAATTTCAGGTTTATTTTTTTCAAAAGTTTGTTTCAAACCTTCACTATTTAATAAATTTTCTCCAATAAATCGCCCCATACTTTTAGCAAAACGACCTTTATTTTTTGCCAAAACGCCGGGCGTAAATGGTAAATTCCAATTCAAAAAAGGAATTTTAACGGCATAATAAGGTCTAAAAAGCATTTTGATTGCCAACCAATTCGTTCCCCAACCCGTAATTCCATAAGCAATACCTGTAATGAATAACATCAACCAAACAGCCTGATAATCAGGCATTATCAATAAGCCTGCTCCTGTAATTGCTCCCAAAACCGCTCCAAACCAACTTAAAGGCTCTAATTCTTTGCCCATCGCTTTATACACCAATGCTCTTAATTGAATATCACCCTGTTTTGAAAGACTTTTTTGTACCAAACTCTCAATTTGTCCTTTTGTAATCGTTTCAATATTTTCATTGAGATAATTTTGCACTAATTTTGCAGTGTTTTCGCTTGTTTTTTCATTAGTAAAAGCAGGTAAAATTTCGCTAATCGTTTGTGAAGAATATTTTTGCCATTGTGTCATCAAAAATATATCAACGGCTTGCAAAAGAAAAGGAATAAGTTGATTATTTTCAACATCAGCAGGTAAAATTTTGCCCAAACTTTTATTGACAATGTATTTTTCTATCTGTTCTGCAATTATTTTTTCAAAAAAATCTTCACTTTGATTAATTCTTTTTTGAATACTTTGTGCGATATTTTCACTAATTGTTTCAATTTTTTCTTTGTTTAAAATATTTTTTAGAATGTTTTGCAAGCCATTTGCTAAGTTATTTTTGATTTGATTTTGTGTCCAATTTGTGAACTTTTCATCAAATAAAAATTTTTCTAATAAATATTTTTGTCTTATTTCTTTCCAAAATTTTTGTAATTCTTTGGCAATATTTTCAGCAGTAAACCAAGTATTCAATGGTTTTTCTAACCAATTTTTTATCTGTGAAAAATCAATATTGCCTATCGAAGATTGAATATCTTTTTGTAAAATAGGCGATAAAATAGTGATGATATTTTCAATTTTGATTTTTTTTATCAAAGTTCCAATCGTATTTTGCTCTAAAAATACTAAAATTTTCTCTGTAAAATCAATAGAAAGTTGGTCAATATCTTGATTTTGTTGTTCAATTACTTCTATAATTCTTTGCTCTACACCCACAAACTCTCCAATATTACCAATAAAAATAGAAGCAATTAGTTGTATAATTCCTGTTGCTTCTTTATCAAAAGCGGTCTGAACAACATTTTGTAGTTTATCTCTACGGTCTTTTATCCAAGGGATTAAGGTAGTCAATAAGTCAGGAACATTTTTTTTGAGAAATTCTTTTAAGCTTGTTTTGAGATTTGGCGATAACAAATCTATGATTTTTGTATTTTCTTTTTCTAAAATATCCAATAAATATTTTAACAAAGTACTGATAATATCTTCATTTACTTCGCTTTTAAATAGATTTTCTACTTCATTTTTTAAAGATAAAGGTAAATTTTCTATGTTTTCTTGTGTCAAAAAACCACTAATTGACTTTTTAGAAAGGCTTTCAGACAAGCCCAAAAACAAATCTTTAAGGTTCAATTCCGTTTCAGCAGTGTCTAAAATTTCATTCAAAATACCTTCATAATTAAATTTTAGACTTTGGTGCAAATCGCCTACAAGATGTGATAAATTAGAAGAAAGTATCATCAAAACTTCATCAGGTAAAAAATTATCCAAAGGTTTTTGAGCGATATTTTCTAAAATTTCGGTAATTAATTTTGTCCAATTAATATCATTACCCAAAAAACTAATCAATTCTTTTGATAATTTTTTTGAGATATGTGTAGATTGCGCACCTGAAAGTATGTTTTCTAAAGGTTGATTTTGTATAATTTGAAGGTAAATATTTTTCAAAGGCGTTTCTAATTCGCTTTTTAGACGTGTTCTGATAGTATCTACACTTGTCTTTAGTCCACTGATTGCCTCTAATTTGATTTGTCCTGTATTGCTTTGTGCTAATTCTGCATCAAAAAAGTGTGTAAAAATTTTTGTAATGGCTTCTACAAAAACATCTTTATTGATTTCTGTTTTGAGTGCTTGATGATGAATGACCTCGCTTTCGACTAATCTTGAGATACTATTTTGGAATTGCTCTCTTTCTTTGACAATTACCCCACCTAAACTAAATGTTTTTTTACCAATTTTAAATTTAAAAAACTCTTGAAAAAGCATTTTAATCGCTAAATAATTGGTAGCATAGCCTACAACAGTTCCCGCTAAAATTTTTGCAATAATATTTGAAAGCATTTTATTGTTTTGTATAAATTTCTTTTTTGCAAAGATAAATAAAAAATACAAAAATACAAAAATTCATTAAGATAGAATTTTTATATTATGAGTTACTTTTTTACTAAAACAAAGAGTAATAGAAAAATTTAATATCTATGCTTTCCATAAAAAAGGAAATAATATCAAAGAAAGGATAATAACAATGCTATTTAGACCAAAAATAATCAGCAATTCATCATAACTCACTGACCAAGACAAACCATCAATGGCATTTTTAGAAAGACGCATCAATATCAAAAGTAAAGGTAATATAATAGGAAAACTCAAAATAGCCATTAGAACAGCACTATTTTGAGATTTTGATGATAAAGCTGCCATCAAAGTAAAAGTAGAAGAAAAACCCAACGCACCCAAAATAACAGTCAAAACAAATAAAAAAACATCTTGTGCAGGAAAATCCATAAAAATGGCAAAAATCCCTAAACTTCCGACACTCAAAAAAACCAATAAAACAGCATTGTAGATAATTTTAGATAAAATAACACTCTCAGGAGAAACAATCGTATAGTAATACAACCATCTTCCTGCTCGTTCTTGTAAAAAACTTTTAGTAACTGCATTGATAGCCGAAAAAAGTAAGATTATCCAAAATAAAGCATTCCAAGTAACAACAGATAAAGTTTGATTATGCAATCTAAAACTTAGATAACAAACCGCAATACTACTGATTGCATACAAAATTAATCCATTAATGGCTGTTTTTTCTCTCCATTCAATTAAAATTTCTTTTTTGAGTAATATTTTTATTTCTTTGAATAACATTATTTTTTTTATTCTACACTTTTTGTTTTTTTGTCAGTTTTTTCTACTTTATCAGTTTTTTCTATTAGTTTAATTTGTTTTTTAAGTGCTTTTGCTTCAGCCTTATGAACCATAATTTGTCTTAATTTATCATTGACAAAACTTTCAACTTCAAGCCTTAAAATTTCTATAGTAGTTTTTATCTTTTTACGAGATGCTTTCAAATTTTCTATTTCTGAAACTTCGACTTCATTTACGTTTTGTTTTATTTTTTCATCTTCAACAATTGATATAGATGTTTGTTTTTCTTTTGTTTCTTGTTGTGGAACAACCTCTGTTTTTTTTGTTTTGGGTTGTCTTGTTTGTTTTTTGATAATAGGAGTATTATCATTTTGTTGCTCTTTATTTTCCATAGTAATCAAATTATTTATATTTTTAGTATGCAAATGTAGTCATAAAAAAATAAAAAATAAAAAAAAGCAGTAAAAATTTTATTTTTACTGCTTTTCAAAACTATAAGTGTGACTTATTATTTTTTTATATTATCTTAAAATTAGTCAGCCAAGTGAATCTCTACACGACGGTTTTGAGTACGTCCTGCTGGAGTAGCATTGCTACCTAATGGTTTTTCTTGACCAAATCCATTAGAACTCAATCTATCTGCTTTGATACCTTTGCTTACGAAGTAAGCTTTCACAGCATCAGCACGTTGTTGAGAGAGATTTTTGTTTGCTACTGCATTACCTACATTATCAGTGTGTCCTTCAATACGGAATTCAGCACCTGGATATTGTTTCATAATTGGTAATAATTTATCTAATTCAGCAAAAGAAACTCTCAAGATAGTTGATTTACCTGTTTCAAATTGAATACGGCTTGCAGCCATTTGTAATTTTTTCTCAACTTCTTTAATTTCTTCTTTTGCTACTTTTTTCTCTGGGCAACCTTGTTCTGAAGCAACACCTGGTACAGTTGGACATTTATCTTCTTTGTCTTGGATACCGTCACCATCAGTATCAGGGCAACCATTAAATTGAGCGATACCTGCTTCGTTTGGACAAGCGTCATCTTTATCTTGAACACCATCACCATCTGAATCTGGGCAACCTTTGAAACTTGCTAAACCTTTTACAGTTGGACACTCATCATCTTTATCAGCAATACCATCACCATCAGCATCTGGACAACCTTGTAAAGAAGCGATACCTGCTACATCTGGGCAAGCGTCATCTTTATCAGCAATACCATCTTTATCAGAATCTGGGCAACCGTTAAAATCTTTTGAACCTGCTTTATCAGGACAAGCATCATCTTTATCAGGAATGCCATCACCATCAGTATCAGGACAACCTTTGAATGCTTCTAAACCTTTTACATCAGGGCAAGCATCTTCTTTGTCAGAAATACCATCACCATCAGTATCTTTAGCACCCCAACGGAATTTTAAGCCTACTGTGTGTCTCATATTTTTTCCATAAGAAGCACCTGAACCTGTAGGATTTTGATCGAATGATTTTAGTTCATTCAAATAAATTTGATGACCTAAACCAAATGTAATACCTACATTTTCAACCAACCAAAAGTTGATACCACCACCAACTTCAACAAATCCTTTTGCTTTGTTATCAATCCAATTTACACCACCACCAATGTTGATATAAGGATCAAACCAATGATTCTCTCTTAAAATAGAACCATTTGCTAAACGGAATTGAGCGCCCAAATCAACCATAATACTTGCTACTGAGTTGAAATTACCTGGAATATTGCTCAATGAGTGTACTCCAAAATTACCATAAGCATTTAAGAATGGTAAAAAATTGCGAGCAACGCCTATTTTAGCGCCATTGTTCCAATATGCTGGTTCGAATATACCCGGAACGCCACCCATTGTATTAGTTGGTGCTTCATAAAAAGGAGCATAATTTAAGCCAGAATAGCTGTAATCTACTGCCCATTTATTATCACTATTTTGAGCTTGTGCAGTTATTGCAAAGGCGATGCAAGCTCCGATAAGTAAGAATATTTTTTTCATATCAAAAAATAAAAATTTTGTTAGGTGCAAAAATATTATATAAAGTTGAAAAAAAAAAAGAATTGGTGTTTTTTTTTATTTTTTTTTTATGTTGATACAAAGAAATTATATACAAAAAGGTACAAAATATTGAAAGTCAATATTTTGTACCTTTTTGTGTCTTTATTAAAAAACTTTTTTCTCCAATGATTTTTCTAAACTTGCCCCAATAAATCCAACAAATAATGGATGTGGATTTAAAACAGTGCTTTTGAGTTCGGGGTGAAATTGTGTTCCAACAAACCAACGATGGTTATTTAATTCAATAATTTCTACTAATTTACTTTCAGGATTGATACCTGAACAAATCATTCCTTTTTCTTCAAATTTTTCTAAAAATTGATTATTAAATTCATAACGATGTCTATGTCTTTCTTTAATAGTATGTGTTTGATAAGCCTTTGATACTTTTGTATCGTTTTTTAATTGACAAGTATAAGCACCCAAACGCATTGTGCCACCCATCTGTGTCAATTCTTTCTGGCTTTGCATCAAATCAATCACAGGATAACTTGTATTTTTATTCATTTCAGTAGAAGTTGCATTTTCCAAGCCTAATACATTCCTTGCAAATTCTACAGAGGCACACTGCATACCTAAACAGATTCCAAAAAATGGAATATTATTTTCGCGTGCATATTTTACTGCATTGATTTTACCTTCAAAACCTCTTTCACCAAAACCTGGTGCCACCAAAATCCCATCTAATTTTTCTAAGGTTGAAATATAATTTTCATTTGCTAATAATTCTGATTGAATCCAATCAATGTTTACCTTACATCTATGTACAACACCTGCATGAATAATTGCCTCTACAATAGATTTATAAGCATCACGCAGTTCTACATATTTTCCAATCAAACCAATTTTAATTTCTTCTTTTGGACGTTTTAGTTTTCTTACAAATTCTTTCCAATCTACCATATCAGCAGATTTATCAAGTCGAAGATGTAACTTTTGTAATACTTGTTCGTCTAATTTTTCTTCTTGCATCAAAAGCGGAACGGCATAAATTGTATCTGTATCTTTTGCCTCTATTACACAATCATACTCTACATTACAAAACAAAGCCAATTTTTTTCTGATTTCAGGCGGCAAATCATGTTCTGCGGTTCTACAAATCAAAATATCAGGTTGAATTCCTCCCTCTGAAAGCATCTTGACAGAATGTTGTGAAGGTTTTGTTTTGAGTTCACCTGCAGATTGTAAATAAGGAATTAAAGTTAAATGGATTACAATTACATTTGTGCTGCCTTGCTCCCACTTAAATTGTCTTACTGCTTCTATAAAAGGCAATGATTCGATATCACCCACACAACCGCCAATTTCTGTGATAATAATATCATATTGTCCCGTTTCGGCTAATTTTAAAAAATTCTTTTTGATTTCGTTGGTAATATGTGGAATTACTTGCACCGTTTTTCCTAAATAAGCCCCTGCTCTTTCTTGTGTGATGACATTATTATAAATTCTGCCTGTGGTTACATTATTTGCCTGTGAAGTAGGAATATTTAAAAATCGTTCATAATGTCCCAAATCTAAATCAGTTTCTGCTCCATCATCAGTAACAAAACACTCACCGTGTTCATACGGGTTGAGTGTGCCGGGGTCTATATTAATATAAGGGTCAAATTTTTGGATAGTTACAGAAAAACCTCTTGCTTGTAAAATTTTTCCTAATGATGAGGCGATAATGCCTTTGCCAAGTGATGATGTAACGCCACCCGTTACGAATATGTATTTGGATTGATTTGCCATAAAAAATTTAAAAGATAGTTGCTTCAAAAATGAAGGCTTTTTATGGAATGCAAAGGTAAACCAAAATTATGATAATTAAAAATTTTGAGATTAAATTTTATTTGGAATATACTTTCTACTTGTTTTACTTATTCATCAAAATAAAATAAAAAACAAGTACTAAAAACAATACACCAACACTCAAAAAAGCATTTCTTATATAAGTATATTGTTGATGAATGTAATAATGATAGAGCATCATCACAATTCCTATGATAGACAAACAAGCACCAATTATTTTGATAGAAAAATATTCTACACCAAAATACATATTTAATAATGCTCCAATCGACATTATTAAAATAGACAAATGTTTTATTTTATTATTTTTCATAGACCAAAACTATTTTTTTGTGCGATATCTCTTGCAATAAAGGTTTAAGTAATTTTTCTGCACTTTCTTTTGTACGGTCAAAAATATCAGATTTACGAGCCGTTTGTTCTATAAATTTTTCTGCTTCTTTGTATGCCTGTCCATACAAACTTGCAGAGTTCATACGAATATGAAAGCTATTATAAATGCGTGTTTCTTGTTGATTGATTTTCCAATAACATAATTCTGGTTTAGGTAATGTAACTAATAAAGTATCACCTTTTGATTGTATATCTTTTAACTTTATTTTTTTTAAATCAATACAACCCACTGCTTCAGCACTGACAATAATACCCACTGTTTCATTTGCCAAATAACCTTTTTCAGTATAATCATAAATATCTTTGAATTTGTATTTCACTAATTCTAATTTACCTAATTGTTCTATTTTTTCTAAAACAATGTTATGATTATGAATAATTTGAGGTTTTCCCCAAGACGAAAAACCCAATCCATTGAACATATAAAGAATATATGCCAATACTAAAAAGGTCAATAAAATAATAAAAGATGTAAGACGCGTCATAATTTGTATTGGTTTATTTTATAAAAAATCTTTGTACAACATACTTGGTTGAACATCTTGATTGTGTTGATATTTTTTGCTTTCATATTTTTCATAATCTCCTTTAATATCATGATAATATACTTGACAAATCTCAACATTAGGATAAACCCTGATAGGTTTGATACAAAAAATTTCTAAAGTCCAAAAACCACAAAAACCAACATCACCAAAACCTGCCGTAACATGGATAAACAAACCCAAACGCCCCACCGAACTTCTGCCCTCGAGCATTGGTACGCAAGTATGTGTTTCTGTATATTCAACGGTTCTCCCCAAATATAATTCATTAGGTTGTAACAAAAAGCCTTTTTCATCAATGATAATTTCCTCTGTGTTGTGAGGAGTTTTCATATCCAAAATGGGATTTGTATAACGTAATAATTTATTATGCAATCGTAAATTATAGCTATTAGGATTCAATCTATTGTTATCAAAAGGTTCAATAACAATATCATTTCCTAATCTATTCTTAATTTCTAAGCCTGAAAGTATCATTTTTGTGTTGGTTTTTTAATTGCCTATTTTTTCTACTTCGCCTTGTAAGACCAATTTTTCCTCTTTATTTGAAGCATTCGATATCACTAAAAGCACTTTATTTTGTTGTCCTATAATATCCTCTCTTTCTGCTGAATTAAATGTAACAGAAATTTCGCCTGTGCTTCCTACTTCTATCGTTTTTTTGCTCCATTCTGAAATTGTGCAACCGCAAGAGGTTTGTACTTGCAAAATATTGATAGGTTTTGAGCCTGTATTTTTATAGTAAAACGAGGTTGTGATTTTCTCACCTTTTCTAATTTTTCCAAAGTTGTAGTTTTTTTCTACGAAAGTCAATTTTCCGTGTGGTGCATTGATTTCCATTGCGAGACTTTCTGCTTTGTTTTGAGCAAATAATTGTGTTGAGTAAATAAATAAACCAACAATAAATATTGAAAATTTCATCTTGAGTGTTTTAAATTGAATAAAGAATAATAAATCTAACAATTAGAACGCAAAGTTAGAGAATTTATTTAGTTTTTAAAAATTTTATACTAAGAATGTTTTGAATTATGAACTTAGATGATTGTAGAGTTGTGAAAAGTGTGGAGATAGAATAGACAGCACAAATAATGAAGCAATGACTGAAATACCATTTTTTTTGTATGAAACAGGAAAAAGACAAGCGGTGAATCTTACTTATCAAGTCAATAGAAACAAAAAAGTAATAGAACTAAAATGGGATACCAAATAAAAAAATATCCAAAAAATTCTTATCTACAAAGCAATCAATGCAGATAGTTTCATTTTATACGAAACATTGAACAAAGAAGTCAATATCTTTGAAGATAAAAACCTAAATATCAACAATGTTTACAAATATGCAGTGCAGTTGGTGCTGCCCAAAGGCATAAGAACGGAAATCAATAAAATAATAGAAATTAAATATTGATTGTATAACTCTATTTATAGAAAAGAAAATACTAATAGAACAGGAATAAATAGAGAAAAATGAATATGGACGCTCAATATTAATTGGTCGTAACAAATACTACGACTACTGGGTTCGCATTTGCAAAATAAAAATTTTTGAGTAATTTTGCAACATATAAATCACAAATTAAATTTTCGTTGTACAAATATCTATAATAAAAAATAAATATCCAAGTAATATAAGCAAAAAAGTGAATCACTTTCATAGCCATAACCTCTTTAGTAAGTATTACCTCAGAAGAAAGCGATAATGAACTCAAAACTTATTTTGATAAAATTTAGCAAGATACTAAAATCAAATAGAGCATTATGGTCGATTGACAAACTAAAACACAAAAATATAAAGTTGGTTGCTAATCTATGATTATAATATTATTATGTACAAAATTACTTCTTAAAATTAAAAGAAAATGAAACTAATTATTACTTTTATCTTTATATTTTCTTATTATTCTTTGTATTCTCAAAGTCAAGAAGAATTGTTAAATCTATTAATGTCAATAAAAGATGACACAACAATAGAAACTAATAAGAGCATATACAGACAAAATTTATCACCTCATAAGATTGATTATAAAAAGGCATACCAAGTTTTATCTAAAATCAAAAATATTGATATAGTCAATAAAAAAGGTAAAACTCCACTTATGTTGTCATGTGAAGCCAGTGATATAAACACTCATTTTGTAAAAAAAATATTTGAAAGAACAAGTAATAAAAATATTAAAGACAAAAGCGGAAATACCTTTTTTGCGTTGTGTATCAAAAATCCAAATACAGAAATAGAACTCATAGAATATTTTTTAGCGAATGGTCTTGATATAAATACAAAAAGTTCTTTTGGAAATACTTTACTACATTTACGTCAAAATCCAGAGGAAATCAAAAAATTTATTAAAAAAGGTGCTGATTTAAACTTGAAAAATTTTGATGGTAACACTCCTTTAAATCTTGCCATTTATGAAGAAAAAATAGTAAAAGCAGAATTATTTATTAATAATAAAAGTGAAATTAATAAACAAAATAACACAGGAAACACTCCTCTGCACCTTTGCTGGAATATTGATTTGATAAGAGAATTATTAAAAAATGGTGCTAATATTTCTATTAAAAACAACTTAAATCAAAGCCCATTGGAAATGGCTTTCTTAGAAGAAAATTTTGAAAAAATAAAATTTATAGTAGAATATAGCAATCAAAATAACGTCAAAATTGAGGATCAACAAAAACTCCTAAATCTATCTAAAATGGCAGAAAAAGAAGATATTTACTTTGCTTTGCAAGGTTTAGAAAAACATAAAAACTTCTTAAAAACCAAAGTATTATGGGAATCAGTCAAAAATAATGATGCAAAAACAGCAATCAAAGCAATTAAAAATGAAGCAGATACTTGTCTAAAAAATATAGAAGGAATGAATTTTTATGACCTTCTTAAAAAACATCATTTTCAAAGTTTTAAAGACTTTTTGGATAATAAAAAAACTTATCCAACAACTTTAGAATACCAAGAATTTAACTTTAAAGCAGCAAAATTTTTAAACAAAAATTATATTTTATTGAAAAAAGAACATTATTTTAGCTTATTTGATATAAAAAATCAAAAAAAAATAAGAAATTTTTATACTGTTGAACCAAATGATTTTGATGATATTATAATTTCAGAGGATTATCAATATTTAATAACAAAACAAAAAAAATGGGATATTCATACAGGGATTTTGATAGAGACCATTATAAGTGAAATACCTTTTGAAATAGATATCAAAGAAGAAGAAAACTACGATTTTATCTCAAAAAACAAAGAAGTAGGTTTTATTTTTGATAATAATGACTATCATGATCCCACTGGTCAAATCATAAAATTATGGTTAATGTCTGTATCTTTTTCGAATCCAAAAGAAAAAAAATTACTAAAAGAAATAACATTTAAAGCCTCAAAACAACCTGATAATTATGGGAAATTTACAAATGCTATACAATATTTATTACCTTCTGAAAATGAAAAATATTTATTAGCAGTTGCTAATTCAAATATTTTTTTAGTTGACTTGAAAAATTTATCCATTACCAAAAATTTAGATGAAACAAAGGACAAAAATGAACCCTTTGATGATAATTCCTATTTTTTTTCAAATGATGCTGAGTTTTTATTTAGAAATAATAGTAAAGGTAAATTACTGATGTATGATTGCTCAAAGGTTAATCAAATTAGAGCATTAGACGAATCTTTTGACAAATATAAAAATCCTTATTATTTCTCTTCCGATAATAGTTTTTTTGTTTGGGGCAATCAAAAAAAAGAAATTCAGTTATTAAATTTAAAAAATTATGAACAAAAAAAGATATTTATCGCTGAAGATAGCATTCAAAGTATTAATTATTACAATTCAAAAATTTTGATTACTACACCTAAAAAAATAGAAATTTTTGATATAAAAAATGACAAATTAGATATTTCAATAGATAATTTCTTGAATAAACAAAATGTTGTTTTTATTTTTGATGATAATATAAAAGACAAAGATTCTACAAAAACAATTATCAACCTCCGTCATTTTTCTTTTTTACATCAAAAAATATTTCAAAATGATGATAAAATATTATCTGCTCGACAACTAGAAAGAGAACAATTTGATAATAGTGCTAAAATTTCAAAAAAACATACAATTAATTTTGATGAAGAAAATATGTTGTTAGTTGATATAAATTATACCAGTCCATTTTATAGACAAATTATTATTGAAGGCGAAACAGAGATGGTTAATCACACATCATTTAAACTGATAAATAGACGTGATACAACAACAATATTAAAAGAGTTTGAAGTGCAGTATGGAGAGCCAACTAAAATAATCATTGCTCCAAATCGGCATAATTTTATCACTTATAATACTGAAAATGGTATTCAATATTGGAACAAAAAAGAAATGTATCCTATAAGAAAAATAAGTGATGTATCTAAAAATGAAGTTATGTTTTTTCCTAATGGGGATAAATTATTATTTAAAGAAAGTGAAAATACTTGGAAAGTAATAGATTTAGGTAACTTTAAAGAGGTTTGTAAAATAATAGTTGAAGATAAAAATATTATTTTTATCACGCCTGATTTATATAGTTTTGGAATTAAATCTAATACAGTCTATCTTATAAATGGTATGAATAGTAATGACATAAAGAAATCAAAAAATAAAATAGATCGCTTTGATGTAATCATTGAAAAATTAGGATTATTGCCTTTGCCTTCAAATCATAGCCCTGTTTCACGATAATAAACTTCAACAATAAAAAAAGATAACAAGCAAAAAAACGAGATTTTACGTTATTTTTGTTTGTTATCTTTTTAAACAATACTTTATTTCTATTACTAATTTTCAGAGGGTGCTTTTGTGGTTAATCTTGTCCACGCTTCCTCTACCAGTTCAGCAGAAGATTTTGTCTTTCCGTTCAAATTTTCATTTTTAGGTTGATACTCAAATAAATTTCTTTCTTTAATAGTATGTGATACACCATCAGGCACCATTCCCTCCCAACCTTCTTCGTCATTTCGTATCATTTTTAATACTTTATCAGACATAATATGCAAAATATTTCTATCAAAATCTTTGATATTTTCAATTTTATCATTTGCTAATAAATATTGGTACAAATCAATTTGATTTTCAGGCAATTCAAAATTTCTACAAGTATAAAGTTCTTTTGGATTTTCTTTTAAATTGGCAGGATAAACGTATAATTTTACGTTTCTACTGAATAATTGACTAAAAGATTCTAAAATTCCTCCTGATAAATTCTCATAATATTTTTCATTAAAAATTTGTTCCAATGAATAAATACCTAATACTAAACCAATTTTTTCTTTTGTAAATTCAGAGAAATAAGTTACCAATCGATAATATTCCTGATAATGGGAAATCATTACGGTACAGCCTAAAGAGCTCAAAATATCGACTCTATCTAAAAAATCTTGATAATCAATTTCATCACCATTTCCATTATCACTTCTTAAATCTTTGATGGTTAATTCTGCTAAAATTTCAATTTTATCTTTTCTAACGTCTTCATCTTTACTAAACTGTTCAAATCCGCGCTTCAACATATCCAAATTAACCAAAGTCAAAGGTCTGAAACGTCCTCTAATTACTAAAATATTTTTTTTGTATAATAAATCAGAAGGTTGCATCACATTGCCATCAGGTCCAAAAATAGCAGCGTTTGTCAATCCACACTTTACTAACTGCAAACTCAAAAGTCTATTATCAATATCCTCAAAATCAGGCCCTGAAATCCTAATCATATCCACCTCAATTCTTTCAGAAGAAAGTCCATCCATCAAAGAAGAAACCATTTTTTCGGGGTCATGATTCAAATAATATGCTGCATAAATCATATTCACACCAATCAAACCCACCGCTTGTTGTTGCGAAAGGGTATCTTTATCGTGCATTTTGATATGAATAATAAAATCATTAGAAGGAGTTTGAGGACTTAATTGAAAGCGAACTCCCAACCATCCGTGCCCTTGATTAGTACGTTGATAATTGATAGTAGTAACAGTATCAGCAAAAGCAAAAAATGCTTTTTCAAATCCTTTTTTAATGCCCAAACGTTGTTCCAAAAGACGATATTCTTTGTCTAACATTTTCAAGAGGCGTGACTGTCCAACATATCTTCCACTTTCTTCTACGCCATAAATAGCATTACTAAAAGTCATATCATAAGCAGACATTGTTTTGGCGATAGTATTAGAGGCAGCACCTGCTTTGAAAAAAAAGGCGGCTACTTCTTGCCCTGCACCAATTTCTGCAAATGCTCCATAACTAACGGGATCCATATTAATAATGCGTGCTTTTTCTCTTGGGCTTACTGAACCTTGTTGCTCTTCCATATTATTGAATTAGATTTTAAGGATTTTTAGATATTTTTTTGACAAAGTTAAAATTCATTTTTATTTTTACCTAATTATTTGCAATATATTTGCCAAAAATTAAAAAAAAATATTTATTTATTCACCTTAAGAGTATTTACATTATTTTTTAATCGTGTGAAACGTAAATTGGTACTTTTTAATTTTGTCTATGTAATAAAATTTCTATAAAATTTTTTAGATGTGTTTTATTTTCTTCTTGTGTAAAATGTAAATTGTCCAAAATTTCGAAAGCTTCTTTAAAATAAGTTTCTATTTTATCGAGTGTTTGTTGGCTAATACCACATTGATTATAAATATTTATCATTGCTTCAATTTTTTTATCTTTGTCAAAATTTTTAGCCTCTAACCAATCATTTAGTTTTTTTTTGTTTTCACCTTTTGTTTGTTCAATGGCTTTTATTAACAAAAAAGTTTTTTTATTCGCAATAATATCACCTCCAACTTGTTTTCCTACTTTTTGGGCTTCTCCAAACACATCTAACCAATCATCTTTTAATTGAAAGCCAATACCAATTTTTTCTCCAAAATTTCTTAGTTGATTGGTTACGTCCTCGTTTTCTCCTGCCAAAATCCCACCTAATTCTAATGAAAAACCTAATAAAACTGCTGTTTTTAGTCTAATCATTTCTATGTATTCGTTTTCTTTGACAATAGATTGATTTTCAAAATTCATATCCAACTGTTGTCCCTCACACACTTCTGCCGCACACTCATTAAATCTTTTAATAATTTTTCCTAAAAAACGAGGTTCAACTGATAAAAGTTGTTGATAAGCTTGCACAAGCATCACATCACCTGATAAAATGGCAGTGTTAGTATTCCATTTTTCATGGACAGTTAGTTTTCCTCTGCGTAAAGGTGCATTGTCCATAATATCATCATGCATCAATGTAAAATTATGAAAAATCTCTACAGATAAGGCAGGTTTTAGTATCGTTTCCCAATCCGATTTAAAAAGCGAATAGCCTAACAAAGCTAACAAAGGTCTTAATCTTTTTCCGCCCAAATCCATTAAATAAATAATTGGCGCATATAATTCAGGAGGTTGAGTTCTGTATTCAATTTGCTTGATTTCATTTTCAATTGCCTCTAATAATTTTTGCATAAAAATTTTATTTTTCTGTGTATATAGGCTGCAAAAGTAAATTAAATTTTTTAATAAAAAAAATAAAGGTTCTACTAAATTTTATACGATTTTTTCTGTTGAGTCATTGTAACACACATTTTTTATCGTGTCCAGATACTAAAAGTGTATGCTACAATTCTCTGAGATATTAAAATCCGTTTTTTCTTTTTGTATTTTGCGATAGTGATAGAAGCAGACTTGCAGAGACAAAAAGAGAGAAAAACGAGGCTCTGCGAGTTTTTTCTCTCTTTTTTGGCTCTGTGC
>RDZP01000041.1 GCA_004294005.1 Cytophagia bacterium
AAAAACTACCTAATATTTAGGGTATATTTTCACAATTAATTGATTGACTATCAATTACTTATATATAGTTACCTAATAAAAAGAAAAGTTAGGGATTAAGATATTTTTGGTAGTAATTTGAAATAATAGTCTGTACCATAGTTTACGAAGGTCTGACTATTATTTCAAATTAAAAAAATTATTTTAAACATTTTTCATAAAACGCGGGCTGTACCGAACTTTACAGAGGTCTGACCGCATTTTATAAAAAATTACACACTTTTTTAACAATTATTATCCCAAACTCACGCTATTTATAAAACTTTAATTTTTTCAAATCTTCTTTAATTGCTGGCTTAAAACTAATTGCACAACCACCACCATTTGCCAAAGAAATTTTTAATGTATTTGTAGTTTTCACTAATACACTCTGAATTTGATACGATTTTGGATTTTTTTGCCAATCTGCATCTTTACCATCTTGATAAATAGTGGCTATATATGTTTGATTTTTATTTAAAAAATCCAAAGAAATATTGGTTATTCGTTTATTTTCATCTGTAATTGCTCCCAAAAACCAATTTTCTGTACCTTTTTCTTTGCGTGCTATTGTGATATAATCTGCAGGTTCAGCCTCAATAATTTTTGTATCGTCCCAATCAGTAGGTACATCTTTGATAAATTGAAAAGCGTCCAAATGTTTCTCATAATTTTCGGGTAAATCTGATACCATCTGCAAAGGACTATACATTGTGATATATAAAGCCAATTGTTTAGTTAAAGTAGTGTGTACTTGCTGCGTTGCATTAGGATTGTAATGGCTCATTTTGATTTCAAAGATACCAGGAGTATAGTCCATCGGACCACCCATCAATCTTGTAAAAGGTAAAATAGTTTCGTGTTCAGGTGGATTTCCTACACTCCAAGCATTAAATTCATTACCTCTTGCTGCTTCACAAGCCATAAAATTAGGATAAGTTCGGTGCAATCCTGTTGGTCTTACAGGCTCGTGTGTATCAACCATAATCTTATATTGTGCTGCTTTTTCTGCCACATGAACATAATGATTGACCATTATTTGTCCATCATGATGCTCTCCACGTGGAATAATTTTTCCTACATATCCTGTTTTTACTGCGTCATAATCGTTGTCTTTCATAAATTTAAAAGCCTCATCAAGCCGTCTTTCATAATTACTGACTGCCCCTGATGTTTCGTGGTGCATAATCAATTTTACATTTTTACTTTTTGCATAATTTTGCAACATTTTGACATCAAAATCAGGATAAGGCGTTACAAAATCAAAAACTTCTTCTTTCCAATTTCCAAACCAATCTTCCCAACCCACATTCCAACCTTCAACCAATACGCCTGTGAAACCATTTTTAGCAGCAAAATCTATGTATTTTTTTGTATTTTCGTTGTTGGCGGCGTGTTTTCCATTGGGTTGTAGATTTTTAAAGTCAGTAGTTTTGAGTTTGATATTTTTTGTATCAGAATAATTCCAAGTACCTTTTCCTACGTGCATTTCCCACCATACACCTACAAATTTTTGAGGTTTTATCCAAGAAGTTTCTTTTATTTTAGAAGGCTCATTGAGGTTTAAAATTGTTTTTGAAGCCAAAATTTCAGTGGCTTTATCGCTCACAATAACCGTTCTCCAAGGCGTTTTTGCAGGAGTCTGTAAATAGGCTTTATCACCCAAAGCATTAGGAACTAAATGCGAACTCAAACTAAAATTTTGTTTATCAACCATCAAATTCATCGCAGGATAATCTACCAAAGCTGCCTCATGAATATTAATATACAAATTATCTTCAGTTTTCATCATCAAAGGTGTTTGCACTGCATTAGGGCTAAAAAAAGTTTTGACACCTATTTCAGTAGCGTTTTTACCTTTGTATGCGTCTATTTCGCTTAATTTTGAAGTAGAATAAACATACTCATTAGAATCATAATCACCCGGTATCCAAAAAGTTGTATGATTGCCCACCAAATTAAATTCCGTTTTTTCATCACTAACCGTAAAATATTGTAAACTTGGTTGTTCAGGAAATTCATATCTAAAACCCAAACCATCATCAAACAATCTGAACTCGATGACAACAATTTGTTTATTTTTATTTTCGAGGTTGATTATCAAACTTTTATACTGATTACGAATATTTTTTGTTTCTCCCCAAGCAGGTTGCCAAGTTTCATCAAAATCCTTGTTTTGTGTAGTGTTGATTTTAAAATTATCAATAAAATCATTACCATTTTTTATTTTGATACCCAACTTACTTTTTTTGATAACATTTTTATTTTTGTAATTGAGTTGATAAATAGGTTGTGCTTGTTGGTTTAGTTCGAAAATGAGTTCAAAATTTTTATTAGGTGATTGGATTTTATACAACATTTGTGCTTGTGTTGTGTTGATTATCCAACCAAAAAATAAGATTGTAATTATTATTTTTTTCATTGTTATTATTTTTTTTAAAATTTGACAAAATTAGTAAAAAAACCGATTTGTTTAATCATTTTATTTTTTATTTTTTTAGACAAGCGTATAATTCAAATAAATCACTCTCTTTTTTACAAATCATTTTTCTAAATTGTTTTTCGAGTGTTCTATTTTTTACTATCATCAAATCAAAATACAAAGCCAAAAAATCAGTCAATTCCATTTTTTTTGCTTTCATTTTCCAAAATTTTTCCAAACCAATATTCACCCAATTACTATACATTTATTTTTATTTTTTATAATTTATATTGTTTTTTTAACAAATATAACTACTTTTTTCATAATGATTGTAATAATTGACAAAAAAAATAAATTATTTTAATTTTTGAATAAAAATCAATAAAAAAATAAACTTTTTTTTGTTTTTCTAAAAAAATGATTATTTTTGTGTGAAGAAAAAAATAAAGACACAAGTCTGATTAAAACTATAAAAAAAACTATGTTACTCTGACAATTTTAGTGGAAACATATTTTTTGAAAGGAACATAACGAGGTAGATGTTGTTCTAAACCAAATCATAAGAAGTCTTTTACGACACAATCATAAACAAATGCTTTTCCTTTTTTGAAAGGAGTTACCTCGTGAATGTACTCACAAGGAATTTGTAAACAATTATTTTCATCTACAAAACCCCAATATCCGTCAGACATAACGCCAATCAAACCTTCTGAAAATTCGTGATGTATTTCTTGATATTCACAAGGAATAATTATATTGCCTTCTAAATTCATAAAACCCCAATAACCTTCTTTATTTTTAATTTTTACGCCCATATCACTCAATTCGTAATGTAATTCTGCTATAATTGTATCAGAAATAACACTAATTTGAGTTTTTTTATCTCTATAAATAACTTCAATACAATTTTTTCCTTGTTTTTTAAATTCTGCTAAACAATATCCTTGATATATTACAATAAAATCGTATTGAGCGGTAACAACTTCTTTATATTCTTTATTTTTTAGAATTTCTAATACGCCAAATTTTCCTTTTTTATTTTGAAAAACAAATAAATTTTGGCTTGCATATTCCAATGTTTTGTATTGACAAGGCACAATTAAATCTCCTTCTGTATTGATAACTCCCATTTTATAAAACTCTCTTACTTTTTCTGCCGCTCCTACCAGACAAAAACCATCACAAAATTCTCCAGAAACATACTGATAAGCCGCAGGTAAAATAATTTGTTTTTCATTGTTTTGAAAGCCAAATAATTCTGTTTTCTCATCTTGAAAAACTTCTAAATTATCTTTTAATATTTCGGTTGATTTGAGTTCTTTGCTTGGATTTTTAACCATTTTATATGGATTTTTAATCCATTTACCTTTTAAGGCTTCGATTTGTCTTTCATTCCAATCAATATATAAAATTTCATCATATTCAAAAGGTAAAATTACATTGTTTTCAATATCAATTACACCTGAATATTTATCTTTTTTTGCGGCAAATATCATAAAATCGCCTTCTTGTTCGAACTGCAATTCAAATAAATCTTCATATTCGCAAGGCAAAACAATGTTGTTTTTATTATCTACAATACCAAATTTTTTATTTTTATTTTTGACAATAAAAGTAAAATCAGTATTGACCATAATATTTAGATACACACAAGGCAAAATTTCTGTTTGCGTTTCCGCTATCATCACACCATAATAATAATTTTTTTTGACAAATAAAAAAATATTGTCATTTTCGATGTCTTGTTCAGCAAAAGTAATTTGATTGTAAGTTTCTTTTAAAATAATTTCAAAAGTTTTCGGATGTAGCAAACCTGCTTTTTTTCTTTGAAATATTGCCATTTCAGGCGTAATCAATCTAATATCGTTGAGGTTTTGTATTAAAATTTTATTTTTTAGATTGATAATAGAATGCTTAGGTTTAAATTCATTGTTGTATCTAACATCTTGAATTACCCAAAAACTATCCTCTAAAAAATCTCCTATGTTATTATAAATTGGCGGAATAAGTATATTATTTTCAAAATCAATGACACCAAAAAGTTCATTATTTCGTTTTCCTTTGCCTACAAACATACACATTTTTTTATTGTTTCGCGTGATATGTAGGTACTCAAAAGGAATAATTAATTTACCATTTTGATTTATCAAACCAAGTTTATTTTTTTCACTGGCTATAAAATAGGTATTGTCATTGTCATCACCTTCAAAAAATTCTAAAGAAGGATACATACATTCTATCAAAATATTGCCGTTTTCATCTAATAAACCATATTTATTTTTATTATCTACAACAATTAAAAAATTTTGTGCGTCAATACAATTTTTATATTCTCTTTTTTCACTTTTTATTAAATCGTTTTGATTCAAAAGATATAAATTATACTTATTTGCTCGAGTAACCAACAAACATTTTCCTGCTTCTGTGATTTGATGATGATTAGGCTTGATAAACCACTCTCCTGAGATGTTTGCTGCACCCATTTTTCCTTTTGGAGTAGTCAATATAATGCAATTAAAAAAAGTAAAATATATATCCTCATATTCCAAAGGAAAAATAAGTTTACCTTCTGTGTTAATAACTCCTTTTTTGCCCTTATTTTCTACAATGACGACTCCATTATAAAAATTAGAAGCATATTCATATTGACAAGCGATAATTTCTTCGCCTTTTTTATTGATATAACCATATAAATTTTTTTCGTTTTGTACTAATGATAAACCAAAAAAAAAGGGATTTTGTGATTTGTAAACCATCGTTGATATAAATTGATATTCAATTTTTTTTTTTTTTACAAATGTAATTAAATTATTAAAAATAAAAAAATAAAATCTATGTTTTTTGTTTTTTTTGCCAAAATTTTCTCACTGCAATATCTATCCAAGTTTCATTTTCCATAATTGTTATTTCATTTTTTGAGCAAATTTGTATATTTTATACGAATAAAACAAAAATATTTTCAAAAAAAAATCATTATTACATTTGTTTTTCTAAAAAAATGATTATTTTTGTGTGAAGAAAAAAAATAAACACAAACATAGAAATTTATATCTTTGTATATAAATACACAAACAACCACATCAACTCGTGAAATTTATATCATTTTTACGATATTTTTGATTTTATTTTGATATTTCTACAAACATAAACATCTATGATGTTTAAGAGTATAAAAACAACTACAAAATAACATACATTTTAAACCGAAACTAAGAAAAAACAATGAAACTTATACTATTTTCTCTATTTCTAATACCCAATACTATTTTTGGCTTTCATTTTTTTGAAATAAATAGAGATACTATTATCCAAAAAAAATATGATGGACGTTTTACGCTTGGTACTACTAATTTTAAGTTGATGTATGGTTATCCTTATCCTTATTCTACTTCTCATTTTGTAGTCAGTATCAATAATCAATATGCCTCGAATCGTCCTTACTTGAAAGGAACAACTTATTTGACAGGCACATTAAAATCCATAGAAAAAAATGGTTCTTTTTATGCTGAAATTGAATATGAATTTAATGGCGTAAAATTTATACAAAAGTTAATTCCTGTAGATAGATATTTTGAGGAAGTAAACCTAAAAAATAAAAATTTTGCACAATATTATCACGTCGAATATAGTTTTGAAAACCGAGCAAAAGACAAAAGATTGATTGGAATGATGATGCTTTTTGATACACAAATTGCAGACAATGATGCCTGTGTGATGCAAACTTGTAAATTTAGTAATATCAGAAATGGAAAATCTTTGTTAGAAAAATTTATTTCGCTTTTTAGTTTTGGTTCACAAAAAAAAGAAAGAACTTATGAGGGCGAAGAAGTGCCTGAAGTAGTGTTAGTTTTTAGAAGTGATAAAAGACAAAAAGATATTACAGGTGCATTTGTTTTGAGCCAAAAAAAAGCCACAAAACCAGATGAAGTATTGGTAGGAAGATGGCCTTTTTATAAAAATGTACGTTGGGGTTTTGGAAATCCTAATGATAAAAATATGGAATATGAAGACAGTGCTTTGCTTTTGCGATTCAAACCAAAAGAAACAAAGCCTTTCGAAAAACAATATTTTTCAACTTATTATGGTGTGTTAGATTTGGATACTTTGAAAATGATGCCCGCAAAACCTGCCAAAGAAATCGGAACAGATTTTAAAATTATGCCTGATACAATTTATGAAGGCGAAACTGCTGAATTATCTTGGAAAACAAAAAATGCGATGCAGGCTGATGTTACAATTTCAACAATGAGAGGAAAACTCAAAAATGAAGGAAAAGAAATCGTAAAACCACCCAAATCACAAACTTATACACTCAAATTGATTTTACAAGGCAAAGAAATTGAGATGCAAGAATTGAATTTGACTGTTTTAGGAAAAAAACCAAAACCAAATAATATCAATCCATTACCAAAAAAAGAAAATAATATTTCACAAAATAACAAAAAAAACAATGAATTACCTGTAAAAATAAAAGATGATAAATTATATGATGGACGATTTACATTGGGAACTAACAACAAAAAACTAACTTTTGGTTATCCTTTTCCTTATTCGAGTTCCCATTTTATTTTGACTATCAACGGAAAAAACGCCTCCAATTATGACGGATTAGGAAAAGAATTTAATTATTTAGAAGGAAAATTAACAACGATTGACAACAAAAAATCATTGAAAACACAAGTAGAATATGAATTTGAAGGCATCACCATTACACAAAAATTGATACCTTGTGATACAAAATTAAAAGAGATAAAAAACAATACTTTTGGTAATTATTACAATATTGAATATACTTTTAAAAATACAAATAATGAAGCAAAAGAATTGAATTTTGCTTTGATGTTAGATATAATGTCAGGCAATCAGGACAATGCAATCATCAAAAACAATACAACTAAAATTGCTTTGAATACAAAAATAATAGGTGATGACGTTCCTGAAAAACTCACTATTTACCCTGAAAACGAAGAAAATGCTTTTAGTGAATTGATTATCAATAACGAAAAAACAACCCAACCTGATGCGGTTTTTGTAGGTATTTGGCAACATCTCAACACAATTGCTCATCAACCTACTCCTATTCAAAAAATTTATACCAATGATTGTGCAGTGCATTTATCTTGGCAAAAAAGAAAAATAAATCCAAAAGAAAGCAAAATATTTAATATCTTTTTTGGTAATCAATCACTTCAATTATCGGCTTTGCATCACCAAAAAAAACCTTCTACTATTAACAATGTTTTTTTT
The DNA here is from genome assembly GCA_004294005.1 of Cytophagia bacterium. Taxonomy (GTDB): domain Bacteria; phylum Bacteroidota; class Bacteroidia; order Cytophagales; family Microscillaceae; genus RDXZ01. Next base: position 7,688 of record RDZP01000041.1, read on the forward strand.
GAGGTGAATAAATTTGACCTCAATACCGAAAGTAATACTATTTTGGATAAAATAGCAGCACAAAAAGATTTTGCTTATTTAGTAATTGAAGGTTTTACAGATAAAACAGGCACAGCCTCACAAAATTATGAACTTTCGCAACAAAGAGTAGAAAAAGTAATTGCTTATTTAAGAAAACAAGGCATTGATGAAAACAAAATTTTAGTAAAATCACACGGACAATTTTTTGCAGGAAAAAAGGTAGATAGCCAAGAAAGGCGTGTAAGTATTATGGTTTTTGATTAGTATTTTTTAGAAAAAAGAAACTTTTGAGAAGTATTTTTTCTTGTCAAAAGTTTCTTTTCTTTATTGCTAAATTAAGCCAATTTTAATTTTGTTGATATACATATTTTAGTTGATTTTCAACAAACCATTCCAACGTGGTAGGCGTTGTATTTTCTGCATTACGTTGATAATCATTAAGATAAAGTCCATCATTCAAACTTTTGAATAGTTCATTATAACCTTCAGCAATAGTTAAAGGAATGCCATTTTGTACCATGCCATTTTTTGCATCTTCATACGAAAAAGTAACATATTTTAAATCAGGCTTACCAATATTTTTTCCGATAATTGTAGCCACTTCATCCATACTCAAATCTTTACTTCCTGATACGAATACAGTTGTAAATCCTTTAAAATCTAAAGCCAATAAATGTTTTACGGCAACAGCAGCAATATCTTTTGTATGAACAAACGGCATTTTCAAATCATTTTTTAAAGAATAGCCAAAAAAACCTAAATGTTTAATCATATCAAGTGTACCAAACAAATTTTCCATAAAATAGCCTGGTCTCAAACTCAAAATATTTAGATTATGAATTTCTTTAAGGTTTTTCTCAAACTCATACAAACCTGTAACAGGTCCTGCTCCTTCTGGCAAATGCGCTCCATTTGAACTCAATACCACTACGTTTTGTACTCCTGACTGATGAATACTTTTTGTGATTGAGGTGTTGATTCTACGTTGATAAGTTCTCCAATCTTCTGTCAAATCCCATTTAGGAGGAATAAGTGCATAAACCGCAGTAGCTCCTTTGAATGTTTGTGTCAAAAAATCTACATTTTCCAAGTCTCCAATTGCTGATTTTGCTCCTTTTTCAACTAATTCTTCTAAACTTTTGGTATTTCTACCAATAACAACTACTTCTTTTCCTGCTTCCAATAGCGATTTTGCTATTTCTTTGCCAGTGTTTCCTGACGCACCTGTGATAACGTACATAATATTAAATTTGTTAAATGATGAAAAAGATACATACTTGTAGGTATGTGAATATATAAAAAAAATTAAACGTTTAAATTAGATATAAAAGAGAGCAAAGATTGAACACTTGCTTCAAAAACATCGATACTATTTTTTGATTTTCCCAATGTATAACTTCCTTCTAAACTTGCTATAATAAAACAAGCAATATTAAAAGTATTAGTAGTTGGTTTTATCTCTTTTTTTTGGATTCCTTTTTGAATTATTTTTTGTAATAATTCTAATTGTTTATCGATAATTTTTGAAAGTTTTTGTCTAAAAATTTCATCAATACAAGACATTTCTTGAATTAAATTATTTAAAGGACAACCTAATCCAATATTTTCAGCATTACTTTTTGATTTTATGTATGTAATAGTATTAATAATTGCCTCGATTGTATTGGTATTACTTTCTAATATTTTTTGCCAATGACCAACATAATTAGGATAAATAATTTCATCAACAATCGCATAGCCTAAAGCATATTTATCTTTAAAATAATAATAAAAAGCACCTTTTGTTATTCCTAAATCTAAGGCTACCTTGTCTGTACGTGTTGCTTGAAAGCCACTTTTACAAATTACTTCAAAGTTTTTTTCTAATAACAAAGTACGCGTTTCCATATTATTTTTATTTGATAGTGCAAAATTATACATACTTGTTGGTATTTCCAAATTTTTAACAAATAATTAAATAAATAATTTTAAAACCTGTCAAACGAAAAACATAAAATCATAAAGAATTACTAATTTTGCAATTTAAGTTTTATTTCTGTAATTTTTTTTATAATTTTGCGTCAATATAATTCTCATAAAAATATTAAATATGAAAAAAGCATATATTTTTTTATTCTGTTTGACAATACTACAATTTAGTTTTGCTCAAGCACCAAAAACGCCTTATAAAAGTACGAAGTTTGAGCAATTAGGTACACAATTACCTACGCCTAATACGTACAGAGCCGCAGACGGTTCACCTGGACACGACTATTGGCAACAAAAAGCAGATTATAAAATAAAAGTAAGCCTTGATGATAAAAATCAAAACATAAAAGGTTCAGAAACAATTACTTATCATAATAATTCACCTTCTGATTTACAATATTTATGGTTACAATTAGACCAAAATTTATTCAAAAAAGATTCTGATACTTATAAAACAGCGGAATTTGGATTGGGTGAAAATGTACCTTTTCAAATGATGGGTAATTTATTCAGTCAATATTCAAAAAAAGGATATGAAATATCAAATGTAAAAGATGAAAATGGTAAAGCATTGACTTATGTCATCAATAAAACAATGATGAGAATTGATTTACCAAAACCATTGAAAGCAAAAGGTGGTAAATTTACTTTTTCTTTGGATTGGTCATCTTTGATTACTGATATAAAAAAAGATGGTGGTAGAGGCGGTTTTGAGTATTTCCCAAATGATAAAAATTATTTGTATGAAATTGCTCAATGGTTTCCAAGAATGGCAGTTTATGATGATGTGAATGGTTGGCAAAACAAACAATTTTTAGGACAAGGTGAATTTGCATTGACCTTTGGTGATTATCAAGTAGAAATTACAGTGCCTGATGACCATATTGTTGCTTCAACAGGGGAATTACAAAATGCTAATAAGATATTAACCGAAACACAACTCAAAAGATTAAAAGAAGCAGAAAATAGCAGCAATCCCGTAGTGATTGTTACACAACAAGAAGCAGAAGCCAACGAAAAAAATACGCCAAAAGGTACAAAAACTTGGATTTTTCACGCTCAAAATGTAAGAGATTTTGCTTTTGCTACCTCTCGTAAATTTATTTGGGACGCAATGAGAACCAATCTCAATGGAAAAAAAATATGGTCGATGTCTTATTATCCAAAAGAAGGAAATCCGCTTTGGGGGCAATATTCAACAAGAGTAATAGATTTGACACTCAAAGTATATTCTAAACATACGATTGACTATCCTTATCCTGTGGCTATTTCGGTACATGGTGCTGTTTTTGGTATGGAATATCCAATGATTTCTTTTAATGGTGGACGACCTGATGCCAATGGAACGGTGCGTGATGGCACACGTAATGCGATGGTTTCGGTAATTATCCACGAAGTTGGACATAATTTTTTCCCTATGATTATCAACTCTGACGAAAGACAATGGTCGTGGATGGACGAAGGTTTGAATACTTTTATGCAATATATTACAGAGTGTGAAGTGCCAAAACAAGAATGGGCAAAGAAAGATTATCCTGTTAGTTATCCTTCTTCGAGAGGACCTGCTTCACGAATTGTCAATTATATGAATAGTAGCCCTGACCAATTAGTACCGATTATGACAAATTCAGAATCGATTATTCAATTTGGCAACAATGCGTATGGCAAACCTGCTACTGCCTTGAATATTTTGAGAGAAACCATTATGGGACGTGAATTATTTGATTTTTCTTTCAAAAAATATGCACAACGTTGGGCTTTTAAACACCCACAACCTGCTGATTTGTTCAGAACAATGGAAGACGCATCTGCCGTTGATTTGGATTGGTTTTGGAAAGGTTGGTTTTATGGTACAGAGCCTTGCGATATTTCTTTAGAAGAAGTCAATCTTTATACCACCAAAAAACTTACCACAGAAAGCGTTTTTCCTGCTAAAACCTTCAAAGAAAATGCTTGGGAAGATATTATAGCAAGAATGGAAAAAGGAGGAATGCTTTTGACAAACGAGGAAAAAAATGCTATGAATGATAAAAAGTTTTTTTATGAATTAAAATTTAAAAACATAGGTGGTTTGATAATGCCTATTATCATCGATATGCAATACAAAGATGGAAGTGTTGAATCTATCCGCATACCTGCAGAAATTTGGCGACAAAATCCTGAACAAGTCAAAAAAGTAGTCAGTACTGATAAAGAAGTAGTACAATTTACCATTGATTCAAAATTAGAAACGGCTGATGTAGATATAAAAAACAATACATTGCCAAGAAAAGAAAATAGCAGCAAATTTGAAGATGCAAAAGATAAAAAGTAAATAAAATCTTTGCTCTTGCTTGTGAGGACACAAGCAAGGGCGAAAATTTTAAATTTATAAAATTGTCTGTACCGTAGTAAAACGGAGGTCTGACAACTTTATAAATTTAAAATTATCCTTGCGTAACATCAGTTATACTATTCTTCATCAGAAGGCAAAACACAACCATAAGATTTTTCTGCTATCAAAGAAAAAAGAGGAAGTTTTTTATTTTGTAAAATACTTTCTAAGGCAATTCGAGCAAATTCAGTTTCTTTCTGACTACAATATCTTGCAATATTATAATTTCCCTTGTAATAAATTTTTTGTTGTTTATCCAAAATAACGGCTTGTGGCGTAGCATAAATACCACAACTATCTGCTAATTTCCCATTCCAATCTACAATATAATCCATTGATAAATGATAAGAAATTTTTTTTTCATTTTGATAAATATCTTTATCTACTTGCAAAACGGCGATAAAATTGACTTTATTTTGATATTTTTTATAGAGTGAATTGAGGTGTTCTAAATTGAATTGAGAACAAGGACAATCAGGATTATAGAAGTGTAAGAAAGTATTTTTAGTATTTTTTGGTAAATCTTTCCAATTTATTTTTTTTCCTTTTTCTACACTAATATAATTTTTAGGTTTTTTTGTAGGGATAAGATATTGCCACTCTTGATACCAAAATAAAGCAACAACAAATATCAATAATAAAAAAATTACCACTAAAATTAGTTTTTGGTTCATATTTTTTCTCGCCAATGATTACAAAAAATAGCCGTTGCAATGCCTACATTCAAAGACTCTGCTTCTCCAAATCTTGGAATCATTATTTTATTTGGAATAAATGCCTCAATTTCTTTAGAAATACCTTTTGATTCGTTACCTACTACTAATATTCCACGCATTTTTTTTTGTGTTTGATATAAACTGTCTCCGTCTAAAATTGCCCCAAAAATATCTATTGTTTTATTAATTACTAAAAAATCTTCAATAGATTGATAAATAATTGGAATCCTCAAAAAAGATGCCATTGAAGCTGCCAAAACTTTTGAGTTATACAAATCAACAGTATCCAACGAACAAACAATGCCTTGCACACCAAACCAATCGGCAATTCTAATGATTGTACCAAAATTACCTGCATCTTGAATAGTATCTAAAACAAGTGTAAGCGAATTATTATCAGGTATTATTTTTTTTTCAGGTAAAAAAGGCATCAAAACAGCAGCAAAATCGTTGGTTTGTAAATATCCAATTTGTGTTAAATCTTTTGCATTTGCCTCTATGATATTTATTTTTTTGGTTTGAATCAGTTGTTGATATTTATCTAAAAACAAATCAGTAGCATATAATTCACTGATTATTGCATCGCTTTTTAATATTTCTACCACTATTTTTTCTCCTTCTGCCAAAAAAAGTTTTTCTTCTTTTCTTATTTTTTTTTGTTGCAGTGATTTTAAAAATTTGATTCTATTTTTAGATAATATTGACATATTTTTTTCAAATTTAAGACTGAATTGTTACTTCTTTTTGAGTGTATAAAACGGATAAAATTTGTTCTGCAAAAATCAAAGTATCTTCAATTTCTATTCGATTCATCAGTTGCATATCACCATAAATTAAAACTCTATTTTCTACCGCTTCAATATTAAAATTAGTATTTATTTCTAACAAACGAATTAGATTTTCATTAAAAAATAATCTAATATTTTTTTCATCTTCTCCTTTTAATAAATATTTTTCAGAAAAATCAGGAGAATTTTCAAAATTAATATCTTCATAACCTACGGTTTGTAAGACACGCGACATAAAACTCTCTTGTGTAAGTGTAAAATCAGGAATTTCATTAGGTAAATCAGTAATCAAATACCCTGATAAAAACTTATTTTGCTCACTCATTCTTATTCCTTTTGAAAGAAAGACATCAAAAAACTCTATTTTAATAGATTTTGGATAATGAGGCGTTACAAAATTTTTGGTAAATTTATTTTCTCTGTATTTGATTTCATAGCCAATCGCAAACTTAAAACCTTGTAATTTAGAGCCATCATAAGTCATATTAGGTCTAAATTTAGCATTGTTGATAGAAGCGACACCCCAAACATCTAATTGTCGCTCTCCAAAAGTCGTTTTTACGGATAATTGAGAGCCTTTTGGCATCACAATTCGAGTGGCTAACGGGTGTTTTGAAAGTAATTTATGGTCGTCCATACCTTGCAATTCGATAGAACCCGCTTGGTTTTCATAGTTATAAGGATGTTGATAGACTAATTCTAAAAAATTATAATCAATAATTCTACTTTTAGCAAAATCCAAATAAATAGTGGCATCTTTGGGTAATTTAGAAATTATTTTTTTTAAATGCAGATAATTAGAAGCCAATGCTTCAGTCCTGATTCTGATTGTGTAGCGATTATTACCCATATCAACCACTTTTGAATCTATTTGAAATAAATATTTTACCTTTGTTTTTAATCTTACATATACCAACAAACTACTCAAGTATCCGCCTACTACGCCGAATAAAATCCCACCTAACAAAGTGCAAACAATCGTAACTAAAAACATTACTAATTGATAAGGACCGATATAATAAATACTTTTGAAGAGAGAAGGAGAAAATAATTTATAAGCATGATAAATTAAAATTCCTGATAAAACAGTAGTAGGAATGAAGACAAAAATTGGAATCAAAACATATCCTACAACCAACATCAAAAGCCCAAAAATAAAACTTGATAAACGTGTTTTTGCACGACTATTAACATTGGTCGCACTGTATTCTAAAGAAGAAACCATTGGTAATGCACCTATCAATCCACCAAAACAATTCACCAAACCTAAGGCAAGTAATTCTCTCTGTAAATTAGATTTTCTACGATAAAAATCCAAAGAATCTATTGTTTTAAGATTTAAAATTGTTTCTAATGAACCTAAAAGTGCAATTATTACAGCATAATACCAAATTTTGAATTGAATAATATGCAGCAAAAAAAACTTACTTTCCCAAATATAAGGAATTGGTTCGACAGAATAAGGTAAGGATAGTTTTCTGTGGCTATCAAAAGTTGTAAAATCAAAATAAAAAGATAAAAAAACACCTGTAATCACTGCCAACATTGCAGCAGGAATAATAGGTACAAAATCATAACGAATAGAGGAAAATGAAAACATAATGACCATACTCACCAAACCAACAATCAAGACTTCTACCTCAGCATTCAAAATATAATTTGGAATATTAGTCAAAACAAACCAAAAATCAAAACTTTTAGGGATTATACCTAATAGAAAAGGAATTTGTTGTAGAACAATATAACCACCATACACTGCCAATAACCCATAAATAATGGCTTCAGGCAAAATATACAATATTTCACCTAATCGTAATAAACCAAATAAAAATTGTAAAAAACCCGCCAATACCAAAATGGTAAGGATTTCTTTGTATGAATCTATCCAAAAATTATTACCTAAATATTGAAAGGACAAAGCCAAAACTGCTACAATACTCAAAGAAGGTGTTTTGATAGTAAGATTTGAACCACCCAAAAAACTTACAAAGATACCCCCCAAACTTGCTGTAATAATTCCTGACAAAATAGGCATATTTGATGCCAAAGCAGCACCCAAACAAAAAGGAAGTGCCAACAAAAAAACCATAAAAGAAGCAAAAATATCTGCTCTCAAATGTTTTAATTGAATGATAGATGTTTTATTGTTGATAGCCATTATTTATTTTCGATATTCTCTTTTTTATTTTCAATTTTTGTTCCATTTTTGATTTGCAAATATAATGCTTTTATTCTATTTTGTGATAAATATTTACTAAAACCTATAGTTTTTGATAAATAATAATTTTTTTATTCTTATATTGAATAGATAATAAATAGATGGTAGTGCTATAAATGTAATGTTTTACGCCTCGCTTGTGTCCCACAAGCGAATGTTGTAACAAACGAGTCTTATACCAATTGCCCCTGCTTGTGGGGACACAAGCAGGGGCAATTGGTTGTGTAAATACATATTTTTCTTAAAATTTCAAACATATACAAAAATTTTACAGCAAGTAATATTTTGTGTAATATATTTGGAAGAAAAAATTTTTAAATAAAAAATATAAATTATAAAATATTTATTTTTGTCAAACGTTATAAAATGTATTTAATTCATTTACCTAAAAACTTTTAATATTAAAATGAAAAACAAATTTTTATTTTCTGTAGTAGTTACTTTATTTTGCTTTTTCTTAAATGTCAATTCAGCAGAAGCACAAACAAAAAAAACTCCATCTAAAAAAGAGGAGAAAAAAGAAGTAAAAAAAGATGAAAAGAAAAACCCTGCACCTAAAAAAGATACAAAAGGAGCAGGAGATGATAAGGTAGTCGGAAAAGATGAAAAAGGACGCACAATTTATGAAGGTCCAAAAGGTGGAAGATATTATTTGAATGATTCAGGTAATAAACAATACATCAAAAAATAAATATTTTTGTCAATCTTTTTTAGTTTCTCAACAAAAAAAATAGAAAACTTGCTAAGCAATTAGCAAGTTTTTTTTATTGATAATGTAATAAAATAGATAGCTTGTAATACATATTACTAAAATATTAAATTCCATATCTCCAAAAAAATTATTATGATTGATGTAAAAAATATAAATAAATTTTATTCAATAGGAAAAGACCACAAAATGCACGTCTTAAAAGGTACAAATGTACATATTGGCGATGGAGAGTTGGTTTCTATTATGGGGGCATCTGGCTCAGGCAAATCAACTTTATTGAATATTTTAGGAATTTTAGATGATTATGATTCAGGAGAATATTATTTGAATAAAACTTTGATGAAAAATTTATCTGCCACAAAATCTGCCTATTACCGAAATCAATTTATTGGCTTTGTTTTTCAATCATTTAATTTATTAAGTTTTAAAAATGCAGTCGAAAATGTAGCATTACCTTTGTATTACCAAAAAGTTTCACGCAAAAAAAGAAATGCCTTAGCATTAGAATATTTAGACAAAGTAGGTTTGAGAGATTGGGCAAATCATTCTCCTAACGAACTTTCAGGTGGACAAAAACAAAGAGTTGCTTTAGCACGCGCATTGATTACAAAACCAAAGGTAATTTTGGCTGATGAACCAACAGGTGCATTGGATACAAAAACATCAGGAGAGGTGATACAATTATTCAAAGATATTCATCAAGCGGGTACTACCGTTGTCATAGTTACGCATGATGCAGAAGTAGCAGCAAATACGGATAGAGTCATTCGTTTGAAAGATGGTTTGGTAGTAAATGACTAATATTTCTGTATTTTGAGGTAAAGATAAAAACTTTTAAACCTATCAAATTTTTGAAGATATGATAGGTTTAATTATTTGATAATGAATTATTTATAACAATAAAATATTTTATACAATTTCTAAAAAGAATAGTTTTATGGGCTTTTTAACCCTCCAAAAGTTTTAAACTTTTGGAGGGTTTGATAAATTGTATAGTAGTTTGATAAAATCTATATTTTTTCTATTTTCTAATCCAATAATCATTCTTAAATTTATCTAAATTTGCCTTTTCAGCAGATGTTAATTTAGGTAATTTATATTTTTTTCCTTCCAATATTCTGTTAATTTGTTCAATAATATTCACAATTTTATTACTAATTTGTGTGTTATTGAGAATAACTAACATATTCTCTTCAAAAATATGACGGTGCATATAAGTTCTAAAACCTCTATACAATCCATGATGATAAGCAATATCACCTCGATAAATTTTCCAACCCATTCCAAAATCATCATAAGGAATAAAAGCCTCATTTTGAATAGATGCTTTGACTAAAATATTTTTACGGACACCATTGTCCCATTTCAAAAAGTCATTTGTAGAAACACAAACGCCCTTTTCTCCTACCATTCCATCAAATTTATGATAATCTAAAGGCACAAAACCCAAAGGATAAGGAGCAGAAAGTAGATAGCCATACGCCCTTTTTTTGTCTATATTCGTAAATCTGGTAATAACTTTGAACTGTGTTTCCACTTTTATTTCTCTATCACTCACAGGAATTGTATCAGCACTGACCAAAATTGTATCTTGTTTGATTTTTGTTTCTGTGTTTTTAATAGCATAAACAAAAGAATCTTTCATTCCTAATACATCAAAAATATTTTTTTGAATGAATGAATGATAAGACATTTTACTAATTCGCTCAATCACCAAAGCCAAAAAAACATAGCCTGTATTACTATAAGACACATTTCTACCAGGCTTAAAATTTAATTTTGGTTTTATATCTCTAAAATAGTACAACAAATCTTTATTATACAAAGTATTTTGATAATCTTTATAATAATGCAAAATTGAATAGTCGATGCCAAAATAATCAGGTAAACCCGATTGATGCCTTAGAAGATGCCTAATCGTAATTTTTTTGTCTTTATAAGATTCTAATTCAGGCAAATAAGTAACAATTTCGTCATCTAATTTTAGTTTTTCTTCTTGCACTAACATCAAAATTGCTATTGCTGTAAATTGTTTTGAAACTGATGCCAGCCTTACAGGAGTATTGATAGTCATTGTATCTTTTGTATCAAAATTAGCATATCCATACGCTTTATGATGCCAAATTTTTCCTTTTTCTACCAACAAAATACTTCCGTTAAATTGATTAGTTTGGTATAATTGCTCTAAAAATTCATCTATTTCTTTTATTTTGATTGAATCTTCTTGGCTTTGTGCTGCTAAATAAACCATATTATTGAAAAATGTCAATAATAGGATAAAAATATATTTCATTTTTTTTAAATCTTTTTTTGTTCGTAAATGTATTAAATTAAAAAATAAAACTAAAAATAAGCCACTAAAAACTTAACTTTACATCTTCTATGTCCCATTTTTCTTTGATTTTTCCTTTGTTTTCTTTGAGTTCTAATTGAATAATTTTTTCTGCTTCTACTTTATTTTTCCAATCAGAATTATCCCAAATGCCATTGTTATTTTTATCAATAATAATTCTAAATCGATAAGTACCAGCAGGCAGATACTCAAAATTAAATTTTTTATTATTTCTTTGTGTTGCCACTATTTTTTCGCTATCATTGACAAGTTCAATGATAAAAAAAGGCTCTTTTGTGTCCACATTACCACTGATAGTCGCAAATTGTAAAGGATTTTTGAGTACAAAAGTTTTTTTGAGGCGATTACTGGTGTCTTTTTCAACTGTTATCATCAAAACACTATCAGCAATCATTTCTATTTTTTCTTTGAATTTTAATTTTTTCTTTATTTTTATACTTGTTTTGTATTCATTCCATTGCCAATCTACCCCTTCTTTTTCTAACAAATTTTGAATTTTTGCTGTATCTTTATCAGGATAATATTTTAATTTTTCAGGAAAAAAAGAAACGATTGGTTTGTCAGAACTGATATTCAATTCAAAGTCTTTTTCTATACCTGCACCTGTTGCAAGTTCTGCTTTTAGTTCAAAACGTTGTTTTTCTTGTCTTTTTTTTGTTTTGGGAGCGGGGCAGAATATTTTTGAATTAAGCAAAAGCGTATTTCCTACTGAATCAATGACTGTCATTTTTATTGGAATACTATCATTAGAAAATTGTTGTGTAAATATTTTTACTAATTTATTATCTAAAATAGGAAACAATGTTGCTGTTGATTCGATAGATACTTTTTTTAGTCCTTCTCTAAACTCGAATTCGTAGTGAGAATTGAGCATATATTCTTTTGAGAGTTCAGGTTTTTGATGGTCTTCTTTTGCTAATAATAAATCAAAGATTTTTTTTTCGTCTTTTGGTAGTTCAATTATTTCGTTTACGAATCCTAAGGGTTCACCCTCTTGATAAGTAGAATTTTTGTTTTGTTCTTGCCACGCAAAAAGTCTATACTTTCCATCTTTTATATTTGTGAACAAAAAATCGCCTTTTTCATCTACCAAAGTAAAATAAGTAGGTGATTGCTTTTCAATGTTTAAAGTATCGTTATTTGTATATAAATTTACAATTGATTCTTTTGGAATTTTTCCTGAGAACAAATCTTTTACATTTCCTTTCAACATCAAAGTATCAAGTTTATCACCTGTACTAAAAGCAATTCGTGGTAATTGTTTTGAAACTGTATCTGTAATTGCTACATTTCCTTCACTCAAATCACCAATTCCTTGTCTAAAATTAAAACTATAAGTAGTATTAGGTTTTAGTTTTTCTGTAAAAGTAATTTCTAAAATATTTTTTTTAATTTTATGTTTATAATTAACTGGAGGAGAAATGAGCAACTCTGTAAATAGTTCTTTTTCTTTAATCCATTCATTAAAAACCAAATATAATTTTGTTCCTTGATAGTTTTTTGCTAAAGGAAGTGGTACAGATGCAATAATATAGGGCGATAAAGTATCTTTTTCACCTCCTGTGGGTGCTACTCTATTGGCACATTCAGAAAAATAAAAAGTGATAATCAACAAGACTATCCAATAAAGCAATAATTTTAATTTCATTTTTTAGATATAAATTGCAAATATAATTCAAAAAAAATCAAAAAAAAAGACAAAGCAAACTTTAATTTGTAATTATTAAAATAGCCACAATTCATTGAAAATCACTAAATTATGACTATTTTTTTGGATATATTGTTGCAAAAGTTTATTTTTGTAGT
>RDZP01000042.1 GCA_004294005.1 Cytophagia bacterium
CTAATACCAGACCTTTTGCAAGAAATAATTACAAATAAGTAATGTAAAATATTAAAAATCAATGTTTTATAAAAAAAATAATAATTACAATTTAATAAAACTATAATAAAAACTTAATCTTATTTTTTTGTTTATTGATGTATTTTGTATTTTTTTTGCACCACGTTATTGTTGTGTTATAAAACTTTAAAAAGTATTCTGATTTTATCTGATTATTTTTTGTTTAATTAAAAATAAATAATAAATTTTTGAAAATAATTCAAAAAATAGGTTGCATTCTTTTAAATAAGATTTCTGAAAAGCCTAAGATGTTGTTTTAGGCTTTTTTAATTTTAAATTTTAATATAAAATTAATATTATCCCAATAAAAAATTATGTCAAATCAAGAACAAAAAGCAAGTCTCAAAGAAGATGAAGCAAAAATCAAAAAAAATAAAACAGAAAAAAAAGAAGTTGAGTCGAAAGAAAATAACGAACTCAAAAAGCTCAGAGATGAAAGAAAACTCGTAAAAAATGAAATTCAAGCAATTATCGATGAAATAGAAAGTTATGTTTCAGGGAAATTTGCAAAAATTAATCTTCTCAAAATACAAGCAAAAAGTTTGAAAGAAAATATCAAAAAAGTAAAAAAAGAAGATAAAAAAAATAAATAAAACTATTTTTGAATATCATTATATCTGATAACATTATCATAAAACTTTTGTGAACATAATATACCACAAAGGTTTTTTTATTCTTTTATGTTTTTGATAATTTAGCTTTTTAATAATATTGATTTTGGCAAAAAGTAAATCAAAGGAACTATTTTTGTGGAAAAATAAAAGAACTAATCACCATCTTATAACCTATCCAATGAATATTTATTTTAAATTTGTCTTTTTGTGCCTTTTTTTGATACTCTTTACCGCAGGGACTTTTTTTTATTTTGTAAATATAGAAGCCCAAAAAGTATTAAAAGCACAAATTTTAGATGAAATTTCTCAGCAGTCGGTCAATAGTATGAATAATATTGAACGGTTTATTTATGAGCGAATTAGTGATATTAGTTCACTTTCTAATAGTGTTATACTCAAAAATAAACAATCAAAAACAGTAGATATTGCCAATTATCTCCAAAAATTACATCAATTAAATGAAATATATTATAGTTTTTCTTATTTTGATGCCAATAGAATTCGAATTGCTGACAGTAAAAATCTTGAAATCAACAAAAAACACGCCTTAAAAAATTATTGGATTGATATTGAAAGAGGAAAAGAAGTTGTAGTTGATATTTCTACATCTTCTTCTGCAAAAAACAATGTACTGCATTTTGCAGCAATTATCAAAGATGAAAAAAATCAAAAACAAGGTGTAATTGTTTCGCGTGTATTGATTGAGAAATTATACGAAGTTTTTGAAGAAGTGCCTTATAACAAGCACATAAAAGATAATTTAATGATTGATTTGATTGATAAAAATGGTACTTTATTATATTCCAATTATCAACCTGAAAAAATATTAAAAGAAAAATATGAAAATTTACAACCTCTCAAAGATACTAATAATAGTTTTGTATTCATTGAAACTCAAAAAAAACTATCTTTTTTTGTAAGAGAACAAGGCTATTTGAGTTATAAAGGCAATCAATGGACTTTAATTATTTCTGTACCTACTGAAAAAGCTTTTACGCCTTTAATTAAAATAAGAAATCGAATTTTATTTTTATTTGTACCTATTATTTTGATTGGGATTTTAGTTTCTTTGTATCTTGCTCGCCGTTTTTCTCGTCCAATTATTCGTTTGGCAAAAGCTGCACAAGCATTGGGCAATGAGGATTGGAGTGCTGATACGCATGTAGATTCGCATGATGAACTTCGAATTTTAGGAAAAGAATTACATAAAATGGGAACTAAAATTAAAAATAAAATTGAAGAGCAATCTATTCTCAATGAAGATTTATCACAAAAATATAAAAAAATTCAAGAACAAAATGAGGAATTAGAAACACAAAAAAATTTCATAGAAAATCAAAATAAATTAATACAAGATAAAAATGACAGAATAACCGCAAGTATCAATTATGCACAAAGAATACAAAGTGCGATGCTTCCCGAAAATGATGACTTAGACCAAAATTTTGAAGAACATTTCATTTATTATGCACCTAAAGATATTGTTTCAGGTGATTTTTATTGGTTTGACGTGATTGATATTAGAGAAAAAAAATATTTTGTATTGGCGGTTGCAGATTGTACAGGGCATGGTGTACCAGGTGCTATTTTATCTATGTTAGGTAATAATTTATTATCTAATTTTGTCAGCTATCAAAAGATTACTAATACGCAAAAAATATTATATTTATTAGACAAATACATCAAGGAAGAGTTAAATCAACAAAATAACCAAACAGGAATTAGTCAAGATGGAATGGAGATTGGTATTTGTACAATAGATTTGGATACACTTAAAATGCAGTTTTCAGGTGGAGGTCGTCCAATGTATATCTTTAGAGATAATGCCTTGATAGAACTTAAAGCAGATAAAATTACGATAGGAGGTGTGGGTTATACAAATAAAAAAAACGTTCAAGACCAATATTTTGAAATTACCGCTCAATATTACAATTTACAAAAAGATGATATTTTTTATTTATTTTCTGATGGCTACAAAGACCAATTTGGAGGAGAGGAGAATAGAAAAGTAGGCACAAAAGATTTTAAAAAGCTTTTATTGACAATCCAAAATAAACCATTATATCTTCAAAAAACACTTATTGAAAATCATTTTAACGCTTGGAAAGGTAATTATGAACAAATTGATGATGTATTGGTGATGGGTGTTAAAATATGAGAGATTTTCAAATAAATAACCTACCAACAGACTAAAGTCTGTTGGTATAATTATATTAGTTTATTTCCAAATCTCACCTTTTTTACCAAAATAACGCAATAAAAACAAAGCAAAAACGCCCATCATTAACCAAAATAATAAATAAATAAAATCAGAAAAAAGCAAATAACCAATACTAAATAAAATACTATAACCTAATAATGTAGCGGAAAGACTTGATGCAATCGCGTAAAAAATAGTTGTATTGTGTGTCAGGTTTCCCATTGCAAATGGTTGCCAAAAACCTTGTGGACGAACTCTTTTATAAAAGTCAAACAAAATTTTCTTATCAGTAGGAGGCGTAAGAAAAGTAACAATTAGCCAACTCAATGTGGTCAATAATACAATTATCAAAAAATCATAAGGCGAAGGTAATCCAAAAAAAGAAATAATATACAACCAAACAAAAGGCGAAAGAGTAGCAGCAATTTCACTCCAAGCATTTATTCTCCACCAATACCAACGCAATATCAAAACGCCACCCAAACCTGCACTTGCGGTAATCATAAATTGAAATGCTTGTGTCAAGGTTTCGATTTGTGTAGTGATAAATAAAGCAATCAACATCATCAATAAAGTTGCCCATCTCGAAGCATTCACTAATTGTTTTTGAGAAGCGTTAGGTCTGATAAATCGCCCATAAAAATCATTAATAACATAACTTGTTCCCCAATTTAATTGTGTGGAAATGGTACTCATATAAGCTGCCAAAAATGAAACCAATAATAAACCTTTTAGACCATCGGGTAAAAATTCTTTCATCGCCATCACGTAGCCTAATTTTTTTTCTTTTTCAGGTAAATCAGGGTATAAAATTAATGTAGATAAACCTACCAAAATCCAAGCCCAAGGTCTTAAAGTATAATGGGCAATTTGAAAAAATAAAGTGGCTTTTGTAGCATCTGCTTCGGTTTTTACGCTCATCATACGTTGTGCAATATAACCACCGCCACCCGGCTCTGCACCAGGGTACCAACTTGCCCACCATTGTACCGCTATATAACTAAAAAAAGTGGCTAAACTAATCGAAAATAATTGCGCACCTGTTGTAAGTCCATTACCAAAAGTATTAATTTGAGGAAAAAATGACAAAGTACTCACGGGTAATTTATCTTTTAAACCACTCAAACCGCCAATTTTATCAGATTGCAAAACTAAATATGCTAAAACGATTGTTCCTAACATTGCCAACCAAAATTGTACAAAATCTGTGGCTACAACGCCTGCCAAGCCTGAGAGGGCAGAATACAAAACCACCAAAAACATCGCTGCTGCAATATAATAAATAATAGAAGAAGAAGGTAAATCAAAAAAAACACGTATCAAATCACCTAAGGCAACATTTACCCATGCCATTATAATTCCATTCATCAAAATTCCTAAATAAATGGCTTTAAAACCTCTCAAAAAAGAAGCTTCTTTTCCTGAATACCTAATTTCTATCAATTCTACATCTGTAATAATTTCTGCTCTTCGCCAATATTTTGCGAATAAAAAAACGGCTATCATTCCACCCAACATACCATTCCACCAAATCCAGTTGCCACTGATACCTTTTGTAGCCACCAATTCGGTTACGAGCAGCGGTGTATCAGCGGCAAAAGTAGTAGCCACCATTGATGTTCCTGCCAACCACCAAGGCAAATTTCTTCCGCCTAAAAAAAATGTTGCTGTATCTTTGCTGGCTGATTTGGTAAAATATAAACCCAAAACAAGAGAAAATACTAAATAAATAACAATAATAGCAATATCAAGATAAGACATAAATAATTAAAATTAGAATAATATATCAAAATTAGAACGGGCAAATATACACTAAATAATTAAAATACAACATAAAAAGAGAATAAAAAAAAACTATTAAAGAGAAAAAATACATTTTCAAGGCTGAAAATGAAACTTATTATCTATTTTTTTTGTTGAAAAAATGAAGTATAGACTAAGATTTATTGTTAGTTTTTTAACGTTATCCTTTTTTGTTTTTATTGTTTATTCTTTAGAAACAAAAGATAACATCAGTGTAAGCTTCTTGCTTCAAGTCTTAGATTAAACAGTTTTTGATTTTTTTTGGTAAGTGATAAAGCTTAGTGCAAAGGTTCGAATCCTTTTCCTCGCACAATTTTTATAAGTGTGCATATATGCGAGGATAGCTCAGTGGTAGAGCAAAAGTCTGATTTGAGTAATTTATCAAAGGAAATAAAAAATAAATGGAGGTTATTCTCATTTAAAGAATAATTTACTTTGTGAAGTAGACCAGTTGGTTAGGTCGTCAGTCTCAGAAACTGAATGTCGCGGGTTCGAGTCCTGCTTTCACTTCGGGCAGATGTAAGGTTAGTGCATCTGCCCATTTTTTTTAACAAAAATAAGGCTTTTTTTATCATTTATACAAATATGGCAAAATTTTAGTTATACTTTTTTAGTATTTTATTCAATAACATCAATGATAACACAAGAACAAAGGAATATAATTTTTATTTTATTTTATTTTTTATTTGGAATTTTTCAGGTTACTAATGCTCAAGATAATAGTGCTTTGATTGAAAAACTTAAAACACAAATTAACGAAAAGGCAAAAACATATTATCAAGTTCAAAACTTAAATTTGATTGCTAAAAAATACATTGAGAATGAAAAATACAAAGATGCAAAAATATATCTCACTAAATCAGAAAAATTAGCAACAGAACTTAATTACCCACAAGGTTTAGCAGAAACATACACTTATTTTGGGTTGGTAAAAGCCTACTACGATGAAAAACCTGATGAGGCTTTTGTTTATCATGAGAAAGCCTATAGAATTTATAAACAACTTTTTGAAACAGAAAAAATAAAAGAGGAGGATATGGTTAATTTTTTAAATAATTACGCCATTGACTTGTATGAAAATATGAAATCAAAAGATAGTAAAAAAAGAAGATATAGAAAAGCACTTGATAATTTTCAAAAATTACAAAGTGAATTTAAAGAATACATTGCTTTGATTGCATCAAAAAAAGAATTGGCTGAAAAGGAAAAAACACTCAAAGAAAAAGAATCAACAATTCAACAAAAAGAATCTACTATCAAAGAAAAAGAATCAACAATTGGTAATAGAACAAAGGAACTGATTTCAAAGCAACTTTCTTTGAAAAATGAAATATTAGCAAAAGCAAAAATTACAGGAAAATTAGAGGCAAGTGAATTGGAAAAAATGAGATTACAAGACAGTATCGTTGGACGTAATCTCGAACTTTCTATTCAAGAAATAGATAATCAAAAATTATTGAAAGAAAAAGCAATTAAAGAAAAAGAAACAATGAGTCATAAAGCTGAGTTAAATCAAAATAGACTTTGGTTTTTTGTATTTGCAGCAAGCATTGTTTCGTTGATTGTGTTAGTTTTATTTGTAATTATTTGGTTGAAAAATCAGAAAAAAGCAAATACTGCACTCCAACAAAAAAATATAGAAATTGAACTCAAATCAGAAGAAATAAGACAACAAGCAGAAGAAATATTGGCGCAAAGAGATGCTTTGGAGGAGAAAAGCCAAGTATTAATACAAGAACAACAAAAATCTGAATCACTATTAGCAAATATTTTACCTCCACATATAGTTGATGAACTGAAAGAAAAAGGATTAGTTACGCCAAGTTATCATTCAAAAGTATCTGTTATTTTCACTGATTTTAAAGGCTTTACTAAAATTGCCGCTAATATGACTGCTGAAGAGGTTGTTACTGAATTGAGCGTTTGTTTTGAGAAGTTTGATACAATAATGGAAAAATATAACTTGGATAAAATCAAAACGATTGGAGATGGTTATATGGCTGCAGGTGGGTTTTTTGATGCGGAACAACAAGCCAATAATGCAATAGAAGCGTGCTTGGAAATGTTAGATTTTATGGAAGAATGGAAAAAACAAAAAATATTGCAACAAAAACCTATTTTTGAGGTTCGTATAGGCATACATACAGGAGGGGTTGTGGCAGGTGTGATTGGTAAGAAAAAGTTTGCTTATGATATTTGGGGTGATACTGTGAATTTGGCAAGTAGGATGGAAAGTAGTGGAGAAGCAGGGAAATTAAATGTTTCAGAAGCAACTTATAATATTATTAAAGACAATTTTGAGTGTACGCCAAGAGGTATGATTACTGCTAAAAATGCAGGAGAGATGCAAATGTATTTTGTAGAACGGAAAAAAGAAAAGGAGCAAAAACAAGAGGATTTATCATACCAAAATTAAATAATTAAAGCTTTATAAAATATCAACCTTAAAATTTATTATGATGCGTTATACCATTTTATTCTGTTTATTTTTTATACAAAATATCGTTTTTTCTCAAAATACAGTCCAAGTACCAGATTCTACCTTAGAACTTATTGCCAAAGATATGTGCGAGTGTTTTAATAGACGAAATACAGACGGTACTATTAATACAAATACAACTTTGCCCAAAGAAAATGAAATAGAAATGTGTTTTGGATTGATTATTTTGAAGTACTCGTCAATATTACCTGCAAGCACTACTAGTGGTAATACAGGAATTAGTGAAGAATTAGGCAAACAAGTTGCTCCCTTTTTGTTGAAGAATTGTCCAAAATTTGTAGATTTTTTGATGTTAAAAAAAGAAAATGAATATAAGGAAGAAAGTGTTACCGAAAAATTTATTTTCTTTGAAGGCGTTTTTCAAAAAATAGAAAACAAAGATTATGTCTTTATTAATATTAAAAATGATGCAGGTAAAATAGATAAGTTTTTATGGTTAAAACCTTTTGATAATGATTCTTTTTTTATCGAAAATCCAAGAAGTATGAGAGGTAAAAAAATACGAATCAAAACAAGAGAAATCAATGAAATCTACCATCACAAAACTAAAAAATACGTTAGTTATAAAGAAATTGTAGGGGTAGAGGAAGTAAAATAAAATATATTATTAAAACTATGTCAATTTTTTCAAAAATTATACAGGGCGAAATTCCTTGTTATAAAATAGCAGAAAACGAAAGTTGTTTTGCATTTTTAGACATTAATCCAAAAGCAAAAGGGCATACTTTGGTTATTCCTAAAAAAGAAGTAGATTATTTGTTTGATTTGGAAGATGAAGAGTATATCGAATTACAAAAATTTGTAAAAAAAATAGCAGAAGCCCAAAAAAAAGCATTGAATTGTAATAGAATCTGCACAGCAGTAATTGGTTATGAGGTTCCACATGCACATATACACTTACTTCCAAGCAATAGTATGGCTGATGCTACACTTTCAGGCAAAACAAAAAAATATTCAAAAGAAGAAATGCAAGAAATTGCTCAAATGATTCAGGATAATATGGAATAAATAAAAAAACGACTAAAGTATTTTATTAGTCGTTTTTTTTTGATTTATTATTATACAATTCCGTTAGTGTTACTAACAACTTGTTCATCATCACTAAAGAAATTTTTAATGGAACTTAAAAAACGTTGTTTTGCACTTTGTTTTGAAGCACGTTTTGACATATCATCTTTGTATTTATTGCTTGCCAGTTCGTTTTGTGCTTCTTTTTCTGCCAATGCTTCACTCAAAACTTCCATAATTTCAGGTCTATTTGATAAAATAGGTTTAAGGCTTTCTCTCGATATTTTACAAACTAATGTTTCTTTAATAGACCTTACAGTTGCTCCACGTGGTTGTCCTGTTAAAAAACTCTGCTCACCTAATATACTATTTTTAGGTAATTTAGTGATGACTTTGAATTTTCCATCTTCTTGTTTTTTAAGAATTTCTACTTCTCCTTCAGCTATTATACACAAAGAGTAATCATGTTCTCCTTCTATCATAATTCGTTCTAATGGACCATATTTTAGCCATTCCGCTTTTTCGGCAATAATACTATCCTCTTGCTCAGTCAGTGATTCTAAAATTGAAATTGAGTTTAACAATACAATTGTTCTTTCAAAAGTATTATCAATGTTATAGCCTGCAGGTCTGTCAACTAGATTTTGTCGCCTTAACATGTACCAAATAGAAGATAAAACTTGACTTTTAACAGAATTTAAGTCTGTAGAATCTGTTTGAACCTCTATCAAATAAAGTGCATTATCTCCTTGAAAATTCAATACTTTTACTTTTGCATCACTGATAATTAAATTAGAATCTTCAGCACATCTTTTTAATAATCCTTCTACTTTTGCGGGTGGAATTGAAGCATCTAATTCTATTTCTAAACGTACAGTAGAACCTGCATTAGGACGAGAGTGATTAATGTAACACGAATTAATTAACATTACATTTGGAATTGTCAATAAATTATTATCAGGTGTTAATAATTTGATTGCTTTCCAACCAATTTCTTGTACTTCACCTAAATAGTCATTCATTTCAATGACATCACCTTTTTTGATTTGTTTATTGATATTCAAAGATAAGGCTGTAAAAGCTTGTTTCACAGGTTCCTTACTCAAGAATGCACCTACTGCCCCAGTAGCGCCTAAGCCTGCTAAAAAATGATTTAAGAAATCAGGCTTAAAAATTGTAATTACTGCTCCTGTTGCAACAATATACAACAAAACCATTGCAATTTGTCGTAATAACTTTGGTACCATTGATTCACCTTCATCATCAATAAACATTCCATACCAAAAAAAAGCATTAACCAATGTATTGACAAAATAAGCCAATAAAAAGATAGGCCAAATTGCAAATACCGATTTAATGCCCACTATAATATCTGTCCTTATTTTTTCATTTTCAGAAAAGTTAATCGTTCCACCATCTTTTGAAATATCAAGAAGTCCTAATGCATCCCAAATCAAAAAATAATATTTATCTAATAATAAAATAACAGACATAGCAATCAATATTCCAAATGTATTTAAAACAGGTTTACTTCTTTTTGGAATTTTGAGTAAATCAATCAGTGACCACATTACCCATATCAATAATGCACACAATAAATAGTAACCTATTACAATAACTGAAGCAATTAGAAGATTCATTTTTAGTATATAGTTTAAAGTTGTTTTTTTAAATAAGTAAAATAAAAAAAATATTGAAACAAAGTAAAATAAAAAAAACGTAAATCACAAATTTTTTATTATTTATTTTTAATTTTTATTGTAATAATTTTTAATTATTTCTTGTACTTTTGGAAATATATTTTTAGTAAATTCAGTAAAAAAAGGCTGTTTTGATGTTGGAAATTCTTCTTTTTGTTGTAATAAATTTCTTTGTCTATCATTCAAGGCTCTTGTATCACCCATCATTTTTGCCCACTCAATTTTCCACAAATATTCTGCTTGCAAAGGTTTGCTAAACAATATTTGTTTATTAGCCGCATCATAAATGGTCATCTCAAGATTACCATAAAACTTTTGTGATTTTTTATAAGTAATCAAATCAGCAAAAACCGCCATTCTTCTTACTTCTTTGATACCTGTAGTTGGATTGGTTGTTTCATGATTGATTGTATCTCTCATTGATTCTTTGATTTCACTAAAAATAATATCATCATTTCTAAAATTAGTAAATTCTATTTTTACAATATCATTAATGTCAGTCTCAGCGTCCATACTTTGTAATACTTCTGCATCCAAAAATTCTCTTTTATCCAATTCTAATACGTATTCGTTGATTTTCCCTCTAAAATAATCATTTGAAAAATTAATTTGATTTGAGATAGGCACTAAATAAACACCAATAATAGTAGTTGCCTTTCTTTTCGCTTCATTTTTTTTGAGTAAATAATCATTTTTTAAATTGGGTGATAAGTCTTGAGCAATTGTAAAATGATTATAAGCACTTCTTGCTTTCTCTTGTGTGCCAAATTGTAAATCGACTGTACCAGCTTCATAATGCTCTAAAGAAGATTTATTTTTTGCTTCTAATAAATCTTGGTCAAACCTTATAGGCATTTTGATAAGTTCCCATGCACTTGGGCAACTTTTAATCTGTTCATCTATACTATGAATGTGTTGATAAACTGCTATTACTTTGTCCCATTTAAAAGGTTGGTTATTCGATTTAAGAATGGCAACTTCTGCAGTTTTTTGTTCAATCAAAATAGAATATGCTTTTTTCAGCGTTTCTTGTGATTTTTGATGTGTTGGATTAGAACGTAATCTATCAATAGATAAGTCAATCGCTCTTTGATAATCACCACGTTCAAAGGCTTTTTTTCCTGATGTGCAACTGATTGCCAACAAAAAAAATAGAATGATAATAGAAAAAGAAATTGTTTTTTTCATTGTATTGATTTGTTTTACTTTACTGATTTTAATTTAAAAAAATTTCCAAAAAGAATAATTTTTTTTTAGGGAATTTTTTAATAATAAAATTAATACGCAAAATTTTTAACCTTATTGATTATAACTCAAAACTATCACCTCTTTTAGGTACAATAGTATTTTCAAAACCTTCTTTAATCAATGTTTTTTGTAAATCAAGCATTGTACTGTATTCACCATGAACTAAAAATAATTTTTTTAATTTTTGAGGTGATTGGTATTTAGCAAATTTTATTAAGTCATTCAAATCAGCATGACCGCTAAATACATCACTTCCTTTTACTTGTGCTTTTACAGTAATATCACTTTTTTTTCCTCTGATTGTTTTTTGCCCGTTCATCAATTCATAACCTAATGTACCTTCAGCTGCAAATCCAATCATAAAAATAGTTGCTTTTGGGTTTTCTAAATTCATTCTTACATGATGTTCAACTCTACCACCCTGTATCATTCCTGATGAAGAAATAACGATACAAGATTCATTGGTTTTTGCAACTTTTTTACTATCTCTCATATCTTCAACATAAATCAAATTTTCAAAATCAAATAAATTAGTATGTTTTTCTGCAAATTCCTGTGATTCTTTATTGAGCCAAGAAGCATATTTTTGGTAAACCCAAGTGCTTTTTAAAGCCAATGGACTATCTGCATAAATTTTGATTGGCGGCAATTTGCCTGCAACTCTTAGTCTATGCAACGTATAAAGCATTGCTTGTGTACGTCCTACACTAAATGCAGGAATGATAAGTTTTCCTTGTTCGACTACACAAGTGTTATGAATTACATCAAAAATAGCATCTTCAGGGCTTCTGTCGTCTTTGTGTTGCCTATTACCATAAGTAGATTCACAAATTAAATAATCTACTTCTGGAACAATAGCAGGATCAACCAGAAGTGGATAATTATGTCTTCCTATATCACCTGAAAAACATATTTTTTTGATTTGTCCTTGTTCTTTTACTTCTAAAATTACGTGTCCTGCACCCAAAATGTGTCCCGCAGGAATAAAAGTCATATCAATATTTTGATTGAGTTTTATTTTTTGATTTAATGGAATGGTTCTAAAAAAATCTAAAGTTTCGTTTACTTGTTTTTGTAAGTACATTCCTTCTACATCAGCCGCTCTTTTGATTTCTATCTCAGGAGAAGTTTTTTTGTCTTTTCTGTTTCTTTTTTTGCGTCCTTCAGCATTAATTTTCTTTAATTTACTTTGATTCAAAGAGGCAGCATCTTCTAATAAAAGTCTTGTCAGTGCAAAAGTTGGTTCTGTGCATATAATTTTACCTTCAAATCCTTCTCTGATTAGATTAGGTAAATAACCTGTGTGGTCAATGTGTGCATGCGTAACAATAACGGCACTTAGCATAGAAGGCTCAAAAGGAAAAATCCCTAAGTAGTCTTCTGGATTGTAGTCTTTGCGTTCCATATCTGTTCCACAATCGATTAGAAGTCTAATATCATCTTCTAATTCGAGTAAATACATACTGCCACTTACCTGACGCGAAGCACCCCAAAATGTTAATTTCATATCAAAATAAAAAAAAATTACAATATGTGCAAAGATAGTCAATGTTTTGAAAAAATAACTAAAATTACCATATTATTTACAATATATTTTTGAATTGATAATTTTTGAAAACTTAAATAAGAATGTATTAAACTTTTTTCATTTTATAATGTCTAAAAAATAAAAACTTCAAAACAATGGAAAACTTTCATCTTCTTTGGCGTGCAGGCTTTGGTCCAGAACTAAAAAATAGCAATGATAACAATAAAAAAATAATAGATACAATTCTTAATAAAAATATTACTTTAAAAAAAATCAAAGTAACACCTGAAAATACAAAGAATTTATTAGAATTAGCAGATTCAAAAGATGCCAAAACACAGGCAGAAGCTCGAAAAATATCAAGACAATTAGTACGAAAACTTAATTTGAGTTGGTTAGATGAAATGAAAAATACTGAAAATCAATTGGCTGAAAAAATGGCTTTTTTTTGGCACGGGCATTTTGCCTGCCAAAGTCGTAATATTTTCCATACTGAAAATTACCTCACTATTTTAAGAGAAAAAGGATTAGGAAAATTTGGAGATTTAGTAAAAGCCATCGCAAAAACGCCTGCAATGCTTTCTTTTTTAAATAATCAACAGAATAGAAAAACAAGTCCCAATGAAAATTTTGCCAGAGAACTAATGGAATTATTTACATTGGGACGGGGAAATTATACTGAAAATGACATCAAAGCATCAGCAAGAGCATTTACAGGTTGGAGTTTTGCAGGTAATGAATTTATTTTTAGAAAAAAATTTCACGATTTTGATAAGAAAACTTTTTTTGGACAAACAGGTAATTTTGATGGGGAAGATATTATTGACATAATTTTGAAGAAAAAACAAACAGCAGTATTTATTACCCAAAAAATTTATCGTTTTTTTATTAATGATACTATTCCCGAAAAAAGACTTAATAAATTAGCAGATGTTTTTTATGATAGTCAATATGATATTTTTATTTTGATGAAAGAAATTTTTACTTCTTCTTGGTTTTATGACAAAGAAAATATTGGCACAAAAATAAAATCACCGATTGAATGGTTAGTAGGTATGCAAAGACAAATTAATTTTGATTTTAAAAATGAAAACCCTTTACTTTTTGTTCAAAAAATATTAGGTCAAATGTTGCTTTATCCACCTAATGTAGCAGGTTGGGCAGGTGGAAAAAATTGGATTGATAGTGGAACTTTGATGTTTAGACTTAAATTTCCAACACTTTTGGGTGAAAATGCAGATTTAGAAATAGAAGCAAAAGATGAAAATGACGCAGGTGTTACGGGTGTTTTTGAAAATAGAATTCAAAAAATAGAAGCAAAATTTGGTTGGAATAACTTTGAAAAAAAGTTTAATAATGTTTCAAATAATGATAAAATGTATCAATCATTACAAGATTATCTTTGGCAAGTAGAAAATAAAAAATTAGCAAAAAATATTCAAAATTATCTCAAAAATGAAACAAAAGATGCGTTGCCAAAAATTATTATTGCAATGATGGCAACGCCTGAATACCAAATGATGTAAATGCTATTTTTTTTTAAATTTTTACAATTTTTTTATTTGAAAAATGGTATTAGTAATAGGCGTGATGATGACCTTATTTGTATTTTCGGAGACATAAAAAATATAAGTACTATTTTGTCCTATTATTCTTACTTTAAGCTGTTTGCCATTATTAAAAATAATTTCGTGTAATGGTTTTACTTCACCTTTTTTTATTCGTTCACTTGTTCCTGTTGCCATTCCCCATCCCAAACCTACATAAAACCCAAAGGTAAGTAAAGCCATTGAAATCACAAATTTTCTGTTCATTTCAAATTTACTTATCTTTATTCCTGTTTTTTTTTCTTTTGTTTGATGTTGATATTTATTGAGATAATACATAATGAAACCAATAAAAACCAAAGTAATAGGAATAATATAATTGTTGATAAGTAAATTAATAGGTGTAGTCAGAATATCCAAAAAATTGGAATAATTCATAATGTTAATATCTAATGCACTGTAAAAAATATTATCTGTAACCAGACCAATTAGTAACAAATAAACGTATCCCAAAGAAAGTGCTTCCTGTATGTTTATTTTTTCTGTTTCCATTTTTTATTATTATTGATGTATGAAAAATATTTATTCTCTGCAAAAGTAACTTTTTTTTCTGAAAATAATAACAAGGTAAATTATTTTTTTTAAATAGAATTAAAATAATACATCTACTCAATACCAATAATGATAAATTTACTTCCCTTATTTATTTCGCTTTCTAATTTTATTTTCCAATGATGTGCTTTGACAATCTGTTGGACATAATTCAGCCCCAAACCAAAACCTTTTACGTTGTGTATGTTGCCTGTAGGTACACGATAAAACTTTTCGAAAACTCTTTTTTGATGTTTTTTATCGATACCAATACCGTTGTCTTCGATAAATAATAATAAGCCTTTTGTTTGATAATTCGTAATATTGTATTGAATTTTTATTTTAATTTCAGGTGTTTTTTCGGGTGATACATATTTAATAGCATTGTCTAATAGATTGTAAATGATATTTGTAAAATGTACTTTATCTGCTGTAAAGTTACATTTACCTTCTTCCAAATTGCATTCTAAATAAATATTTGCTTTTTCTTCCAAATTAAAATTTTTAATTACTTCTTTAATCAAAACTAACAAATTCAAAGGTTCTAAATTAAGTTGTAATTTTCCTTTGTCCATTACTGCCATTTGTAGCACTTTTTCAATTTGATTTTTGAGGCGTGTATTTTGTGTTTTGATAATATTGGCGTAATTGAGTAAAGAATCAGGCTTTGCCATAATCTTCGGATTCGAAATCAAATCTGCTGAAAGTGCTATCGTAGAAATAGGCGTTTTGAATTCGTGTGTCATATTATTGATAAAATCTCTTTGAATTTCAGATAATTTTTTTTGTTTTAATATCACAAAAATAGAATAAGAAAAGAAAATAATCACTACCAACAAAACAGCAGATGAAAACAACCAAATATCCATTTGTCCTAATAAATCAACTGATTTGTTAGGAAATAAAATCACAAAATAATAAGTATAATCTTTCCATGCAGGTAAATTCGAACTCTGTTTTCCGTTTTTTGACTGGTCTGCACTGATGTATTTTCCATATACCATTTGGTTACTCGAACAATCATAAATACCATATTCATAATCTAAATCGAGGTTTATTTTATCAAATTCTATTTTTAGTAAATGCTCTAACGAATTAGCATCAATCGAAGTATTGACATTGACCACAAAATAATTGGAAGAGGTTTGATTAACAATTTGTGGATTTAAACTTACTTCATTTAATTTTGCTAACTGTTCGCCTACTTTACGTAGAGCAATATTTACACTTTGGTTAAATTGTTTCTCTTTCAAATCAAATGCTTTTCTTACCCAATACATTTGAGTTACAAAAATACCAATAATCGAAAAGGTGGCAAATGCAATTACCCAACGAATTGTATGACTACGCATATTTTTTTATTTTTTTTGACAGGATTTATCTTATTCTAATTTATATTATTTCTTGACAGGATTTCAAGATTTTCAGGATTTTTTTGTCTTATTTTTCATTTTTTCTACAAAGATAAGTAAGATTTTTTAGTTTTTACATACATATTGATAAACTTTGGAAACTTTTTAAACAATAGTAGTTTTTATTGTGTTCTTAGTATGTAGTACAAAAGCAAAAAAACATTATTTCCTCTTTTTATTATGAACTATTTTTTTACAAAACAATTATTTGTTTTGATTTTCATTTTCTTTTTACCCTTTTCTCAATATTCATTCGCACAAGAAAAGGTAACCATCAGCGGTTATGTAAAAGATGCCAAATCAGGCGAAACTTTAATTGGTGCATCAGTTTTTTTGAAAGACAAAGAGTTAGGCGTTTCTACTAATGTCTATGGTTTTTATTCCATATCAGTACCAAAAGGAAAATATACGCTTGTTTGTGCTTATATTACCTATCAATCCAAAAATTTAGAAGTTGATTTACAAGAAAGTCAAAAGATTGACATAGAACTTGAAGAAGAGAATAAAGAACTTCAAGAAGTAGTTATCAATGGCGAGTTAGACCAAGTGAAAAGAGTAGAAATGAGTGTCAATAAATTAGACATCAAAACCATTTCTAAAATTCCTGCTTTTTTAGGTGAAGTAGATATTATTCGTAGTATTTTATTTTTACCGGGCGTATCCACAGTAGGAGAGGGAGCAACGGGCTTCAATGTACGTGGTGGTGGAGTTGACCAAAATTTGGTACTTTTAGACGAAGCACCTGTTTATAATTCTTCGCATTTGTTTGGATTTTTCTCTGTTTTTAATCCTGATGCTGTCAAAGATGTTAAACTTGTAAAAGGCGGAGCGCAAGCACAGTACGGAGGACGTTTGTCATCAATATTAGATGTAAGATTGAAAGAAGGCAATAACAAAACTTGGGGCATTGCAGGGGGAGTAGGCTTGATTTTTAGCCGTTTGATGATAGAAGCACCTATCAAAAAAGACAAAGGTTCTTTTTTGATTGCTGCAAGACGTTCTTATTTGGATATATTAGCAAAACCTTTTTTGAGTGGCACATTGAAAGAAGCCGTTTTTAATTTTTATGATTTGACAATGAAAGCAAATTATAAATTAGGCTCAAAAGACCAAATTTTTCTTTCAGGTTATTTTGGACGTGATAATTTTGGTAGTCCTAATGCTTTTAAATTTAATTGGGGAAATACAACCGCAACACTGCGTTGGAATCACGTTTTTGGTGATAAATTATTTATGAATTTGACTACTTTTTATAGCAATTATGATTATAGATTAGGTTTTGGAACAGGCAGAGATACTTTTGATTGGAATTCAAAAATACTAAATTATAGTATAAAACCTGAATTTAATTGGTATTTGAATGAAAAAAATACAATTACCTTCGGAGGTCAATCTATTTTTTATACCTTTGAACCCGGTAGTGCAGTTGCAACAAGCAACGGACAAACCATTAATATCAGCCTTCCAAAAAGATATTCTTTAGAAAATGCTGTTTTTATTGGGAATGAACAAACAGTAAACTCTCGTTTTTCGATGCAATATGGATTGCGTTTTTCTTGGTTCAATTATTTAGGACCAGGAGAAGTATATGAATATGCCAATGATACACCTGTAGGACAACGAAAACCAACAGTAAGCATTAGACAAGCAGGAAATATGGAAAATGTAAAA
Organism: Cytophagia bacterium; assembly: GCA_004294005.1. Lineage (GTDB taxonomy): Bacteria > Bacteroidota > Bacteroidia > Cytophagales > Microscillaceae > RDXZ01. Next base: position 17,883 of record RDZP01000042.1, read on the forward strand.
ACTTATTATAATTTTGAACCTCGTTTTTCTGCCAAATATGAATTGACCTCGACACAATCTATCAAAGCAAGTTATAACCGAATGGCACAATACATTCACCTTATTTCTAATACAACGGCTTCTACGCCGCTTGATGTTTGGACTCCAAGTACAAACAATATCAAGCCACAATTAGCAGACCAAGTGGCAGTTGGCTATTTTAGAAATCAAAAAATAAAAGGACAAAATTATGAATTTTCGGTAGAAGGTTATTATAAAACTTTTCAAAATGTAATTGATTATATAGATGGTGCAGATTTATTGTTGAATAGATTCCTCGAAGGTGATTTATTAGTTGGAAAAGGCAGAGCCTACGGTTTAGAGTTTTTTATCAAAAAAGCAACAGGAAAATTCAATGGTTGGATAAGTTATACATTGGCAAGAACAGAAAGACAAATTGTTGGTATTAATCGTGGTGATTGGTATCCTAATCGATTTGACCAGTTACATAGATTGAATTTAGTAGGTTTTTATGAATTGAACGATAGGTGGAGTTTTTCGGCTGATTTGCAAATATCGACAGGTACTCCTGCGACTTTTCCAACGAATAGAATAGAAGTACAAGGATATGCTATTCCTCATAATTCACAAGATTCTCGCAACAATGTGCGTATTCCTTGGTATCATAGAGTTGATATTTCGGCTACTTTACAAGGCAGGAAATTCAAAAAGAATGGTAAAAAACGTAAAAATGAAGATTATTGGGTGTTTTCTGTTTATAATATCTATAACAGACGCAATCCATTTTCAATTTATTTTAGACAAAATCCAGATGTACCTGCACAAACAGAAGCGGTACGTTTTTCTGTAATTGGTAGTTTTATTCCGTCTGCTTCTTATAATTTTAAGTTTTAATATTGCTTGTGAGAACACAAGCAAGGACGATAAAACACAGCACACACTTTTTTAGTGTGTGCTGTGTTTTTTATTTCACTTCTATTAAATATTTGACAGTGCATTGCTCTTGCTCATAAACAATGTATTCGTTATTACGCAAATCTGCACCACCTTCAGCAAACAAAGAATCATATTTTCCTCGTTCTAATAATTTTTCTTTGGTCAATTCATAACACCAACTCTCGTGTTTTTTGATATGAAATTGATTGCCTACATGCACATCATACAACGCTAAAAAACCAACATTTGCCGTTCCTCTTGTCCAATAAGAACCCTGTAAAGAACTGTAATTCAATGATTTTTGAAATTTATCAGCAAAATACAAACCATAACCAAACATTTTGCCTGTAATAACTGCATTCGCAGGACGAAGTACTAAGCCTGTTTCCAAAATTGAAATCCAATTTTCATTTCTGCTTCCATGCCAAAAAAGTGATAATTTTTTGTTTTCTTTTTGTTCTAAATAATTATCAAAACTTTTTTGTGTTTTAAGATTAATAACTTTGTACGCTTTTTGAAAATGAGAAGCGTGGTCTTGCATCAATGTTTTGATTTGATTGATAATTTCTTCATCATTGACACTTTCTACTTGTAAGCCCATTGCTTCCAAAATATCTATTTTTTCACGTTGATTACTTACTTGTTCTTCAACTGCTTCTTTTTGTTTTTCATTCATTTCGACTTGCCCACGCATTACATCAAGCGTTGCTTGTTCGTCTGATAATTTTCGTTCTAAGGCATCAAGTTCTTCTTGTGTTTGTATGGTTGTAATCAAATGTTCATTGACATGAGCCATTTTTCGAGGTATAATTTGATACAATTCTAATAATGTTTGGTTAAAAGTTTTTGTATCTACATTCATTTTTACTTTTGTTACCAATTCATCTAAAATTCTTTGTGCTTCTGCTACTTGTTTGTGTGTAACTTGCTCAGCACTTACATTATAATTATTACTGATAGATTTTTTTGCAAATCGCATCAAATCATTGATTAAATTGGCTACATTTCTATCAGCAATTTCAGCAAATTGTAATTCTTCTTCTCCTTGTTTTGTTTCTGCAAACAAATGAGTTTGGTCTTTATAACCTTTGTTTACTTTTTCGTTATATTTTTTATTCCATTCTCTCGATGGATACGTTTGTTTGGTTGGATGTCCACCTACACGTCCATACGTAACGCTAAAAGTGCCATCTGCATATTCTTTCATTTCATAATATTTGTTATTATTACCTTCAGTAACCATAATCAATTTTGCTGTACGTAAACCTTGTTGTTCTTCCATATAAAAATAAAAAAGTTTGTTTTGATATTATTTGATACAAAAATAAATATTTTTTTATTCATTTGCAAATATTTTTTACACTTTTTTTACGTACCAACGGACTTTAGTCTGTTGTGAATTGTACCAATAGACTAAAGAATTGTACCAACGGACTTTAGTCTGTTGCGGATTGTACCAACGGACTTTAGTCTCTTGCGATGGAAACAACAGACTAAAGTTCGTTGGTACGACTCTCCAAAAGTTTTAAACTTTTTTTCTCTTTCATTGTTATATTTCCCAAAAAAACAATACCTTTGTATTCTAATATACACCATAACTCAATACATCTATTCAAATGAAAAAAATCACTCTACATGACAATTTTTCTTAAATAGGTATTCAATACCATTTTTTTGGTTTATTGAGTATATTTATTAACATTTCACAAAGATTTTGAAATATAATTTCAAAATCTTTTAT
>RDZP01000135.1 GCA_004294005.1 Cytophagia bacterium
CTCATAACTTTATATAATTTGTTGTGATTTTATACAAAGTTAATACAGATAATCTTTATTACAAAATAAAGTAGTGTTACTTTTTAAACATGCTCTTATATGTTTTACCCAACAAAATACCAATTCTATTTTGGTCTAAATTATTTCTTACAATCATTTCTCCAAAATTAAGCAAAACTTCATCAAAAATATTCAAAAATAAAGTGTTTTTTTGTGTACTTGGAGAAAGCGGAATCCTGAAACCTGTCAAAAAACGAACCCTATGCACCAAAATCCAATCTTCTGTTAATTGATTATTTTCTATTTTTTGTCTAAAACGCATATCATAACGCAGCCTATAATTAAGTTGTATTCTCGAGTTAGGAATAGGTAAATTTGCTACCAATTGTCCCCAAGGTCTATGCTCTTTTCTTATCAAATTATCAGAAAAAGAAGTCGCAGTTCTTGCCCACGCATAACCGAAAGTAAAGTTGATATTTTCATTAATTTGTCTTGTAATACCTGTTCTCACTACCAAAAAAGCAGTTGGATTATAATGTACATCATTCGAAAGACTGTATTTTTGATTGAGTCGAATATTGGTAATATAACCAACCCAACCTTGAAAAACATTTTCATTGTTTTTGGTTTGTGCGTTCAAATAATAGTAATTATTCGTAAAAAGAAGAAATAACCAATAATAGCAACTATTTTTTGAAAATTTTGTCATAACGTTTATTTTTTATACTGATTTTTCACTTACACCTGCTTCTCCAAAAGAAGCCATTTGATTCAAAAACGCCACTGCAGACACAATCAAAGGATAGGCTACTGCCACGCCTGTACCTTCACCCAAACGCATTCCGATATTCAAAAGCGGTTTTGCCTTCAATAAATCTAACATTTTTTGATGTCTTTGTTCTTCTGATTGATGACAAAAAATACACGCATCAATAACGGTACTATCCAACGCATTGGCTACCAACAACGCAGAAGTAGCAATAAATCCATCAATCAAAACCAACATTTTCAAGTGTGCTGCTGTGGTCATCGCTCCTGCCATCATTGCTATTTCGAAGCCACCAAAAGTAGCCAAAATTTCCATTGGATTTTTTGAAGCAATTACTTTTTTATGCTTTTGTTGGACTTCATGCAAAATGGTTGCTTTTCTTTTCAACCCTTCATCGTCCAAACCTGTACCACGTCCCACACAAGCCTCAATCGGTAATTTTCCAAAATAACTCAACAACAAAGCCGCCGCAGACGAATTACCAATGCCCATTTCCCCAAAACCAATTACATTACAATTTTTTTGGTGTAATTCTTTTACCAATGCTTGTCCTTTTTGAAATGCTTTTTCACAATCAGACAAAGTCATTGCAGGATTTTCTAATGAATTTTGTGTTCCTTTGGCAATTTTTGCGTGAATAATTGGTAGTTTTTCATCAAAATCAAAATTAACTCCTGCATCTATTATTTTTAATGCAATATTATTTTGCTTAGCAAATACATTAATAGCGGCACCACCATTTACAAAATTAAGCACCATTTGTGCCGTAACCTCTTGCGGATAAGGACTTACGCCTGATTTTGCTAATCCGTGGTCAGCAGCAAAAATCAATATATGTGGTGAATTGAGTTGTGGAGTGAGTGTATTTTGTAGCAATCCAATCTGAATGGCAATATTTTCTAATCTACCTAATGCGCCAATAGGTTTCGTTTTTTGATTTACTTTATTCTGTAAATCTTCTAAAAGTTGATTCATATATTTACTATTTTTTTATAACATTCTTTGTGTATTGATGATAACAATTTTTGTTTTTTTAGGAAAATAATCTTTAGCAATCAAATCATATACACCATAAATACATTTAGCAGTATAAACTTCATCTAATTTAATTTGGTATTTATCATAAAAACTTTGCATAAATCCTTTTAATTCCAAATTGGATTTGGCATAACCACCAAAATGATAGTTAGTTATCAATTCAAAGTTAGTTTTTATTTTTGATAATGAAAAAAAATCAAAATATTTTTCTATGAATACATTACAATCATTATTTATAAAATCTCCCCCTTTCAAAACAGGAAAACCAATGATTTTTGAGGTAGGATTGCCAATAGATACACCTGCAAGCGTTCCGCCTGTACCACAAGGAAGGCAAATAAAATCAGGCGCTAATGTGCAGTTTTGCATCATTTCAGTACAACCTTTTACAGCCCAAATATTAGCACCTCCTTCGGGCAAAAAATAAACATCATTCCCTAATTTTTCTTGCCAATATGCCTTTTTGTCTTCTGATTTTAATGTTCTAAAATCGGTTCGGTTGAGGTATATCAATTTCATTCCTTCATTTTTAGCGTGTGATAAAATAGGATTTAAAGGCAGATGCTCCTCGCCTCTTATAATACCTATCGTTTCAAAACCAAATAATTTTCCTGCTGACGCAGTTGCGAAAATATGGTTTGAATAAGCACCACCAAAAGTGAGTAATGTAGTTTTATTTTGTTTTTTTGCTTCTTCGAGGTTATATTTTAGTTTAAAATATTTGTTTCCGCCCAATTTTTCGTGTATTGTTTCTAATCTATACAAAAAAACTTCCACCTCTTTTTCCTCCATTATTTTTTCTTTTAATGTTAATAATTGTGGTAATTGAGTGATAAAATTATTCATATCTTTTTTGTACTATAAACTTTGGAAATCTCTAAAATACTTTGCGGAAGGTGGCATAAATGCCACCACTATACATAATGTAACATCTTTTTATGTAAAAAAGTGGCATTTTTGCGACCTCAAATCTCCTTTTTCAAAGATTTCCCAAGTTTATAGTTTGTATATTTTTTTAGATTTTTTAGATTTGCATTGAGTAACCATCTTCGTATCTTGAAACAATTTTTGGGTCATAAATTAAAGCAACTTTTGCATCTTCCTTTCCTTCATATTCTAATTTTGAGAGTACATACCTGATGCTTTCCAAACGTGCTTTTTGTTTATTATTAGCATTGACCAACACCCAAGGCGTGTATAATGTATGGGTTTTGCTGAGCATCAAACGAATGTAATTTGAGAAAATATCCCATTTTTTTTGTGCTACTTCATCAATAGGGCTTACTTTCCATTGTTTTAAAGGATTTTTGCGGCGGTCTTCGATGCGTTCTTTTTGTTCTTTTTTATCGATAATAAACCATAATTTAATGACAATAATACCGTCTTGATAAAGCATATTTTCAAATTCAGGGACTTGTTGCATAAATTTATTGTATTGTTCTTCGGTACAAAAATCCATTGCAGGCTCTACCACAGCACGATTATACCAACTTCTATCAAAAAAAACGATTTCACCTTTTGCAGGTAATTCTTTGATATATCTTTGAAAATACCATTGTCCTTTTTCTGTTTCTGATGGTTTTGGCAAGGCGACCACACGCATAGCACGCGGGCTAAGATGTTGAGTAAATCTCAAAATTGTTCCTCCTTTTCCTGCAGCATCACGACCTTCGAATATAATGGCTACTCTTTTACCTGTATTTTTTACCCATTGGTGCATTTTGACTAATTCAATTTGTAGTGCTTCTAATTCTTGTTCGTATTCTATTTCTTTCAATACCTTTTTAAAGTTGATTTTTTTTGAAGAAAGTAATTTTTTGAGTGCATCAGCAGAGCCAATCGTTTCCAATTCTTCATTGGTAAACATCATATTATCCATTATTTATTTATTTTGATATTAAAAATTAATTGTGTGTTTTTTGTCTTCAAACCATCTATCTACCAATAGATCATCTATTTTTCCACTTGGTGGCAAGTCTATAATCGGTAAATTTCCACCTTTACCAATTCCGCCGTCCTCATCATCATTAGGCGGATATTTATCTTTTTTGAGTGATAACAATAACACCCAAAACATCAGTATAAAACCCAATAGGCAAACTGAAAAATAAACCAAAAATTCTATCATAATAATATCATTTTTTGTAAAATAAAGTATCACTACACAAAAATAGTCTTTTTTTCTTATATTTCAAAAATAATTTTCATTTTTTTTTGAAATATATATTTTTATCAAAATTTGATAGTACTTTTTTTTAATAAGTTGATGAGTAAAAATAATACTTTGTTTTTTGATGAGTAAAATAGTATTTTTTTTATTTTGATTGATCATGAATAAAACCTATCCCCAATTTTGCTTTACAAAACTTGAAAATAGGTTTTATTTTGAATATGATATATTTTTTCTACTCAATACAGGTTAAATGCATCTAATAATTTGTCTTAATTTACTATAATCAAAATAAAATTTTATTTTTTTTATGTTAAATGAAATTTTATTTGTTTTTAATTTTTTATTGAATGA